>NZ_JVKV01000046.1 GCF_001072375.1 Streptococcus pseudopneumoniae
GCTAGCTTCCTAGTTTGCTCTTTGATTTTCATTGAGTATAAAATGCCAGAAGAAAGAGCATAAAAGAGCACACAAAAAGAGACAAAAACAAGATCTACTAAATAAAGGTTCTATATTTGATAGACTTAGTTGTTCATGTCTCCCTTACCTCCGAAAATTATTATGTTTATTTTATACCTTTTGGAACACTTTGTCAAAAGAAATGTGAAATTCAAGTCTTTCTAGAAACCAAAAACAGGTCCATAGAGTGTCAAAACGTGTTTGACTTGATCGTAGTGAAACTTATCATAGTTTCGCCAAGCAGTGCGAGTTTGCTCATTCAGCTTAAGTGTGCCAAGTCCAATCAAGAGACTGGTACATTGGTAAAATTTCTCAAGATCAATTAAGATAGAGTTATCTAGTTTCTCAGCCTTTTTAAGTTGATTGAGAAGCTGGTCAATAATTTGTTGCAAGCGTAGATCATCAGGCAATCCTTGTTTGCAGGTTTGGTAAGCTTTATTTAACTCGGAAATGAGTTGATAAGCTTCTAAGATTAGTTCTTTGTCTTCCATATGAGCGTCCTCCTTTGCTCATGTATTGATGTCTATAGTATAGCACAAAAAATAAATTTGTCATAATAAATATATCAAAAACTAATAATATTTAAAACAAGGTCTGCAGCGATTAAATTAAGTGATTTCATGGTATAATCAAGTGAGTAAATCTTTATGGAGGAAGTATGAAATTAAATATTCAAGAAATTCGTAAGTTGCCGGAAGGCTTGCACTTTGAGCAAACTTTAGATTTGGTGGCAGACTTACGTAAACGTAATCAAGAAATTATAGATGTAAAAGATATTGTTGCTGTAGGGAAAGTTCAGTACGAAGACCGTATGTTTTTCCTAGATTATCAGTTATCTTATACAATCGTTCTAGCTTCTAGCCGTAGCATGGAACCGGTAGAATTGAAAGAGTCTTATCCAGTGACAGAAGTCTTTATGGAAGGTGCTACCAATCAACTGGATCAAGAAGTTCTAGATGATGACTTGGTTTTACCGATTGAAAATGGGGAAATCGACCTGGCTGAAAGTGTTTCTGATAATATCTTGCTCAATATTCCAATCAAGGTCTTAACAGCTGAAGAAGAAGCAGGTCAGGGATTTGTTTCTGGAAATGACTGGCAAATCATGTCTGAGGAAGAGTATCAAGCCCAACAAGCAGTCAAGAAAGAAGAAAATAGTCCTTTTGCAGGTTTACAAGGACTGTTTGACGGAGACGAATAGATGGTTTTATCCAAGAAACGTGCTCGACATGTCATTGAGGAAATCATTGCTCTTTTTCCAGATGCAAAACCAAGTCTAGATTTTCGTAATCATTTTGAACTTCTGGTTGCTGTTATGCTGTCTGCTCAGACGACAGATGCGGCAGTCAACAAGGCTACTCCTGGCCTTTTTGCAGCTTTTCCAACCCCACAAACCATGGCAGATGCAAGTGAGAGTGAGATTGCCTCGTATATTTCTCGTCTTGGGCTTTATCGAAATAAGGCTAAGTTCCTTAAGAAGTGTGCCCAGCAACTACTGGATGATTTTGACGGTCAAGTCCCTCAGACTAGGGAAGAATTAGAGAGTTTAGCGGGAGTTGGTCGTAAAACAGCTAACGTAGTTTTGAGCGTGGGATTCGGTATTCCGGCTTTTGCAGTTGATACTCACGTAGAGCGAATCTGTAAACACCACGATATTGTAAAAAAATCAGCTACACCCCTTGAGGTCGAAAAACGTGTTATGGATGTCTTGCCACCAGAAGAATGGTTGGCAGCCCATCAGGCTATGATTTACTTTGGTCGTGCTATCTGTCATCCGAAAAATCCAGAATGCGATCACTATCCACAGTTATACGATTTTAGTTCATTATAAGGCTTAGCATTGAATGTTTTTACTTGCTTTGAACTAGGCTTTGTGATATAGTAATGACAATAAAATATTCCTTTAAACCTGTCCCGTGAGGCAGGCAAGGAGCTCGATTAAGTAGAAGGGTAAGTCTATACTGTTTGCAGTATGGCTCGCTTAGTTATACATTCTCAAGTCTCCTTGAAAAAGGAGACTTTTCTTTTTGGAGGTTTGTCATGAAGACAAAAGAAGTTGTAGACGAATTAACCGTCAAACGAGCGATTACTCGGATCACCTACGAGATTATCGAGCGAAATAAAGATTTAAACAAGATTGTATTGGCTGGGATAAAAACACGTGGTGTCTTTATTGCTCACCGTATCCAGGAGCGTTTGGAACAATTGGAAAATATCTCTGTTCCCGTTGTAGAATTAGATACCAAACCTTTCCGCGATGATGTCAAAAGCGGTGAAGATACTTCATTGATTTCTGTCGATGTGACAGATCGCGAAGTCATTTTGGTGGATGATGTACTCTATACAGGTCGTACAATCCGTGCTGCTATCGATAACATTGTCGGACATGGTCGCCCAGCGCGCGTGAGTCTTGCGGTACTGGTTGACCGTGGGCATAGAGAATTGCCAATTCGTCCAGACTATGTTGGGAAAAATATTCCAACTAGTCGTTCTGAAGAAATCATCGTTGAGATGACAGAACTTGATGGTCAAGATAGAGTTTTGATTACTGAAGAAGCTTAATAGCTAAAGGAGTAGCCATGTCAGAAAATCAACAAGCATTGAAACATGTGGTATCCATGGAAGATCTCACTGTGGATCAGGTTATGAAATTGATTAAACGAGGAATTGAGTTTAAAAATGGAGCAAAAGCGTCTTATGAGGACCAACACATCGTCTCTAATCTCTTCTTTGAGAGTTCGACTCGTACCCACAAATCTTTTGAAGTAGCAGAGATTAAACTGGGCCTTCAGCTACTGGACTTCGATGTAAAAACAAGTTCAGTCAACAAGGGTGAAACACTCTACGATACAATTTTGACCTTGTCAGCCTTGGGAGTAGATGCCTGTGTCATCCGACATCCAGAGGTGGATTACTACAGAGAGTTGATTGATAGTCCGACGATTACGACTTCGATTATCAATGGTGGGGATGGTTCGGGTCAACATCCTAGCCAGAGCTTGCTTGATTTGATGACCATTTATGAAGAATTTGGACACTTCGAAGGACTCAAGGTAGCCATTGCTGGTGATCTTGACCATTCACGTGTGGCTAAATCCAATATGCAAATCTTAAAACGCTTAGGAGCAGAACTCTACTTTGCTGGACCTGAGGAATGGAGAAGTCAAGAGTTTGCAGACTATGGACAGTTTGTAAGCATTGATGAAATCATTGACCAAGTTGATGTGATGATGTTTCTCCGTGTTCAGCATGAGCGTCATGAAAGTGGAACAGTCTTTTCAAAAGAGGGTTATCATGCACAGCATGGTTTGACTCAAGAACGTTACGATCGCTTGAAAGATAAAGCTATTCTGATGCATCCAGCTCCTGTAAATCGCGATGTTGAAATTGCTGATCACTTGGTCGAAGCACCAAAATCACGTATTGTTCAACAAATGACCAATGGTGTCTTTGTCAGAATGGCAATTTTAGAATCTGTATTGACTTACAGAAACGCAAAATAAGACACAAAACGTTAAAAGATGCCTGAGAGCATCCACGAGAGGTGAATTTATGACTAAACGACTTCTAGTTTTAGAAGATGGAACAATTTTTGAAGGAAAAGCCTTTGGGGCTGACATCGATGTAACTGGTGAAATTGTCTTTAATACCGGGATGACTGGTTATCAAGAATCTATTACGGATCAGTCTTATAATGGGCAAATCCTAACCTTTACCTATCCCTTGGTTGGAAATTATGGGATTAACCGTGATGACTACGAGTCTATCAGTCCAACCTGTAAAGGTGTAGTGGTATTTGAAGAAGCTCGTAGAGCCAGTAACTGGCGCAACCAGATGACGCTGGATGAATTTTTGAAATCTAAGAAAATCCCTGGTATTTCAGGTATTGATACACGTGCTTTGACAAAAATCATTCGCAAACATGGGACTATGAGAGCGACTCTGACACATGTGGGAGATAGTATCGACCACATCACAGATCAGCTTCAAGCAACTGTTTTACCAATAGATAATATCAAACAGGTTTCTACAAAAACTGCTTACCCAGCTCCAGGAGTAGGTTTGAGCGTGGTGCTCGTTGACTTTGGTCTCAAGCATTCAATCTTAAGAGAGTTGTCTAAGAGAGATTGTAATGTAACGGTCGTTCCTTATACTACAACAGCAGAGGAAATCCTTCACTTGAATCCAGACGGAGTTATGTTGTCAAATGGACCGGGAAATCCAGAAGATGTACCAGAAGCACTCGATATGATTCGTGGTATTCTCGGAAAAATTCCAATCTTTGGTATTTGTATGGGGCACCAGCTCTTTGCCATGGCAAATGGTGCCAAGACCTATAAGATGAAATTTGGTCACCGTGGATTTAACCACGCTGTACGCGAAATTGCAACAGGGCGCGTGGACTTTACTAGTCAAAACCATGGATATGCAGTGAGTCGTGAAGATTTTCCAGACCATTTGATGATTACTCATGAAGAAATCAATGACAAGTCAGTTGAAGGTGTACGTCACAGATACCAACCAGGTTTCTCTGTGCAATTCCACCCAGATGCTGCACCAGGTCCGCACGATGCAAGTTATCTATTTGACGAGTTCATCGAGATGATGGAAGCTTTTAAAGAACAGAAAAGAGGGAGCGAGTAATGAGTAATTTATTTGACAAATTTCAAAATATTTTCGAAGGGAAATCTGAGCAATTTAAAGGATATTCAAAATATAAAGGAAAAGTTGCTAATGAATTATTAAAAGATGAAGTAAGTAATGTTTTGAAGAAAAATTCTCTACCCTTAAAAGTTTCTGAGATTAATGCTTTTGTGATAGGTAGTAAATTCGAGTATGATTTGTTAATTTTAAACGATGATGCTAACCCTGATAATTTTGCTTATAAATATGAAGATGTTAAAGCTATAATAGAATGTAAAGTTAATGGTTTATATGATCCTGAAAAAAATACTGACAGTATAGCAAAAGCTATTAATGAGGTTAGAGGATTAAACAAGGATATCGCTTTTGGTTATGTTACATTCAGTGAGGTAGTACCAAAGAACATGACTTCTGTTCATTATTGGGATTTGACGGAGAAGTTTTTAAATCAAAAAGTGACAGATTCTCATTTATTTGCCGTTACTTTAAGAACAGGTAACAAAGTCATTAATTCCACAACGCCCGAAGATTTTGAAAAGTTTATCCTTAAATTATGTAGCTGTTAAAATTTCTAACTAAGTTTATTTATAAAAAATCGTCGGAGAATTTATGTAACTGAACACGGACGGAAAGCCCGGAATTTAGAGAACCCATCTCGAATTGTCAATCTTTCCTTGGTTTCCTAAAATTCAATCGCTTTCTATTCGTCCTTTGTATCTTATTTAATAGCAACCTGAGAGTTGCTGAATAGAAAGGCAGGTCGTTTCTTTTAGTCGCTATTAGGCGAACTAAAAACTCCCTGCACTAGATTTTTTATCGAAAAAAATCGTTTCGCTAAAAAATCGTCGGAGAATTTATTTAATGGCAACCTGAGAGTTGCCGAATAGAAAGGAGAAGGGTGAGCCGTATTTGCTGAACTGAATACGGGCTACGGACGTTGCTAAAAAGATAGTTATTCCTAGAACTGACAGTTCTTCGTCATAACTCCTATTTTAGCTTTGTCCGCTTGACGCCCTTAATATCTTATAAATGCCTAAACGTACTGATATTCAAAAAATTATGGTGATTGGTTCTGGTCCGATTATTATTGGTCAGGCTGCTGAGTTTGACTATGCTGGGACTCAGGCTTGCTTGTCTTTGAAAGAGGAAGGTTATGAGGTTGTCTTGGTGAATTCAAACCCTGCAACTATCATGACTGATAAGGAAATTGCAGACAAGGTTTACATTGAGCCAATCACACTTGAGTTTGTGACTCGTATTCTCCGTAAAGAACGTCCAGATGCCTTGCTTCCAACTCTTGGTGGGCAAACAGGGCTGAACATGGCCATGGAATTGTCTAAAAATGGCATTCTTGATGAATTGGGAGTAGAACTTCTCGGGACTAAATTGTCTGCCATCGACCAAGCGGAGGACCGCGATCTTTTTAAACAATTGATGGAAGAGCTGAACCAACCAATTCCTGAATCAGAAATTGTTAATACAGTGGAAGAAGCCGTAGCTTTCGCAGCAACAATTGGTTACCCAGTGATCGTCCGTCCAGCCTTCACACTTGGTGGTACTGGCGGTGGTATGTGTGCCAACGAGGAAGAATTGCGTGAAATTGCTGAAAATGGTTTGAAGTTGTCACCTGTTACCCAATGTTTGATTGAGCGTTCTATTGCAGGTTTCAAGGAAATCGAGTACGAAGTGATGCGTGACTCAGCTGACAATGCTCTTGTTGTATGTAACATGGAAAACTTTGACCCAGTCGGGATTCATACAGGGGATTCCATCGTATTTGCCCCAGCGCAAACTATGTCAGATTATGAAAATCAAATGCTTCGTGATGCAAGCTTGAGCATTATCCGCGCTCTCAAGATTGAAGGTGGATGTAATGTTCAGCTAGCCCTTGACCCCCACAGCTTTAAGTATTATGTTATTGAAGTAAATCCTCGTGTATCGCGTTCGTCAGCTCTTGCTTCTAAGGCGACAGGTTACCCAATCGCTAAATTGGCTGCTAAGATTGCAGTCGGTTTGACCTTAGATGAGGTCATCAACCCAGTTACAGGTTCAACTTATGCCATGTTTGAACCAGCCCTTGACTACGTGGTTGCCAAAATTCCGCGCTTCCCATTTGACAAGTTTGAAAAGGGTGAACGCCGTCTTGGTACTCAGATGAAGGCGACTGGAGAAGTTATGGCCATTGGTCGTAACATCGAGGAGTCACTTCTTAAAGCTTGTCGCTCACTTGAAATTGGGGTTCACCACAATGAAATGCCTGAGCTTGCAGATGTTTCAGATGATGCCTTGATTGAAAAGGTTGTTAAGGCTCAAGATGACCGTCTCTTCTACGTATCAGAAGCCATTCGTCGTGGTTATACACCTGAGGAAATTGCTGAGCTTACAAAAATCGATATCTTCTATCTGGATAAACTCTTGCATATCTTTGAAATTGAGCAAGAATTGGGCTCACATCCACAAGATCTTGAAGTTTTGAAAACAGCAAAATTGAATGGATTTTCAGACCGTAAGATTGCTGAACTATGGAAAACGACAGCTGACCAAGTTCGCCAGCTTCGTTTGGAAAACAAGATTGTTCCAGTTTACAAGATGGTTGACACTTGTGCGGCAGAGTTTGAATCAGAAACTCCTTACTTCTATTCAACCTATGGTTGGGAAAATGAATCGATCAAGTCTGAAAAGGAATCCGTACTGGTCCTAGGTTCTGGTCCAATCCGTATCGGTCAAGGAGTTGAGTTTGACTATGCGACTGTTCACTCTGTTAAGGCAATTCAAGCTGCTGGCTACGAAGCTATTATCATGAACTCGAACCCAGAGACAGTTTCAACCGACTTCTCTGTATCGGATAAACTTTACTTTGAACCATTAACATTCGAAGATGTCATGAATGTCATCGATTTGGAGAAACCAAAAGGTGTTATCGTTCAGTTTGGTGGTCAAACAGCTATCAACCTTGCTGAGCCATTGGCTAAAGCAGGTGTGACTATCCTTGGTACGCAGGTTACTGACCTAGATCGTGCCGAAGACCGTGACCTCTTCGAACAAGCTCTCAAAGACTTGGATATTCCACAGCCACCTGGACAGACTGCTACAAACGAAGAAGAAGCAGTACTTGCAGCCCGCAAGATTGGTTTCCCAGTCCTTGTTCGTCCTTCTTATGTCTTGGGTGGACGTGCTATGGAAATTGTAGAAAACGAAGAAGATCTCCGTTCTTACATGCGCACAGCCGTTAAGGCAAGTCCAGATCATCCAGTTCTTGTAGACTCTTATATCGTC
Source organism: Streptococcus pseudopneumoniae (assembly GCF_001072375.1). GTDB lineage: Bacteria > Bacillota > Bacilli > Lactobacillales > Streptococcaceae > Streptococcus > Streptococcus pseudopneumoniae_L. The sequence goes on from NZ_JVKV01000046.1 coordinate 7,981, forward strand.
GGTCAAGAGTGTGAAGTAGATGCTATTTCAGATGGACAAAATGTCCTCATCCCAGGTATCATGGAACATATCGAACGTGCCGGCGTCCACTCAGGTGACTCCATGGCTGTTTACCCTCCACAAACCTTGTCTCAAAAAGTGCAAGAAACAATCGCAGACTATACTAAACGTCTTGCAATCGGCCTTAACTGTCTTGGGATGATGAACATTCAGTTTGTCATCAAGGATGAGAAAGTTTACGTTATTGAGGTGAATCCACGTGCCAGCCGTACGGTTCCATTCCTTTCTAAGGTGACCAATATTCCTATGGCTCAAGTAGCAACCAAGCTTATTCTTGGTCAAAACCTTGAAGAACTTGGTTACCAAGATGGACTTTACCCTGAAAGCACCCGTGTTCATATCAAGGCACCTGTCTTCTCATTTACCAAACTAGCTAAGGTAGACAGCTTGCTCGGTCCTGAGATGAAGTCAACAGGTGAAGTTATGGGTTCTGATACGACTTTGGAAAAAGCTCTCTATAAAGCATTTGAAGCTTCTTACTTACACTTGCCAACCTTTGGAAATGTAGTTTTCACCATTGCTGATGATGCTAAAGAAGAGGCTTTGGATTTGGCTCGTCGTTTCCAAAATATTGGTTATGGTATCCTTGCGACTCAAGGAACAGCAGCTTTCTTTGAAAGTCATGGCTTGAAGGCTCAACTCGTTGGTAAGATTGGTGATGATGAACATGATATCCCAAGCTATGTTCGTAAAGGGAAAATCCAAGCTATCATCAACACAGTTGGTACTAAACGAACTGCTGATGAAGATGGTGAACAAATCCGCCGTTCAGCTATCGAACATGGTGTACCACTCTTTACAGCCCTAGATACAGCGGATGCTATGCTTAAGGTACTTGAAAGCCGTAGCTTCGTTACAGAAGCCATTTAGTTTCTTGATAAATGATCTAAGTAGCTTTTATCCAGCGTCAAAAGACGCTGGTTTTTCCTCTTTTATAGAGAAATCGAGTTAGAAATAATAGTTACAGTTCACCATTAAATGTCAAAGTTTATCAATAGATTTATCATTACCGTTAAGTGAGTAGACTTATTCTGACTTTCCCTAAAATTTTGTTGAATTTTCTTAAGTTTTTATCATATTTTTTATAATTAAGGTGCCTTAAGAAAAATATTAAGGTGCCTTAAGA
>NZ_JVKV01000047.1 GCF_001072375.1 Streptococcus pseudopneumoniae
GTTAGACCTGCTACAACTCCAAGGAGAGCATTTGCAGCTGAAGCAGTTTCACCTGTATTTGGTAATTGCTTACGGGCCTTAGTGGTATCAGTTTGAGGAGCTTGACTAGTTGAATGAATCATAGATACTGATGTGCTTGCTGACTCTGAGGCGCTTGTGCTTGCTGATTCAGAAGCTGATGTTGACGCTGATTCTGACGCACTTGTTGAAGCCGATGTACTTGCTGAGGTACTTGCACTTGTTGAGGCTGACGTACTTGCTGAAGTGCTTGC
>NZ_JVKV01000048.1 GCF_001072375.1 Streptococcus pseudopneumoniae
GCCATAACAGTCAAGGTGTCAGAGATTTCTTGGAACATCTGACGATCTGTCTTATCTCCACGGTAGATTTGGTTGTAAAGAATGCCGTCTTTGATAAAGAGCACGCGCTTGGCCCTGCTAGCAGCTGCTGTTGAGTGGGTTACCATGAGAATAGTTTGTCCGCACTCATTGATTTCATCAAAAACATCAAGAAGTGCTGCAGATGACTTGGAATCAAGCGCTCCTGTTGGCTCGTCCGCAAGGAGAATTTCAGGTTCTGTAATGATGGCGCGTGCAACTGCAACCCGTTGTTTTTGTCCTCCAGAGATTTCATAAGGGTACTTCTCCTGCAATTGATTGAT
>NZ_JVKV01000005.1 GCF_001072375.1 Streptococcus pseudopneumoniae
ATGGCGCGAGACGGAATCGAACCGCCGACACATGGAGCTTCAATCCATTGCTCTACCAACTGAGCTACCGAGCCTTATTGCGGGAGCAGGATTTGAACCTACGACCTTCGGGTTATGAGCCCGACGAGCTACCGAGCTGCTCCATCCCGCGTTAATAATAAAGGAGGATGTGGGATTCGAACCCACGCACGCTTTTACACGCCTGACGGTTTTCAAGACCGTTCCCTTCAGCCGGACTTGGGTAATCCTCCA
>NZ_JVKV01000049.1 GCF_001072375.1 Streptococcus pseudopneumoniae
CTTTCTCTGCTATACTACAAGCAGAGAAAGGGGGAAAGCAAATGTTTGAAAAGAATTATGCAAAGGTAAAAGGAATTGTTCATAAATGTAGAAAAGACTACTATCTCCACCTGTGGGAGAAAGAGGATTGGGACCAAGAGGGCATGATCTGTCTCCATGAACTTCTAGAAAAGCATCCAGAACTAGTGGAAGAAAAGAAACTCTACGTCTACTTCAAAACAAAATTTCGCAA
>NZ_JVKV01000050.1 GCF_001072375.1 Streptococcus pseudopneumoniae
AGCATCTTTCGTAACTGTTACGGTTACTTCTGCATTCATTGAATCGTAGTCGATATTTGTATCTGTTCCAGCTACTTCACGTACAGTGTATGTATGAGAACCTTCTTTATCGTAAGAAATCGCGTCAAACTGGATAGTTCCATCAGCCGCATTTTTCTTAGTTTGGATGACTTTACCATTTTCAACTAATTCAAATGTGAAGGCATCCTTCGTAAGCTCTTTACCTTCAAGTTTCTTAGTAAACTTGAATTGAGCCTGTGTTGCAGCAGGTGTGAAGGTATTGTTGAATTCTGTATCTGCAGGAAGTGTGTTTGTTGCTTTAAGAACGTGACCTTCTTTAGTAACAGT
>NZ_JVKV01000051.1 GCF_001072375.1 Streptococcus pseudopneumoniae
TGGCACAAAAGTCTCATAGTTTATCACACACAAAGTGGATGTGTTCTATCACATTGTGTTCACCTCTAAGTATAGACGAAAAGTCATCTATAATCAATATCGAAGTAGTTTGGGAGAAATATTTCATCGCTTGTGTAGTTATAAAAGAGTTGAAATTATCGATGGTCACTTAATGCCAGACCATGTACATATGCTAGTAAGTATTCCACCAAGGATAAGTGTTTTAAGTTTTATGGGGTATTTAAAAGGCAAAAGTGCACTCATGATGTTCGATAAACACGCCAACCTCAAGTACAAGTTTGGGAACCGGCATTTCTGGGCAGAAGGTTATTATGTGAGTACAGTAGGGCTTAATGAAGCCACGATAAGGAAATACATCCAAGATTAAAGAAATTATCCAGTGGATGATTTCTTTACGAGTATGAAAATTTGAGAACGAGTAAAGCATGATATAGTACTAGATAAATTGAGTGTAAAAGAAAATGAGGATCCCTTTAGGGATAGTGGTAAGTAATACTCACGCCTATTTAAGAGGCAAGTGACGAGTCAAGAGTAATAAGGCTTGAACAACGTGAAAGCCAGCGTCTTTAGGCGCTGGCTGGTTGATTGGTCTACTTAATGGAAAAGTGGTAAAAAGTAAATTTCTAAAATGCTAGAAAAATAAAGAAATTGAAGAGGAGAAATTCCTATCGAGTATCATTAGTAGGATTACGAAAAATAAAAGGTGACTGTTTATTTTTAAAATATGGAGATAGAGCCTTGTAAACTAGGCAAACAAAAAAAGAGGTTGGGATAAAAAAGATCCCGACCTCACTTTTTATTAACAATCAAACTTTGACGCGGTAGCTGATTGGAGTTTTTGTTTGTCTTTTAGACTCCAAAAAGCTCCTAATCATCCTCGCGGGGCTGGGACTACG
>NZ_JVKV01000006.1 GCF_001072375.1 Streptococcus pseudopneumoniae
AATCCTTTCAATAATTATTTGTCTAACTTTTTGGGGTCAGTACATAATGAACTCAGGCCCTTTCTTTTTATGGATGACTAACAATCAATTCTAGACCTTGACCTTCCAAAGTCCATGCATCAACATCGCTTGGCAAGATAAAGTGGCTACCTTTTTGGATTGGATATTCCTTACCGTCTACAATGAGCTGACCTTGACCAGCCAAGACACTTAACAAGCTGTAATCAACTGTTTTTTCAAAGTCAACTTTTCCAGTAATTTCCCACTTGTAAACTGCGAAGAATTCATTGGATACAAGGAGAGTTGAACGCAAATCATCTGCTTTAACAGTCACAGGACGGCTATTTGCAGGCTCACCGATATTTAAAACATCGATGGATTTTTCAAGATGAAGCTCACGCAAGTTGCCATTATCATCCTTGCGGTCAAAGTCATAGACACGGTAGGTTGTATCACTAGACTGTTGCGTTTCAAGGATCAAGATACCTGCACCGATAGCATGCATAGTTCCACTTGGAACATAGAAGAAATCCCCAGCCTTAACAGGAACCTTTGTCAGCAAGGCATCCCAGTTCTTATCTTCGATTTGTTGGCGGAGTTCTTCTTTTGATTTGGCATTGTGGCCATAGATAATCTCTGAACCTTCATCTGCGGCGATAATGTACCAACATTCTGTTTTTCCGAGTTCGCCTTCATGCTCTAATCCATAAGCATCGTCTGGATGAACTTGAACACTGAGCCAGTCATTGGCATCAAGGATTTTGGTCAAAAGTGGAAATACTGGCTCTGGACGATTGCCAAACAACTCACGGTGTTCCGCATACAAAGTAGCGAGGTCTGTTCCTTGATAGCGGCCATTGGCTACCTTAGACACTCCATTTGGATGAGCTGAGATTGCCCAGTATTCTCCGATTTTTTCATTTGGAATGTCGTAGCCAAACTCATCACGTAGTTTAGTCCCACCCCAGATTTTTTCTTGCATAACTGATTGTAAAAATAATGGTTCTGACATTTTATTCTCCTGTCTGATTTTTCTCCCCTCATTATAGCAAAAAAAGAGTTCCAGTTGAACTCTTTTTCAGATCTTATAAAGTAGGGAGAATATTTTATAAAAATAGTGAATAAATGTGTTCTACTCAATGCTTGCACCATTGCTGGCAATGACATCCTTGTACCAGTAGAAGGATTTCTTCTTGCTACGTTTGAGACTTCCATGACCTTCATTATCACGATCCACATAGATAAAGCCATAGCGCTTGTTCATTTCGCCTGTTCCAGCTGAAACCAGATCGATACAGCCCCAAGTCGTATAACCGAGCAAGTCTACTCCATCTTGGTATATGGCATCTCGCATAGCCTTGATATGAGCCTCTAGATAAGCAATCCGATAGTCATCTGCTACATAACCATTCTCATCTGGTGTATCAATAGCACCGAGGCCATTTTCTACGATGAACATGGGCTTTTGGTAACGATCCCAGATGGCATTGAGGGTGATTCGAAGCCCAAGTGGGTCAATCTGCCATCCCCATTCTGAGGATTCTAGATAGGGATTTTTGAGGGAGGCAAATACATTTCCAGCTGTTAATTCTTTAACTTCTGGATCCCCTGATGCCACTCGACTTGCATAGTAGGAGAAGGAAACAAAGTCAACAGTATAATTCTTCAATAAGTCTAGATCCTCTGCTGTCATTTCAATCACAATTCCTTCACGCTCCCACTGCTTCTTAGCGTAGCTTGGGTATTCCCCACGCGCCTGAACATCAATGAAAAAGTAACTCTTGCGATCTTCCTCCATAGCTGCCCAGTAATCTCTCGGATGGGCTGTGTTAGGATAATACTGCCCCGCTGCCAACATACATCCAACCTTGTTTTCTGGGTCAATCTCGTGGGCAAGCTTAGTCGCCATGGCTGAAGCCACCAACTCATGGTGAGCCGCTTGATATTTGACCTGTTCTTGATTTTCACCTTCTTCAAAACAGAGACCAGCTCCCATAAAGGGGGCATGGAGAATCATGTTGATTTCATTAAATGTTAGCCAGTATTTGACCAAACCCTTGTAACGGGTAAAAAGTGTGCGACAGAGATTCTCATAGAAGTCCAACATACGACGATTGCGCCAACCACCGTATTCTTCAATCAAGTGCATAGGACAGTCGAAATGCGTGATAGTTACCAGAGGTTGGATCCCATACTTCTGGCATTCCTTAAACAAATTCTCATAAAAGGCTAGACCAGCTTCATTTGGCTCTGCTTCATCTCCTTTGGGAAATATTCTTGTCCAAGCGATGGAAAGCCGATAGGTTTTAAAGCCCATTTCCGCAAAAAGGGCAATATCTTCCTTGTAATGATGGTACATATCAATGGCTTCTTTTGCTGGGTAAAAATAGCCTTCCTCAAAAGAAAACATCTTTTTCTGACCTGTGATAATGGCTTCACGCTCCTTACCGATTGGAACAACATCAACATTCGCCAACCCACGACCGTCTATATTATAGGCACCCTCACATTGATTAGCTGCCGTAGCACCACCCCAAAGGAAGCCCTCTGGAAATTGTAGTATTTCTGTCATCACTTTACCTCACATGATTTAGTACTACTATTATACTATCAAACATTTAAATAAAGCTGAAATAGCCCAAAAAATGTTTTAAGAAAAGCATTTTCTTTATAAAAAAGCTTCTACGATGAACATAGAAGCCAAATAGGGTAGTTGAAGTTTGTATACAAAACTGCTTTATTTCATAAGATTTGGAAGAATGAACATGATAAAGAAAGCTAGAGCAACCATAATAAAAACATTGAGATAGATAAAACATTTTGCCAACCATGCATATCGCCCAGGTCTTAGTGGTCTTTCTACATAGGAATGTTTTGGTTTTTTAGGATCATAATAAACAGCAACTTTTCCACCAATTGGAAAGCGTTCTTTAAGTGGAGATTTTGTATAAGACAAAAAACTATTCCCCTTAACTTTGTATCTTAAAACTTGTGGAATTTCACCATTTTCAAAACTATCCGTTTTTACATCAGATACGATTGAACCTAAGGGAGTACTGATTGTATTTGAAATAGCAGATAGAAATTTAGGCCCTACGACCTTGTATTGGTTTCCATCAACAGTGTATTCAACAACTGGGAGACTGATCCCATTATAAAGAGCATAGGAATATCGGATAATAACTCCTTCCGTTCTTTCGGTACATCTCTTGACATTACTATAATTACTAAATATAAAATAGGAAAACATAAAATAGGTGAAGGCAGCAAATCCTAAAATCATTAATCCAAATAATAGAAAGAAAGTTGTTGACATCTTTTTTCTCCTTAAAACATCATTATGAATCTATTTTAACAGAAATGAAAGAAAAAGACCGGATTGCTCCGATCTTTTAATCGTTTATGTTCTCAATTTCTGTTTTAAAAATAGCTAAGGTTAACTTCAAATGACTAAGCGTCCTATTTCATACGATAAAAATCAATCACTAGACCTGCAGGGCCACTTACTAGCAGGGATTCGGTTCCCCAATCAGTTACAACTGGCCCATGTAAAATCTCAATTCCTAATTCTTTCAAACGCTTTTGATTCTGTTCCAAATCTTCAACCTCAATGTGTAGAATGATTCCTGACTGAAAATTTTCCAAAGGTATCAAATGGTTTTGTGATAACATGAGGCAGTGGTTACCAATCGTGAACTGAGCAAAACCATCATCAACATAGTCCGCCTTCTTATCCAAGATACGCTCCAAGTCAGAACAGATCTGGGGAACATTTGAAACGATAATATCTAATTGATTTAAATTCATTTACTATCCTCCATAAAAAGACCGGATTTCTCCGATCTTTTAAGTTTCTCTCTAAGAAAATCAAAGCATAAAATTTACAATGTTTACTTTTGATTTTCCACAAGAGAAATTATTTGATTGCGCGTGATTGCAACCCTTCTTCTTCCAAGAAGAGGCGGAATGGTACGAGTTCTTCTGCTTCGTATTTTTCCTTGAAGGCTTTGATCGCTTCTTCTGAGTGTTGTTTTGGATCCAATTCAAGTACTTCTACTGGAAGTGGACGATGTGGAGTGATGCGAGCATCGATAACAACAGTTTTACCTTCTTTGTTCAATTTAACAGCTTCAGCAACGACTGCGTCGATGTCTTCGATACGGTCAACTGTAAATCCAATAGCTCCTTGAGCTTCAGCGATTTTCGCATAGTCAGCATTAGGGAAGTCACAACCAAACAAGTGTTTGTTTGTGTCTTCGTATTTGTCCTTGATGAAGGCATATTTACCATTTGAGAAGACAACGTTGATAACTGGAAGGTCGTATTGAACGTTTGTGATGACGTCTGGGTAGCACATGTTGAAGGCTCCGTCACCCATGATGTTCCATACTTGGCGATCTGGATTGTCTTTCTTAGCAGCGATACCACCAGGAAGGGCAATACCCATTGTCGCAAAGAGTGGAGATGTACGCCACATGTTCTTAGGTGTCATGTGAAGGTGACGAGTAGATGTTTGAGTAGTGTCACCTACGTCGATTGAATAGATAGCGTCTTGATCGGCATGTTTGTTGATTGCATTGTAAACTTGATACAATTGCAATTCACCCTCAGTTTTACCTTCGAGTTTGTTCATGTAATCACGCCAGTTTTGGTTATTCTTAACGTTTGCACGCCACCATGGAGTAGATTCAACTGGATTCACTTTGTCAAGGATTGCTTTCGCTGCTTGACCTGCATCACCAAGGATTGAAGCGTCTAGGGCATGACGTTTACCAAGTTTGTAAGGGTCGATATCGACTTGGATGAATTTTTCAGTATTCTTGAATGCTTCGTAAACTTCAGCGAATGGGAAGTTTGAACCAAGGAAAAGAACTGTGTCTGCTTCGAAGACAACTTCGTTGGCTGGTTTCCAACCAACACGGTAAGCAGAACCTGTCAAACCTTCGTAGTTCCATTCGAAAGCTTCGAAGTTTTTACCAGTTGTGATGATTGGTGCTTTGATTTTACGTGACAATTCAGTAATCACTTCACCAGCTTTAACACCACCGTAACCAGCATAGATAACTGGACGTTCAGCATTGTTCAAGATTTCAACTGCTTTGTTAATTTCAACTTCGTTCAAAGCAGGAGCGATGAATGAACGTTCGTATGAACCTGAACCGTAATATGAGTTTTCGTCGATTTCTTGGAAACCAAAGTTTACTGGAATTTCAACAACGGCTGGACCTTTTTTAGAAACAGCAGCACGGCAAGCTTCGTCGATTACTTTTGGTAATTGCTCTGCGTAAGCTACACGTTTGTTGTAAACAGCGATACCGTTGTACATTGGGTTTTGGTTTAATTCTTGGAAGGCATCCATGTTTAATTCGTTAACTGGACGTGATCCAAGGATAGCGAGGAATGGAGTGTTATCCATAGCTGCATCGTAAACACCGTTAATCAAGTGAGTCGCACCTGGACCACCTGAACCAACTGCAACACCAATAGATCCGCCAAATTTAGCCTGCATAACCGCTGCAAGAGCACCTGTTTCTTCGTGGCGAACTTGCAAGAAACGGATATCTTTGTCTTCAGCCAAAGCGTCCATAAGTGAGCTAAGTGTTCCTGATGGGATACCGTAGATAGTGTCTACGCCCCATGTTTTCAATACGTTAAGCATTGCTGCAGATGCAGTAATTTTCCCTTGAGTCATAATGATAACTCTCCTTAAAAGTTAATTTGATGAATAATAAAAGCGCTTTTATATGTTTTTTGAAAACGATTCAGTAAATTTACACTCCTAATTTATCACATTTACTTATAGTTTCATAAGAATGTGCTCAGAAACTTTCATTCTCTATTACAGTACAGTTTGGAAGCGTTTTTGAAAATCTGTTTTAGAATAGAAAAAAGCGGTTAAGACCGCCTTTTTATACTCAATGAAAATCAAAGAGCGAACTAGGAAGCTAGCCGCAGGCTGTACTTGAGTACGGCAAGGTG
>NZ_JVKV01000052.1 GCF_001072375.1 Streptococcus pseudopneumoniae
CGAAGGAGCGGATTTACAGTCCGCCGCGTTTAGCCTCTTCGCTATCTCTCCAATGTTCAACAAAAACTATTATATCATGAAAATTTACAAAAAACAAGCTTTATTTTGCTAAATTATAGTTTTCAATCAAAATTTCCACAGCTTTTTCAAGTTTTTTATAAAAACTATCGACATTTCCATTCTTTATGATCGCAAATTGATTATCTAGTTCAGCAATTTCACCAATAACCTTTTTACCAATCGTTAAAGTATACCCTTCATACTTTTCCTTACCAACTAAAACAGTTGCGTCTGTTAATTGAATTTCAATTTTTTTATCTTTTTTACTCATACGATACCTCTTTTCACTCTTCCTATTGTACAAGAAATTTAAAAAACTGGCAAGAAAAAAACTCTTTACCAAGCTAATCTTGATAAAGAGTTTTTGTGACAAAATCTAATTTTTTTAACCTAGGGAAGGCTCATTGTTAGTGGGTTGTCCCACCCACTAATTTTATGTCCTTATCTTTATAATCTACGATAGCACCAATCGCAGCTTCGATACCTCTGACGATATCAGTTAAATTCATAGATGCTGTATTAGGTTTATTGATCACCTGTTCTGTCATATAGGGAATATGCATAAAGCCTGCTCTCATATGTGAAAACTTTTTATCCGCTAAATAGAGAGCCTGGTACATCAAATGATTACAAACAAAGGTTCCTGCTGTATTGGACACTGTAGCTGGCAACCCTTCCTCTTTAATCGCTTGAACCATTGCCTTAATAGGTAGTGTGCTAAAATAGGCTGCTTGACCGTCCAGGCGTATAGGAGTGTCAATCGGCTGATTTCCTTGGTTATCAGGAATTCTAGCATCATCTTGGTTGATGGCAACTCGTTCAGGAGTTAGACTAGTTCTTCCTCCTGCTTGTCCGATGCAAAGCACCGCATCTGGCTGATAGCGGGCGATTGTTGTTTCTAATACCTCTGCTGCTTTATAAAAGACTGTTGGGATTTCTACCCAATGAATTTCAGCTCCATGAATCTCAGATGGTAATGATTTAACAGCTTCCAGAGCTGGATTAACCTTTTCACCACCAAAAGGATCAAAACCTGTTACTAATATTTTCATTTTATTTCCTTTGCTAAAATGCCAAAAAGTACATCAAAAATATATGTAGGATGATCATGATAACAGCTACTCCTACTTGCGCTTTGATAACCCCATTTGGATCTTTCATATCCAGGAGAGCTGCCGGTAAAGCATTAAAGTTAGCCGCCATTGGGGTCAATAAGGTTCCACAGCAACCTGCCGTCATTGCTAGAGCTGCAGTCACGATTGGATCAGCTCCCAAGGCAAATACAAAGGGAACTCCAATTCCAGCAGTAATAACAGTAAAGGCAGCAAAGGCATTACCCATTATCATGGAGAATAGAACCATCCCAAGGACATAAGCTACCACACCCATAAAACGACTGCCCGAAGGAATTAGACCACTTATCAAATGAGAAATCAGGTCTCCAACTCCTGCTACGGTAAATATTGCCCCTAAAGCACCTAAAAGTTGAGGCACAATCCCACTGGTTGAAACTTGTTGCACCATGCGATCGTTTTCTGCTAGCAAACTTCTAGGAGAACTCTTAGTAATCAATAAAAGTGAGATGGTTGCGAAAAATGCAGCAAGGCTGATAGCAATCTTACTAAACTCAGGGATCATTTTTGCTAATACCAAAGCAATCAAAGCCATTAACATGACTGGAATAAAAATTTTATTCTTTAGTCGTTTAGCTTCAATATTTGCCTTGACTTCATCCAGAGACGGTAAGGTGCCGATACGAACCTGTTTAAAGAGAGTTAGTAGGGCTAATAGCACTACGATAACCCCAATACAGACAGAAGGTAGATAGGAACCACCGATAAAACTGATGCCCAATAAAGCCCAAAACCCAGCCGTTCCAAATCGAACTGGGTTTGTTTTATCTTTATAGCTACAATAAGCCGTATGAAGGAATTGACAACCAATCACAATATAGGTCAACTCTAATAACTGACTTGCTAGATTGCTCATTCTTCTTTTCCTTTACTAAGCTTTTTCACTAGCAGTTTTCTATCAAACAGGTAATTGTAAATTCCTACCACAAGTAGGGCCACTCCTGCAACTATAAGCGAAGCTGAAGCAATTCCTGCATAATTACTTTCGTAACCTAATTGGTCCAGTGTGCCCCCTATCAAGAGGACACCGCCTGCACCAACGAAAGTATTTTGAGCAAAGAAATTTGCGAAATTATCATTTGCTGCTGCACGCGCTTTTAGCGCTTCGCTCTCTTGCTTCGTTAATTTTCTACCTAATTGAGACTCTGCTGCTGCTTGTCCCATGGGGTGAACCAAAGGCCTTACAAACTGCGGATGTCCTCCTAGACGAATGGCAAAGAATCCATCAAGTTCCCGAAAAAAGAAATAAACTGTATAAAAACTTCCTACGGTCAGTCCTTTAATCTTTTGAATCAAGTCAATCGAACGTTGCTTGAGGCCAAAAGTTTCAGATAAACCAACTAGTGGCAAGGTTACCATAAAAATCGTCAGAACTCGTTGATTACTAAATTCTTTTCCCAAAATTTCCAAGAACTCAACAAGAGAAACTCCAGAAACTAGAGCTGTAACTAAACTAGCTAAGACTACCGTTGCAATGGTATCTAACTTATAGACAAAACCAATCACAATGATAACTATCCCTATTAGTTTAATCCATTCCATATAGGCCCCTTTATTCCAAAAGTACTAGTCTGTTTTATTTGACATGACTTTCTAATTCTTTTTGGTATTTATTATTTGATTCCAATTTTTCTTTTTGCCATTTTTCAAGAGCTGCTTGATATTCTTTAGCAGTTACAATCTCTTTTTGCAGTTTCATTCCCTTGAAGATGTATGGATCACCCTTAATACCTACTTGTGAGTATGGTTTAGAGAATGGAACGACATTGCTGACAACTGGTGAACCACCTGATGAAGCTGTTGGCATCAAGAGAGAACTATCAGTAAGCCAAGCTTGAGCTTTAGCATATTTTTCATATCTCTTATCCAAGTCATTTTTCTCAGAAACTGCATCATCCAAGAGTTTCTTATATTCGTCTAAACCTAGTTGAGCTACTACTTCCTTGTCTTTTCCTTTAGTAATACCAAGGTGTTTCATAGCGGAACCAGTCTTAGGATCCATGATATTGAGATAACTTGCTGGATCTTGGTAACTTGGAGCCCATCCAGTACTGTTCAAGTCATAGTCTTTTTGAGCAGGAACACGCGCTTGAGACGTAATGCTTTCTTTCTCGTTATCAGTCATCTGAAGGACATCGATCACGACATTTTCTGAACCAAGAGTTGACTCGATTGATTGTTTAAAGGAATTGCTTTGTTGAACGGCAATGGTATCTGTCTGTTCAACTGGGACATCCAAGTGAATTGGGAAGGTTACACCTTTTGATTCCAACTCTTTCTTAGCTTTTTCAAATGAAGCTTTGGCTTTGTCAGGATTGTAGATGGTATCTTTTCCGTCGACTAGCTCAACACCTTTCCATTGGTCTCCATAGTTGACCAATTCTTTTTGAGCGATATCACCAAAGTTTTTGCCACCAGATTGTACAAAGTTATCTGGTACTAAGCTGTTACGAATAATCTTGTCCGCACCATCTTCACCATTGAGCTGGGCAGCATAAGAATGACGGTTGAAGGCAAAGTTGATTGCTTGACGGAAGTCCTTGTTCAACATTGCTTCTTTTGTAGAAGTTTTCTGTTCTTCACTTGTTTTCGCTGTCTTATTGAAAGATTGACGGTTTACGTTAAAGGTAAAGTAGTAACTAGTTGAATCCTGTGGACTATATGTAATTTTATCCCCGTATTGTTCCAAAGTAGAAGCAAAGTTTGAGCTACTTGGGAAGAGGCGAGCTGTTGTGTAAACACCCGAAGAGAAGCTACGGATCAAGGATTCTTGGTCTGAGCCATCATAGTAAGTTAATTTAACTTTCTCAATTTTAACCTTCTCTTTATCCCAATAATTTGGGTTCTTTTCATATTCGATTAAAGATTTTGAAGTCAATGTCTTCAAAATATATGGACCGTTATAAAGAATACCAGCTGGACTGACCGTTCCATAATTTTTACCAGAAGCTTTGAGGAATTCTTCATTTACTGGCAACATAGTTGCTGAAGTTACTTTGGAATTCCAGAAAGTTTCAGGTGCGTTTAGAGTGTACTCAACAGTATAATCATCCACTGCCTTAACTCCAACTGTTGAGAAATCGTTAGTCTCACCAGTCATATATTCATTCAAGCCCTTAATTGAGTTTTGAATAAGAGTGACACCGTCTGATTTGCCATCAGCTACGTGTTTCAACCCAGTAACAAAGTCATGCGCAGTTACTTCAGCGTATTCTTCACCTTCTGACGTGTACCATTTAACCCCTTTGCGAAGTTTATAAGTATAAGTCAAACCGTCTTGTGAGACACTCCAATCCTCAGCGAGGGAAGGAATCAAATTCCCGTATTCATCGTTTTCCAACAAACCATCAACGACGTTACCGATGATATCCGTTGTTGAAGTACGAGTTGCGATACTGTAGTCCAAAGATGATGGGTCTACTCCATAGACATAAGAGAAAGTTGTAGGCGCATCTGCTTCCTTGTCAGCTTTCCCACAAGCTACAAGAAGAACTGCTGTACTCAGGACCACTCCTGCTGTTAACATCCACTTTTTCGTTTTCATAAAGAACTCCTTTAATAATTTTTAATCTACTTTTACAATCCAACCTTCTGGCGCTTCAATGTCACCAAATTGGATACCTGTCAATTCATCGTATAGTTTACGAGTTACTGGACCAACCTCTGTTTCACTGTAGAACACATGGAAGTCATCACCGTGTTGGATTCCTCCAATTGGTGAGATAACTGCCGCAGTACCGCAGGCACCTGCTTCTACAAATCGATCCAGACTATCAATTGGTACATCTCCCTCAACAGGCTTCAAGCCCAAACGATGCTCTGCCAAATAAAGTAATGAGTACTTGGTAATCGATGGCAAGATTGATGGACTCAATGGGGTTACAAACTCATTATCAGCTGTAATTCCAAAGAAGTTTGCTGAACCAACTTCTTCAATCTTAGTGTGTGTTGATGGGTCAAGATAAATAACATCTGAGAAATGACGGGATTTAGCCATTTTTCCTGGCAAAAGACTAGCTGCATAGTTCCCACCGACCTTGGCAGCCCCTGTTCCATTTGGTGCAGCACGGTCATACTCGTCTTGAATCAAGAAGTTTGTTGGAACCAATCCACCCTTAAAGTAATTTCCAACTGGCATAGCAAAGATGGTAAAAATATACTCCTCAGCTGGTTTTACCCCAATGATATCTCCAACACCAATCAAGAGCGGACGAAGGTAAAGAGTTCCACCAGTTCCATAAGGGGGTACGTATTCTTCATTTGCACGAACAACGGCTTTACAAGCCTCTACAAACATTTCTGTTGGAACTTGTGGCATCAAGAGACGATCACAGGTACGTTGCAGACGTTTAGCATTTTCATCTGGACGGAAGAGTTGAATACTGCCATCCTTTGTACGATAGGCTTTCAATCCTTCAAATGCTTGCTGTCCATAGTGAAGGCTTGGAGATGATTCTGAAATATGCAAGGTTGCATCTTCTGTTAATTCTCCTTGAGACCATTGTCCATTTTTAAAATTAGCGATATAACGATAAGGTAGTTTCATATAGGAAAAACCGAGATTTTCCCAATCAATCGTAACTGTCATGACAATCTCCTTTATTCTAATCAAGCTCTGTGTTCTATTCTACACTATTCTCCTAAAAATTCAAGTATTATTTGTAATTTTCTGAAAATTTTACTTATAAAAAATCAGTCACTAAGACCGATTTTTAATTTTCTTTGTCTTCTTTAAAGATTTCTTTGAGATAAGCATCAAAAACTTCTTCATCAGAAATGCTATCTGAGATAAAGCTTCCATTGCTTGTACGTTCTGATAGATTCAAATCTTGTAGGATTGATTCGTAAATCGTTCCATTATTTGATTGAATCACAAGTGTTTGTTCTCCATCTTCTACTTCTGTACTAAAGAGATCTCCAACAAATCCTTGTTCTGAGACCGCTCCAGCCAAGAATACGCGATGGGGTTTACTCTTTAATTCTCTCAAGACTTGAAGGCCACGATTGGCACGACTGGTTGCTGGAATTTCCTCTGTTGAAACACGTTTCAAGCTTCCACGTTGCGTTAAAAGATAGAAAGACGAAGTATTGCAGATAAAGGCTGCTTGTATCACATCATCTGCTTTGAGATTCATGGCTTTGACCCCTGCAGCTTTGGCACCGATAACTGGTACTTCTTCGATGTTAAAGCGGAGGGCATAACCGTTTCGACTGATCAACAGAACATCATCCAATTTAATCGGAGCTACTGCAACAATCTGGTCAGTATCGTCTTTCAACTTAGCGTACTTGACAGATTTAGAACGATAGGTTCTCCATGGAGAGAATTCTTTGCGTTCTACCCGTTTGATTTGTCCAAGTCGTGTTGCTGCAAAATAAGTTGTCGCATCATCAAATTGATCAACAACTTCTACATAGAGCACTTCTTCATTGGTTTCAAAGTTTGTAATAGACTGGCTCAAATGCTCTCCGATATCCTTCCAACGAATATCTGCTAATTCATGGACTGGTCGGTAAATGACATTCCCAAGCGTTGTAAAAATTAAAAGGTGTTGAGTAGTTTTGACAGATTGAACGAATAGCAATCGGTCATCATCCCGTTTACCAATTTCTTCTAAGGTTGAAGCTGCAAAGGAACGAGGGCTAGTCCGTTTGATATAACCTGCCTTAGTCACGCTAACGTAAGTATCTTCTTCAGCGATAAGGCTAGCTGTATCAATCTCAATGACTTTAGCTGTATCTTCTAAAGTACTCAATCGAGGTGTCGCAAATTTCTTCTTGACCTCACGGAGTTCTTTCTTCATGAGATTGTACATTGTACGTTCATCACCGATGATAGCTGCAAGCATAGCAATCTTTTCACGAAGTTCTGCTTCTTCTTCTTGCAAGACAACCACGTCTGTATTGGTCAAACGATACAATTGCAAGGTAACAATGGCCTCAGCCTGTTCTTCTGTAAAATCATAGCTGACCTTGAGGTTTTCCTTAGCGTCAGCCTTGTTCTCAGAAGCACGGATAAGGGCAATAACTTCATCCAGGATAGAGATGACACGAATCAAACCTTCCACGATATGGAGACGTTTTTCAGCCTTTTCCTTGTCAAAGCGAGAACGCGCCAAGATCACTTCACGACGGTGGGCAATATAGCTAGACAATATAGGCACAATTCCAACCTGACGAGGGGTGAAATTGTCAATCGCAACCATATTGAAATTGTAGTTGATTTGTAGGTCAGTATACTTGAAAAGGTAATTGAGAACGAGCTCCGTGTTCGCATCTTTCTTGAGTTCAATTGCGATACGAAGACCATCACGGTCAGACTCATCCCGAACCTCAGCAATACCTGCCACCTTATTATTGACACGGACTTCATCAATCTTCTTGACTAAACTAGCCTTATTAATCTCATAGGGAATCTCAGTGATAACGATTTGTTCCTTACCACCTTTAAGTTTCTCAATTTCCGTCTTGGAACGAACAACCACGCGCCCCTTACCAGTTTCATAGGCCTTTTTAATCTCGTCACGACCTTGGATGATAGCTCCCGTAGGGAAATCTGGCCCAGGCAAGAATTCCATCAACTTCTCAACCTTGGCAGTTGGATGATCAATCATGTAGACTGTCGCATCGATAACTTCAGCCAAATTATGCGGTGGAATATCCGTGGCATAACCAGCTGAAATCCCGGTCGAACCATTGACCAAAAGATTCGGAAAGGCTGCTGGTAAGACAGTTGGTTCTTTCTCCGTATCGTCAAAGTTCCAAGCAAAAGGAACTGTCTTTTTCTCGATATCCTGAAGGAGATAGCCTGCAATCTCTGACAAACGTGCTTCAGTATAACGCATAGCCGCAGGCGGATCTCCGTCCATAGAACCATTGTTACCGTGCATTTCAACCAGAATCTCACGGTTTTTCCAATCCTGAGACATACGGACCATGGCATCATAGATAGAAGAATCTCCGTGTGGGTGAAAATTACCCATGATGTTCCCGACTGACTTAGCCGACTTACGGTAGCTCTTGTCAAAAGTATTGCCATCCTTATTCATCGAATAAAGAATACGGCGTTGAACCGGCTTCAATCCATCCCGAATGTCTGGCAAAGCCCGGTCTTGAATGATGTACTTGGAGTAGCGACCAAAACGCTCTCCCATGATGTCCTCCAGGGACATGTTTTGAATGTTACTCATATAGGATACAAAGCCCGTAAAATGCAAAGTGAAAATAGGAAATTCTTACAGTGATCGATGCTCACAAGAGAATTTATCTTTTTCACACATCATTTAGGGCGTGTTCAACTCCTTTCAAAGAATGTAGAGTATGTTTTTATGGAAAAGTTGTTCAGTCACTATAAATAACCAAACGACCCTTTCTATGATTTAAAATTATAATTTGTGTTCTTTATTTACTGAGTGATTAGGAAGTTTTTCCTCGGCATACTCAATCATCTTCTCAGCTACTTCCCTATCATAGTCAAAGCCCATCTTTTGGGCAAGGCTTTGAGCTTCTTGGTGGAAAAGTTGTATGTTTGCTAATAAAGACTGAGTGATTTTATCTAAACTTGAGAAATCAAGCAGATTTGAGAATTCTTTCTCCTTCTCAGCAGGTAAATAGTTAAAGAGATACTTATAGTTCTTGCCGATGTCGACATCCCCCCCATCACTTGCCACCTGCCAAGCCAAGATCTTTAGGAGTTCTTGTTGACAAATACCGTAGAGATGGTCAGTCGAATAGATAAGTTGCTTACGACAAATTCCTTTGACCACGTAGGCTGACACCCACCAAAATTCATTACAAGATTTTTCAAAATCCGTCTCAGTAGCTGGGGTTATCCAGTAACGCTCTGGACTTGGAGAATAGGTCTCAAACAAGCCCTTAGTGTCCTCTAGCACCGTGAAATCCGCTTCGCTTTCTACCCACTCTTGAATGTGGTCTTTGGGGCAGAGGGTTAAATCAATCCGATTGCCATCTTCAAATAGCATGAGATAGAGACGACAGTTGCCTAGGATATTATGTTGCTCAATGATACGTGTGCCAAACTGGTCCAACCAAGCAAGGTCACTCGTCAAATTATATAAGTCGTCCACGACATAAACAACATCATAGTCTTGAAATTCATCTGTTTGAATCTTTTGGTTTGTACGTGAACCAGATAGAGCCACAGCATCAACCTGTAACTTTTTAGCTATTTGTAAAATCAGTCCAAGCATTTCCTGGTCAGTTCTCATGTGGTTCATCCTCAGTGGTCTCTAGGTTCTGAATAACAGCATCTTCATTTCTTTCCTTAAGAAGCTTCTGAACTCTTTTTATTTCAAGCATCCAAAGTAGGAATTGAATTCCTGAAAAAAGGCCTTGCAAGAAAATAAGTATATAAATTTCTTTCGTTTCTCTAAATAATACAAAAACATTTACAATTGAGAAGAGAAATATAATCGTAACGTTGCATATTAATATCCGAGCAAACTTACTAGGAAAATAATTGATGTGTTTGATACTTTTATAAAGATTAGTAATCGCATAAGTTAAACTTAAAGGTATATGGGCTAGTATATAAAATATCTTTAAAAACACTTCTAAGTAGGGGTCGTCTATATACGGATTAAATAATACGAACACACCAATATTACACGCCATAAATACTAAGGAACTTAATGAGTTTGAATATTCTATTTCCTCTCTATTGGAGATTGCATCAAGAATTATACCAGCGATAACAATGATTTCGAAAAAGAAAAATATCATTATTAAAGAACTGTTCACTGTTCACCCTCCTTTGTCTTCTGAACTCTTTTTCTTTCAAGCTCTCCGACCAAGAATTGAATGATAAAACTAATACCAAAAATTGGTAATAGCAAAATAATTCCCATTTCTTGCGCCAACATTATAAATAGTAGGTTCATACCTGATAAGATTGCTAAAAACCAGGCATTTATCTTAAGAAGTTTTGAGTAACTACTAGGATAATATCTGAGATGTCTGGTACTTTTATAAATAGCTGTAAGACTGAATGCTAAGCTAGCTGATGTGAAAATATAAAAGTCAAAAACATAAAAGAGCAAACCTGCATAAGGATTGGGTCTTAAAGGATTATCAAATAAAAAGACACAGGTAGTTAATATGGTTAATAGTAAAAATTCAAGATAGAGACTTTGCTCAGGTTTACCTTGTTTGGCAATTATATACATAATTGCACCTAAAGCTAAGACTATGAAAAGAAATGAACTATCAAACAATAAACTGATCATGATTTATACCTCTTTTAAAGAGCTAAGATTATGAAAAAAAGATTTCTTTAAAACACTGTTGCTTCTTCCAGTGTAAACTTGACATTATCCTCAATCCACTTACGACGTGGTTCAACCTTGTCACCCATGAGGACATTGACGCGACGTTCTGCGCGTGCTAAATCTTCAATCGTAACACGAATGAGGGTACGGGTTTCTGGATTCATAGTTGTTTCCCAGAGTTGGTCCGCATTCATCTCACCAAGCCCCTTGTAGCGTTGGAGGGTAGCGCCTTTACCGAACTGCCTACGTAGTTCCTCTAGTTCACCATCCGTCCAAGCATAAGCCACTTCTTCTTTCTTGCCTTTGCCTTTAGACATCTTGTAAAGAGGCGGAAGGGCGATATAGACATGTCCTGCTTCAACTAGCGGACGCATATAGCGATAAAAGAAGGTTAAGAGAAGAGTTTGAATGTGGGCACCGTCGGTATCCGCATCGGTCATGATAATGATCTTGTCATAGTTGGCATCTTCAAGGGAGAAGTCTGCCCCCACACCAGCACCAATGGTATAAATCATGGTATTGATTTCTTCATTTTTGAGGATATCCGCCATCTTAGCCTTGGCTGTATTAATAACCTTACCTCGAAGAGGTAAGATAGCCTGGAACTTGCGGTCACGGCCTTGCTTAGCAGAACCACCGGCAGAGTCCCCTTCGACCAGGTAGAGTTCGTTCTTAGCTGGATTTTTAGACTGGGCTGGGGTTAATTTCCCAGAAAGCAATCCCTTGTCTTTCTTATTCTTCTTGCCATTTCGGCTCTCATCACGCGCTTTTCGTGCTGCTTCACGGGCATCACGCGCCTTGATTGCTTTACGAATCAGATTTGAAGCTAATTCTCCATTTTCCATGAGGAAGAAAGTTAACTTATCAGCTACAATTCCATCTACAACAGGACGAGCAAGCGGACTTCCAAGTTTATCCTTAGTCTGTCCCTCAAACTGCAAATGTTCTTCAGGAACGAGAATTGATAGAACTGCTGCTAATCCTTCACGGTAATCTGAACCTTCTAGGTTTTTATCTTTTTCTTTGAGAAGGCCAGTTTTTCGCGCATAGTCGTTCATAACTTTGGTAATGGCAGACTTGAGTCCTGTCTCATGCGTTCCACCGTCCTTAGTGCGAACGTTATTGACAAAGGACAGGATGTTATCTGAAAATCCATCGTTATACTGAAGGGCTACTTCCACTTGGAAACCATTATCTTCCCCTTCAAAGTATAGGACAGGCGTCAAGGTTTCCTTGTCTTCATTGAGGTAAGAAACAAAGTCCTGCACCCCATTCTCATAATGGAATTCAATTGCTTCGTCTGTTCGCTTATCCGTTAATGACAAGGTTACATTTTTCAAGAGGAAGGCTGACTCATTGAGACGCTCTGAAATGGTATTGTATTTAAAGTCTGTCGTAGAAAAGATACTAGCATCCGGCATAAAGGTCACTTTGGTACCTGTTTTAGACTTAGGTGCAGTTCCAACCTTTTCAAGAGTTGTTACTGGTTTCCCACCATTTTCAAAGCGTTGTTTGTAAACAGCCCCATCACGTGTAATTTCTACTTCGAGCCAACTAGAGAGGGCATTCACGACAGAAGAACCAACTCCGTGAAGACCACCAGAAGTCTTGTAGCCACCTTGACCGAATTTTCCTCCAGCGTGGAGAATGGTAAAAATAACCTCAACCGTTGGAATCCCCATAGCGTGCATACCAGTTGGCATCCCACGCCCATGGTCTTGAACCGTTAAACTACCGTCTTTATTAATCGTTACATCAATACGATCACCAAATCCAGATAAGGCTTCATCGACTGCATTATCGACAATTTCCCATACTAGGTGATGGAGACCAGCACCGTCAGTCGATCCGATATACATCCCTGGACGTTTACGGACCGCATCCAACCCTTCTAGCACCTGAATGGCGTCATCATTATAATTGTTAATATTGATTTCCTTTTTTGACACAAGGAACCTCCTATTTGTTCATCTTTTCTATTTTACAGGTTTTCTAAGGATTTTGCAAAATTTTCAAGTTAAAAGCCTATTCACAAGTCCTATTTAGTAAAAAAATCACTCATTTCCACCCTAAAAAAAGAAACCAAGACGAGAGTCTCAGTTTTCTTTTCCTTTAACTTGGCTTGTTGCTATATCTTCACCAAACCATTTCTGGCTAATTTCTTGGAATTTTCCTTCTTGATAGAGTTCCACAAAAGCCTTATTCAAATTGGCTAATAAGATTATATCTGCTGGTCTTACTCCGACTGCAAAAGACTCACTCTCAAAACCAGCTGGGAAAATCTCATACTGGTCTAATATCCCTTCCGTTTTAAGATAATAATTGGCATAAACACGGTCAATTAAAAGAGCATCAATCCGATCATTTTGCAAGTCAATCAAGGCTTCATTAAAGCTCTGATACTGGTTTGCTTTTTGATCTTTTACGATATTTTTCAAGAGGTCAGGTTGAGCTTCAAAGTCCAGATAACCCGAAGAACCTGCCTGAGCACCCAAAATCTTACCTGCCATATCAGACACTGATTGGATATTTTGCGATTTTTTAGAGACGAGAACTTGCTGATTTTCCATGTAAGGAATGGTAAAAGCTACCTTCTCACGACGTTCATCTGTCGCAGAATAACCATTCCAAATAGCATCAATGGTCCCATTTTGAAGCTCTGTTTCCTTCATATCCCAATCAATCGGTTGAAATTGAACCTTAAAGCCAAGTTTCTCAGAAACAGCTTGGGCTAAATCAATATCAAATCCAACATATTGCCCATTCTTTTCTTCAAAACCCATAGGAACAAAGGTATTGTCAAATCCGATGGTTATTGTTCCTTGTTGTTGGTATTTATCCCAATTATCGACTTTGGGATCACTAGCTTTTTGTGTGCATCCTACCAGGAAAAAGGCCAGAAAGAATACCAAAACAAGGCTGATTTTCTTTCGATTCATAGACACCTCCTACTTAGGCTCTACTTTGAGAATCTGGTCAGCAATATTTTCTGCAAACTGGAGATCGTGGGTTACGACAATTTGAGTCATGCCTAATTCTCGATTTTGTAAAATCAGTTTTTCAACTTCGAGACGCAACTCTGGGTCAAGGGCTGAAGTTGGTTCGTCATAACCAATCACCTCAGGATCTATCATCATAGCGCGTGCTAAGGCAACCCGTTGCTTTTGACCACCAGATAATGAGTATGGATAAGCATCTGCGTGAGCTTCGAGCCCTAGACGAGCGAGTAAGTCAGTCGCCTTCTTCTTTGCGTCTACTTCAGACATTCCCATAGTCTTAATAGGTGACAAGATCAAGTTCTCCATAACGGATAAGTGAGGAAAAAGCTGAAAATCTTGAAAAACAAAACCTAACAAGTGACGCTTCTCAAGTTCATCCAGAGGTAGGGATTCTCCATTATAAAAGATCTCTCCTGAATCAATCGTTTCTAGTCCAGCTAACATTCTGAGCAAGGTAGTCTTCCCACCACCAGATGGACCAACAATAGCTAAAATCTGCTTTTCAGGAATTGTTAAACTGAAATTGGATAAAATTTCTTTTTTTCCAAATTTTTTGCTGATATTTCTTAACTCTAACATGGATAACCTCCTATCTATAGTAGCTGAATTTTTTCTCAAGTTTCTTAGCTAAAATTGTAACGATACCAATCATAAGCAGATAAATAGCTCCTGCTAGAAACATTGGAATCAAGCTAGCATCACGATTGGCAGCGGTTCGACTAGCTAGGATTAAATCTGAAATACCGAGCGCATAGACCAGAGAAGTATCCTTAACCAAACTCATAACCTCGTTAAATACACTTGGTAGGACAATCTTGGTCACCTGTGGCAAGATGATGTAGCGAACGGTATCGATAGGTTTGAATTTCAAAACCTTAGCTGCTTCGTACTGCCCCTGAGGAATGGTTGCAATTCCTCCACGGAAAATTTCAGCAAAATAGGCTGCATAATTAAGCGTGAAGGCAATAATCGCTGCAGGCACACGATCTAAACGAATCCCAATATTTGGAAGGACATAATAAATAAAAATTAGTTGCAAGAGCAAGGGTGTCCCGCGCATCACCCAGATATAGATATCAATCATGTAATGGAGGGGTTTCCAATGGACCTGTAAGCAAAAGGCAACCAAAATGCCTAAAGGGATTGAAAAAAGTAAGACCAGTGCAAAAACTTGTAACGTCATTGTCGCACCGCTCAATAAACTTGGTAATATCTCGAATAAGTAAGACATATTCCACCTCCTAAAAATAATTGTTCTCATTATAGCATAAATAAACACAAAATCAAGGATTTTCTGAAATTTTCATGAATTTTTAAAACTTTAGCCTTAATTTCCGAACAATAGTGTTCATAATAAAAATTTTCTACTTACATAAAGTATCAGATGTCACAAATTGAGAAAAGATTCCTTTCCGTTTCTCTCTCATTTCATGGTATAATGTCTACACCTCACCCAGCAGTCCAACAACTAACCAACTCTAACCCCTTAACCCCAGCGATTTCAAGTCGTTGGGGTTTTCGTGAAAAAGTGCTTGACTCTTTCCTTACGGAGAGTTATGATGGACACACCAACAAAGCAAAGGAGATTTCTATGGAAAAATTCACTAACAGAAGTATTCAAAATAATGAACTTGAACAAGAGCAATTCTCGCTTCAAGACCGCATTCAAAATATCCACAATTTTGAAAACGAAGACACCACCCGAGACCAAGAAATTGCTATAGTAGCCAGCATGATTGGCAGAATCCCTACGCTGGAACGCCAAAATTCAGACAGCCAAGATTTTCACGATATTTCGGTCTGGACGCTTCAAGAAATGCTTCGGGTGAGTTACGAGTTGGGCAAACTGTCGCAAGAAGCTCCAGTACCCACCGAGCTTTAAATTGGCAACAAAGCAAAACTAAAAGCCTTCGAAAATTTTGACTACTATTGGAGAGATATGATTCAGCCAAATTTCAAAATTTTCTACCGCCCAAACTCCCCCAAATTGAAACAGTTCACCTTACAACTTTCGAAGAATTACACGGTGTAGGATGTGTTTTTAATCCTTGTTTTAGAAGTAAAAATCCCATCACGGACGAATATTCTTGGGTTTATACTTGCCGTTTTCTTAATCCTGAGCGTGCCAAAAAATATTATACTGCTTGTTATAGAACGGAAGATTTGGACGAATTTGTCGTTTGGAATTGCAAATTACAGAAAGAAAAGGTCGAAGTTTTAAACATTGAGCTACAAAGCCAAGTTTAATTTTAACGATTTTTCAACAAAACTGTTGACACAATTACTTAAAGTCTGTATAATAGATTAAGTTATCTCAGACAGCTATAAAATATATGCTTTTGAGATAAAGAAAATCCCAACGATACTTGCTCTACCGCTGGGAAGAAGATTTCTTATTTTTAGTTATCAGCCTTGCTATTTACCAACAAGAAACAGCAAGACCGATTTACAGTTGCTCACCACTTCTTAGTGGTGATTTTTCTCTTACTTGGTGAAGCTTTATTCCTAGGTTTAGTATAGTTGTTACCCTTTCTAAGCCAAGTGGCCATCAGATCTTTTGAATTTCTGGTTCTTTTATTAGAATTGATAACCAGGAATGCAAAGCAACAAATAATTAGTAAAATAACGACTATCGCTACACTTATCACAGTAAGATTTTCGAATATATGACCAGAGACTACGCTACCAATACTGACAACACCTGCTGTAGTTAACATCGATTTTATCTTTTTAGCCGCTCCATCCTCACTTTCGTTAAAATGATGTCGGTTGAATAAAATAAGAAATCTTCAGTGCTCTAAGTATACATGAAATTATAGTTTTTGGCAATATGAGTATAGTATTTTTGGAAACGTTTTTAATTTTCTGATATTTTGACGAAATGTTAAGTTTATTTCAAGAAAATTTTCTATATATTTTCAAAT
The DNA here is from genome assembly GCF_001072375.1 of Streptococcus pseudopneumoniae. GTDB lineage: Bacteria > Bacillota > Bacilli > Lactobacillales > Streptococcaceae > Streptococcus > Streptococcus pseudopneumoniae_L. The sequence continues at coordinate 16,404 of NZ_JVKV01000052.1, forward strand.
CGAAACAATCACCCCAGTCGTAAAACTGGGGCAATTTTGTTGTAATTTTAGGTTAACAAATCGCTTCATCGATACAAGTTACTGGCGTTGCTAAAATGTATAGCAAGGTTTCACACATCTCGCCTCTACTTTGGCAATTAAGCAACTTTTCAATTTTCGCAATAAATTTCTCTTTGCTTTCGTTAATGGCAAAAACTGTTATCTTGCGTTTAAAAACATTAGTTCCAACACAATCGAAGGCAAAACCTTTTTCGAACACTCGTAGTTTCGTTAAAAAAGCAGGCAAAGATATTGGGTCGCTGAGGTAAAATCCTAATTGGTTTGGTTGCCATTCAATTGGTATTTCTGGCACTACGCCCCAATATAGCTGGCTATGAATGTCACCTTCTAATTTTTGTAGATAAATTTCCGTTTCTAAATCGATGTACATATCGCTCCTATCTGTTAAATTTCTTTTACCTGTCCATCATAACTCTCTTTGGTACGGAAGTCTAGTCTATTTTTGAGTTTAATTTACATCGGTTTAAAGGTATAAAATGCAGATTTTTTGCTGATGTTTTTGTGAGAATGTGAAGTTGTGAAAAGCTCAACTGCTGGAGATTTTCGAAAGCTAATCCATAACAACAGAAGTAAAAAAAGGAAATAAAAAGCTTAGAATATTTTCTTGAAGACTCCTCCGCCCCCCTCTACAAAGACAAACATTGTGTAAATACACAATAAGTCGTGTGCCAAAACGGAGCTTGAACGGTGGTGTTAGTGCAAAGTTAAGCAACCCGAACCGAAAGGCGAAGCGAATGCAAGAAGCTATCGATTTACCTTAAATATAGTTAGATGAAATAAAAACTGAACAATTTAATTGCGAAATTAAAACCAGTTTCTAACAACATTTAGAAAAGTACGTGGGCTATTCCAGATTCAATCTACTATATTTTACCTTTCTCCACTGCGTAAAAGCATTCACCCAACCAAAAAGCTCGAGTCTCCTCGAGCTAAATGTGTGTTAGACTTTAACACAAAAATAACTATTCCTGTTATTTCACAGATATAAATTATTGTTAACGGTTGATACTGTATTTTCTCCCTCCTCGTAAATGCGTCTTCTCCACTTTCCAAAATATCACATACATGTTACCTGATGTTGTATTTATACCGCACCTCCATCAGTAGTCCAATAAACTATCACTCTACCTCAAAAAAGTCAGTGACTGTAAATCGCTGGCTTTCAGTGATTTTCTTTAAGAAAATCGAGCTTAGCACACTTGCTTAACATTCTATTTAAAAAAATAACATCAATAAAAGTTTTACAATAACGTAGTTGAATTTGCATGAGGTCTATCGCTTTTTATTATTTCAATGTGTAAATCTCTCACAATATTTATACTAGTTAAAATAGCTTCACCTTGATTTAGCTTATTAATCTGTCTATATGATTGCTCGGACAAATGATTTTTTATAGCCTCTAGCTCATTTTTATGAGTAAGCCTATGAATTAATAATGTTCCAATTTGACCTAGTAATTCCTTTGGAACATCTTGAGGATTTTGTGTTGTTAAAAATAGAAATATTCCTTTTTTTCTCCCTTCTCGCGCAATAGAAGTTAAGCCTATCTGATAATTATTCTCCTGATTATTTTGTGAATATCTGTGCACTTCGTCAATAAACATCACGAAGGCAATATTATCTTTTTTCTTTGAATCTATAATATATGTACTTATCAATTCAACTATCATCCCTCCAATACTATCACTAGTACCTATAGTAGAAGTATTTATATACAAACTACGGATATCATTTTTTAAAAAGCTATCAATTTTCTCAATTAAATCAGTTTTAGTTTTAGTTTTGGGAGAGAAAAAATCTGATAATTTAGTATTAGATATCTTGTATTCAACTTTTTGCACGAGCCATTGTTTTTGATTGAATTGAAATGATCCTGCAATATATGTTTTCATATCTCTACTGATTTCAACTGCCTCTTCAGTAATTTGTCTCGAAAGTAAGGATATATCAAAAGAAGTGTCTTGGATACTTAAACTAGACATGGCTTTAGAAACTTCAGTGGGCGTCTTTCCATTTTTCTGGTACACATCATTAATACCCATTTTGTTTTGATAACGTAAACTTTTTATAGCATCCGCCAATACAGCAGGCTGAGTAGAATCATTAGTCTCAAAGAGTGTTGCCCACTGACTAAAAGATACCCGACCTGTATCTAAAATTGTATCAATACCTAAATTTAACTTAATGATATTTTTATTTTTATTGAACGAATTGGAGTATTCTCCAGTAGGGTCAATTATCAGAACCTTTTTGTCGTTCTCAATCAATTTATCTAAAATAGATAGGGATGATGTTGATTTTCCACTATTAGTTGTCCCAATTGCCATAAGATGCCTGTCGAATAATGTGCTTGGGCGTAAAGAAACTTCTTCTGAGGGGAAGCTTGAAAATTTTGCAAACGATGTTAGTTTAATTTCGGGTTTTTTGGAATCCTCGTCTTTAAGTTCAATTGATTTTAAATAGATGTCTACAATTCTTTTGTTGGCGATATAGACCTTATCCGTTAGGCCAACGGTCGAAAAACCTGAAAGTTTAAATTTTTTACTATTGTTCGACATTACACCTATTATATCCAAACTTAATTCAGGATAGATTTTTTCTGAGTGTTCTCTCAGAAGAGCATTATGTACACTATCCGAACTTGGTAGCTTTGAATGGTACACTTCACCCAAATAAATACCAAGAACGGATTCAACAATAACGAGAAAATTTATAGTATTAGGCACTAGCAATTCCTTGCGAATTTTTCTGAATTTTAACCATGAAAGATTTTCAACCTGAACAACACTTGAATTTTTATATACTTCAGAAATCATGCCTAAATAAAAATCGTTTTTATCATTATTTGGATATAGTGAATCAATCATTACTTTCACCTCTAACAAAATAATTCGTTAAATCTGTATTCATCACTGCCTTTAAAAAAGCAATATTATAATTACTATTCATTAATTTTTTTATCTCTTCCCAATTTTCATTAGGCTTTTCAGGGGAAATATTAAAATCGGTAATCAATAAAGATAGACTTGGGATATTTTTTAAAGCTTGAATTATCATTTGTGATATATGATTATCAGCAAAACTAAACCCCGCTGTAATTAAGAGAGTGTTAGGTTTTCGAAGTAATTCTTGAAATTTAGAAAATAATTCAAAATAAGGTTTCTGATAGCTTTGCATGTATTTATTTGAGCTCGGAAAAATCATTATTGGAGATTTTGAATCAACTTTATTTTTTCTAACAATTTTATCTTGCTCTCGCTCCCAAGTTAAAGAACCATGGATTTTTAATAAGTTCACAACTGACTTCTTATAGGCTTCCTTTTGAGATTTTACATCTGAAATTGGCTTTGATAAGTACCAGTCGAACATATCAACATCGAAAGTTGGTTCATGAGAAAAAGTAAAGCCGTCAAATACAGTATAATTCAAGCTATAGGCACTTTCCTCAATAATCGTATCATAATTAGTAGTTACTATGGAAAGTCTATTAGGTGTAACATGCATATCAGTTAATTGTTTAATTAGTTTTGCATGTTTAAAGTATTTTTCATCGTAATTGTAAGATGTTTTATCCTGAATAATTTCAATAATTTTAGTGTATGACTTCTCGAATTTATCTTTTTCTGAATCGGATACAAACCGAGAGAATGCTTGCATTTGAGATAAAAAGTCTTCCAAATTAAAATCGTCTTCTTTTGTACAATATTTACACATTTTAGATAATTCATCAAGACTAAAATAATCAGGCTCGACTAGTTGTTTTTTCGCCTCTTTTGCTAGCATATCCACAGTATGGCCAAATCTGGGATCTCTATCACCTACAACAGACGCTCCTGCTCCAACAAGTAAAATTATATTTTCAAAATGCCCTATGAAGTTAAAAATTTCATGTTTAATAATATTCTTAAAATCTTCTTCACTGATTGGCTTTTCTTCATCGTTAAGAATTTCTTTGCTATTTCTATAGTATTTACTAATGTTATTATCAATTTTTTGGGAAGTTAGAGCAATATTAGTGCTTAAATAATTATTCTCCATGGTTATTCTCCATTTTTTCTATACAATAACCATTATATCACTTTTCATTAATCAAATCACTAGTATAGCAATTTCGATAAAAGAACTTCATCTTTCCAAATAACTAAAGTTCAAGTTTATACTATTCGAAAATCAAATTCAAACCACGTCAGCATCGCCTTACCGTACTCAAGTACAGCCTGCAGCTAGCTTCCTATTTTGCTCTTTGATTTTCATTGAGTATTAATTTATATTGGTTTTGAAAATAAAATTGTTTATCATTTCAAAGAGTTAAAGTAAGTAATATTCCATCAAGAATTAATAAATACATACAGAAAGATTTTTACTTATATTTTATAAAATTCAAGACAGCACTCTCAAAAGTTTTTATGAAAGATAGAAATTCTTTTTACTCCTCACTCATGCTATCCCCCTCCTTGTAGATTTAGAGACTTTTTGTAAAAGGATATAAAACATCCCTATGAAGAATAGCGATTTGGCTTTAGAAATCCGTATTATTAATCGAATTTCTAACAAATCAGGGGTTCACTATTCTTTATTAAGGACATTTTTAAACGCAGTTTTTGCTTAGATTTTGAAAAATATTGTTCAAATACACAATAAATTGTGTGTCAAAGGGGAGCTGAAACAGCAGTATTACCACAAAGCTATCCAGCCCAAACCGAAAGGCGAAGCGAACATAAAACTCCCCAAAAGTTAGATTTTTTCTATCTAACTTTTGGGGAGCGGTACAAATGAGCCGTCTTTTTTCTATTATTCGTCAAATATAAATATTATTTTTGGGATTAGATACCTTAGATTTGAAGAAGAGAAGATAATCTTAGTTTTATCTGGCAATATAACTAGACCGTAACTCCTTAACTTATTTATCTTCCTCTCTTTCCATTCTGCGTTTTTCTTCGTGCTTATCCAAGCTTTTTGAAAAGAATTGCTCGGTTAAATCTGTTAGCCAATCTGCAAAACGCTCGCCTGCGAATTGAATAGCGATAAGAATTCCAGTTACTGCAATAAAAACCAAAATCAAGTAATTATCCAAATTAGCCATTTTAATTATTTTCTCCTTGTTTTCTTGCTTCTACTAAAATATCTTTAAAATCGTCATCTTGCCAAAGTGTGAAAAAAGTAATTCCACCAACCACAACAGAGACCATCACACCTGTAAGGCTACTTCCACGCTTTTTCGAAACCAGTTTGTTTATCTCTTTGCCTGCGGATTTAAATAGCCCAGCTGAGAGATAAGAATCAGGATTAAATACGGAACCTGCTGTATAGCTTTGCCCGTAATAAATCACTGAACCATTATCTCTAAATCCATAAAATAGAAACCCAATGATAGCTATTGTTATAATTGCCAACCGAATTTTAATGCTATTTTTCATATTACTTTACCTTTTACGTTACTTATAATCAATACCTTTTCTTGTTATTGCAACGACCTTTCCTTTACTAAGAAAAACAATCACTGACTTACCGTCTTTTAATTTGTAAACGTAGTAGTCTGTAATGATACCATTTATCCCCACAGTCCAATTTGATTTCTGAGACAGGATTGATTCACTACTAGATAAGTCCATTTTTAGTAGTTTTTCATATAACTGGGTAACATCACTAAGAGAAGAGGACTTCTCGTGTGGTGCTCCAACCGCCTTAAGCAAGTCTTTTTCGGTTAGTTCATTCTGAACACTTGGAAAATTCGATAAAACTAAATCCTTTCTCTTATTTGCGCAAGAAACAAGTAACAGAATCATCACTAAACATGTAATCACCATTCCTAATTTTTTCATCATTATTCTACCTTTTTAAATTCAAACTTTAATGAATTTTCTCCAATCATAAAACCATTCTGGTTATCAGAATTATCATTTAATGGCTTATTTTCAAAATATAAAGTCTTTTGGTCGTCAGACAGGGTTGCAATTCCGGAAATATTTTTTCCTTCAATTACAATTTTGTCGCCTTTTTGATGCCATTTGGCGGAGAAAGTTTCGCCGTTGTCCATTGTTAAAGTTCCGTCTTTTTTTATCTCCATAGTAGCATTCCAGTGAATATATTTAGAGATAATTGAAGCAAGGTCGGCTTGTCCAGTTGCTTTACCTGCGATTTTCGCTCCATCTTCTCTAACACTTCCTTGGTCGAAGATATCGGTTTTCCATTTACCTGTAAAGTTCTTAGGGGAACTACAACCTAAAAGCATAATACATGACAGTAAAATTATAAATGAGAAAAATAACCTTCTCTTCATCGATACTCTTTCTAATAAATTACCAATATCTATCAAAGGCACTAAGAATATAGCTAAGGTCTTGGGATTGTTCTTTAATCTTCCCACCAACGACTAATTGATATTCAATTCCGCCAAGAAAACCACCTGAGCTTTCAATAACCTCAACCAATTCATCACGAACTACTTTTTGATTTAAACGAGTATTCATTTTAAACCTCTTTCTATTCTATCTCGAACTATATTGCATAATTCGTTCTATAATGGCGTCACGGCGTTTAATGCTTTCAGACATTTTTATCGCGCCATTAAGACCATACCACATTTTCGAAAATCCAGAATCACCTAAAGCAATGAGCTGAAGCCCGCATTCATTCTCAAGTTGGTAAACATAAACCTGAACTGCATAAAATTGCGGAGAGAATAAGCCAGCTTTACCTTTAATGACGATTTCTATATCAGCTCTATCATCAAAATCAGCTAATGCACCCGAACTACTCTGAATAGCTTCTGGGGTTGTTTTCCACTCGGCGCAAATTTCTTGAAGAATCACGCCAATATCAGAAACCGAAAGTTTGGTTGTTACCTCAACTGAGTCGGCTTTTAAGTCGTTAAGTCCCATAAAGAACCTCCATTTTTTATTTTTCACTCAAAAAATCCCTGCTACAATAGGGGTTGAGCTTGTTTTAGTTAACGGTCGTCAACTAAAACAATGAAAAAATAAAAAATGCCAATTCAACAAGGTAACTAAAACCTTATTAAATCAGCATTTGACATATTTTTATTGATAACTTTGATTGTTTTAACAAACGACCGTTTGCTAAAACTGTTGATAGGTTTAATGTACTATTTTTCTAAGGATTTGTCAATCAATTATAGGTGATTTCTTCTATTTATTTGAATACTATTGCGCCTTAGCACATTATATATGGTTGCGGTGGAAGTACTCAGCTGATTCGCAATATTTCGAACGGACATTTCTTTTTGCTGATATTGTGCAATAATTTGCTTTTCTTTATCTTTCGCTATTCCTTTATTGCCAAGTTTTACACCTTTTTCTTTCGCTTTGCGGAGTCCGTCTTTAGTGCGTTCAGAAATAGCTTGAAGCTCCCATTCTGCCACATAACCCAACATCAAACAAAAGAATTTTCCAGTTAAAGAATCTGTTTCAATATTTTCATGAATTGATTGAAGATGAATACCATGTTTGGTTAAATCTTCAATAATAGCAGAGAGGTGAAGCATTTTTCTGGTAAGTCTATCCAATTTATACACAACAAAATTTGTTTTAACACCTTGCTGGGCATATTTTTTCGCCATTTTTAAAGCTTTGTCAAGTTGTTTTCGCTCCTGATTTCCACCAGAATCTTTTTCAATATAGAGTTTATCACAAAAGCCGAGTGCTTCTTTTTGAACAGATAACCCTAATTCTTGCCGATTATCTGTTGAGCTAACTCTGGCATAGCCGATAGTCATTGTTTTGATATTTTCTAATTTGTTCTTGTGATGATTTGTCAAAATTTCTCCTTTCCTTACTATTGTAGCAGGTAGTTATATTTTAGAGAAAATTGAAAAAATGAAAAAGACCCACGAGGGTAGGTCTTAGGTTAAACAGAACGCTTATTTCGTTTACGCTCTAAACGCCTTAAAATACTTTGTTTATGCAAAACATATTGTTCTTCAGTTAAATCTAAAACTTCCATTACAGCAGTGTCTAAATCTGCTCCGTTTCTGGAACTTCTGAAATCAATACCTTGATTTTGACACTCCATCGTATGAAGAAGAAAATCGTTAAAAACTTTCACTGCTTGACTATTCTTTTCTCTTAAAGCATCTTGCTTTTTCTCGTTAAAACCTGTTAATGCCTGAATTTTTTCAGCATCATCGATATAAGTTAATAATCTACGAGCAAGATTTTCTTTTGAGTAGGGATTAGCTGCAGTATCATTCCAAATGATTTGTTTATAGCGTTTTGAATACATGTGAGTTACCTCTAAAAATAGATTTCTACCGCTTGCTCGGTAGATTGTTTTATTTTCTACCGAATGCAAGGGATTAACTATTCTCAGAAGTTCTCTGGAAAGTTGCGAAAATATTAAATTTTATAGCTTTATTATACACTAATATTTATGTTTTGTCAATGTCTGGAATGTAATCCAGCCATTTGTCTCTTTTAGGACGAACATTTAAAGAGTAACCTGTTCGTTCTGAAATCCACTGATTGATATCAACACTGTCCGCATTGCTACCAGGTATGGTGTTAATACGATTATGTTTAGAATCTCGGTATTTGGCTTGCGAAAACATATTGAACGAAGTTACCCAATCGTCCTTGTCTTCACCAATCACACTGACATCAACTTTAAAACTTTTACACGGTGCAGTCAAACGATAAGAAGTTTGAAAGACGGGACATTTGCGGATTTGTTCCACTTCTAATTTTACTTCGTAGTAGCGGTGATGTGGTATATCGTGAACGGAATGAATCAATTTGTTAGGGTAGACGCTGTCGCAACTTGTATCAAGCCTCGAGTGAACTTCCAAGTCTTCTCCGTTAATCGTAACCTTCAAATGATGATTTTCAGCTTCCTCTTTTGTTTCGAAAGAGAAAGAATAGGTCAATTTTCCATCTTCCATCAATCTTGGATTAACAAACTTTGACTCAAAAACAGTTTCACTTTTGATAAGAAAATCTTTTGTAGTCTTACGTGGAATGATGCGGATTTTGCGTCTGAAAGAGTCAAAACATCTGCCCCGACAAATAGAGTCAAACATCTCACTTGAGACCTCTGGCAAAGAAGCGATTTCCTGAAGTTCTGGTTGGTGTTTCTTATCTAAATTTGAGATATAAGTAGCGATAAAGACTAAGGAGGTCGCTAAAAATCGGTCATATTCCTTATTTTTATAGAGTTCTTCCAGCTGGTTGACATCAATTTCCCAGCGATTCTCAATATGAGGATTTTCGATGAATTCAATAATTTTGTAAGTTGGAGAAGTGAAAAGATCTAATATTTTACGACAAGCGACTGATTTCGAGAAATAGGCGTCATCTTCAATACTTGAAAACTGCCCTTCCACAGTCGAAATTCGCTCTATATAATCATCTTTTTGTAAAAATTTTAGGAGGGATAGATGGATTTTTTCTGTTCCCTTACAGATTTTACTACAGTAAGGTTTATCCAATATTTTCTCACCATCTTCTCCATTATATTTTTCATCCAACTCATCATTTGAATCATAAGACAAGATACGCAATATCATTGTTACGACACTTTCTTGGTTTTTCTTAAATTCAAAATCAGAATTTATTCTCTCAAAAAGTGAATTATTGATAATTTGGCAAAAAGTTCCTAATCGAATAAACTCCATAGCTTTTTCCTCCTCCAACTTGTAACCACAACTTTAGGCTCTTTTCTCACAACGACAGGACAATTAGTCGGTGATATACTTAAACCATCAGTTAGCTAACAACATTATACCACACCAGAGCTCAGGTGTGTTAGGAAAGGAGGACTTGCCTATCGGCGAATAAGACCAACATGCATTCCATTAAAAATAAAGGAGAAAAACTATGCTTCCACAAAATACTCAAAATCAAACAGATACAATCTCTCAACTGGCGAATCCATTTCAGCTTGAAATCGCAAAAACTCTATCCAAAGATATGGCTATTCTTCAGAAGAATCAGCTTCTGACGGCAGACATTCTTAACAAAGTAGGCGACCTTTCGAAGCTCGAGGCAGATATTCTGGCAAAAACTCCCCATGCCAAGGAACGCACAGATTTCATCATCAAGACTTTTGCTTTGGTCGCCTCCCAGCAGATAAGATAGGAGGTTCCCTATGAATGAACTTATCTTGCCCATAATTTTTGCCGTTTCTCTTGGCTTTGTGGCTGGCGTTATTGCCTTGTTGGTATATCTTGATTCTCAATCTAAAAAACAACCTGTCAAAGAGAAAAACAAAAATCTTCTTCCTGTTTACACTGAAGAAGAAATTGAACTAGCTCAATTTCTTGAAAAAAGGCAAGCCGTCAACGAGGCATTCCTCTCAGCTCAGGCGGAACTACTCAAAGAATTTCGAAAGTGAAGTAATTTTTACATCACCGAACAAAACAGCAATATGATAGCACATTAACAGATATAGCACCATTCTCATCGCTCCTAATCCATAAACTGCTTATGCTCCCTTTTGCTAGCGGTTTCTGGTATGCTCGGAGCGTCACAAACAGAAAGGATTTTAAAATGACACAACCAACTCAACCAAAGAAATTCAAAACCATCCTCGCTGATGTTCCCTATATGAAGAACCAAACAGGTAGCTACGGAGCTTGCAAGCACTACAACCTGATGAGCCACGAGGAAATCCGCAATATGCCCATAAAGGACATTGCTGCAGATAACGCCCATCTCTGGTTTTGGACTTCCAACTCTTATATGGAAGAATCTTACGATATTATTCGGGCATGGGGCTTTGAGCCAAAAAGCATTTTTACTTGGGTTAAACCAACTCTGGGCTTGGGAACTTATCTGCGAAATTCCACCGAGCATGTCATTTTCGCAACTCGCGGAAAAGCTCCTATCAAGTTTAAAGGTCAAATGAATTGGGGTTTCTTCCCTAAACAAGACCACAGTCACAAGCCCGAAGAACTCTTTGCTATCATCGAACGCTGTTCTGAACCAGATTATTTGGAGCTCTTTGCAAGGCGACCTGTGTCTTCTAATAAAAAGTGGGCTATATGGGGTAATGAAGTTGAGAGCGACATTATTATCTCTAACTATCCCGTTCCTAAATATTCTAAAAATCCCATTGATTACAGAAAGGCAGATGATGAAGTGTGCGAAAAATAGTTGGCTACACCTTGCTTTTCATTCTGCTGGCTTATTTGGTCAATCGGGCGGTTCACTGGCTAATCGAAATCGCCATGCCTTTGAGTCTGCTAGTTCTGTTCATTTGTGGCGGAATGCTTGCCTTTCGCTACTGGAAAAACAAAAGAGATTGGAGGTGAACCGATGAAACGCCCAACAAATTTTGAAGCGTTCGAGATGGATTACACTCGCCCCGTGGAGTTCCAAGACATACTGGATTTGATGGTGCGACTTTCAGGCTACACCAGACGCCAGCCCTTCGTTTTGGAGATTCGTTTAACGAAAAACGAGGTGCGATATTTGCTTCTCAGTAGCCCACTGGACACACCCTATTTACACAAAATGTTACAGGTTTCCAATGACATTCAGTTTTCGAAACTTCGCCCTAAAGAGCGAAAAACATTTGAAAAAGCGTGGCGTGTAGTTATCAAACGCAACCATTTTAGTCTCAAAACAGATGCCGTTGAAAATTTCACTCGTTCCTTTTTAGCACTGTGCCATCACCTCAAACCATTGGAGGAAATCTGCGTGCAGGTTGTGGTGGGCAAGTCTCGTTCGCCAAAACCACTGGCTCGGGATTTATCGCACCTCAATGCCACTTGGTGGCAATGGATTTCAGGTAATATTCCAAAACTTTCCAAAGATGCTGACAAGTTAATTCGGGAAAAACTCCGCCACGCCCAGTTTCAATCAGATGTACGGATTGGCGTGCGAAGTGATAGCCATTTTCGTAAGAATGAGCTATACCATACCGTTTTAGGATCCTTTCGAATGTTAGAATCCAGCGGTGTCGAATTTTTTCTTAACCAGATTTCAAGCGAGAAAGTTAATAAGGTTCAAATTCCGTGGGCTTTTCCGCTCACCCTTTCTTCGCAGGAGCTTGCCAGTTTTTGGCTTGCCCCTATTGGCGAAGGTGAGCTGGCTGGGATTGCCAATATTCACCCCAAAATTCTCCGACTGCCTTTGGGTTATAGAGTGCCAGATGTGCCTGTTCGAAAGTTTGGTGAAAGTATCAAAAACGAACCGCTGCAGATTTTACCTCGAGACGCCACTCAACATTTATTAGTTTTAGGCGGAACGGGTGTCGGGAAATCTACCCTACTCGCCCAGTTCATTTTAACAGATATTCAGGCAGGCAGAAGCACGCTGTTAATTGACCCCAAAGGAGACTTGGTGCAAGAAGTGTTGGCTCATTTCCCAAAAGAACGGCGAGTGGATTTGGTTATCATAGACCCCAGCTCCAGCAACAAAATTATCGGTCTCAACCCCTTTGACCTGACTCGCTACACCTCGCCTGAGCTGGTGGCAGATATGTTGCTTAATCTTTTTCAAGAACTTTTCAGCGACAACTGGGGTATTCGCACGGTTGATGTGCTCAGCCATGCCTTAACCGTGATGGCACAAGTTGAAAATTCTAATTTACCCCAATTACCTCAGTTTTTAACCAATCCTGTCTTTCGAAATCAACTATTAAGTCAGATTTCTGACCCTTTTCTCTTGGATTTCTGGCAGGGCTACAACCAGCTAAGTGAAGCAAACCGTGAGGTATTAATCTCGCCTGTTCTGAACAAAGTTCGTCAGCTATTATTGCGAAAAGAACTGCGAGCTATGCTTGCCTCCACTTCAAAAAAGTTTAATTTGATTGAGCTGTTCACGAGTAAAAAGGTGGTGCTGGTGAACCTTAACCGAGGGCAGATTGGGGTGACAAACGCTAAATTTATAGGGTCGCTTATTACCAACTACATCTACCAGCTAACCCTCCACCAAGCCCGTCTCGCCCCTGAAAATCGCCCTTTCCTGCCCATTTACATTGATGAGCTGGGGCAATTCCTTAAGCTCCCTGTGGATTTGGAGGATGCCCTCGCGGTATCTCGTTCGATGAAAGTGGGCTACATTCTTGCCAGTCAGAACTTGACGCAACTACCATCTGCTCTGCGTACCAGCATTTTGAGTAATTGTCGCAGTAAAATTATTTTCACGCTGGAACACCACGAAGCCAAGGAACTCGCCAGCCAAGCTCCAGAGCTCACTTTCGAAGATTTTATGACCCTTGCACCTTTTCACTTTTATGCCCAAATGCCTATTTTTTACAACCACTTCAAGTGGGTCTCAGGGCAAAGTCTGCCTCTTTCGAAAAATGCTCAGCCAATTGATAAACTTTATGCCGAAAGTTTGGAACGCTACGGCAACGATTTAGTCAATTTCGAAAATATCCCACTTCAAAACAAGAAAGATGAAACGCCGCCCAAAAACTTAGGACGGAAGAAGCGAGGAGGACAAAATGGAGAAAATTGAACTAGCGGAAAAAGAACGAGAGATTTTAATCCTACTCGCCCAGTGCCGTTATGCGACCACCAAGCAGATTGTTGCCCTCTATTTTCAGGATAGCCAGCATTCGCGAACTGCTTTCCGAAGAGCTAACTTGCTTTTAAACCATATCAAAAATCGCCAACTCATCAATCACCTCGAACGGCGAATCGGTGGCGTGCGAGCAGGTTCAGGCAGTTTCGTTTGGTACATCACGATAAAAGGGTTGAAAGCATTACACCGTCCACAACGCTTTAAAAATAAGTATGAACCCACCGCTCACCACTTGGAACACACGCTGGCGGTGACACAAGCGTATGTTTTTCTGAAATTGTTGGAAGAAGCTGGCAAAATCCAGCTGGAACGGTTCGATTTTGAACCCACCTGCCACCGCACCTACGCCACCTTTTCGGGTAAGAAGATTTTTCTGAAACCTGATGCTTTTGCTCAGCTGGTTTTGGGCGAATACGAGGACAGTTATTTTTGCGAAATCGATATGGCGACCGAAAGCCTCAACCGAGTGGTAAATCAGTGTAAAAAATACATCGCCTACTACCAAACAGGCATTGAACAGCGAGAACAAGACGGTGTGTTTCCACTGGTTCTATGGATTGTGCCGCACGACAAACGAAAAGAAGTGATTTCGAAGAAAATCGAAAGCGAGCTGAATAATTTTCAGCCAATGTTTCAGGTGGTGACGCTGGAAGAATTTAGTGAATGGATTGGAGGACGAACAGATGAATAATGAAAAAGAACGAATTGTCAAAATCGGGCGAGCAACTTTTAATATTAGCCGAAAATTTGGTGGTTCGAAAAGTTTGAAAGAATTACTTGAAAAGCTGATTTTGCAGGAAAAGTAAGCCCCAAAGACTGGACTTATTCGCCCTTTCGAGGTATCCTGTCCATGGGTTAGAGTGTAATTGAAAGGAGACACGATGACAAACAGCACATTAACAAAGCAAATTCCAGATTGGACAAAGGTTGAATTTGAAGGTCTGAGCGAGATTAGTATTTTGTATTGCAGGCTTTCATCAGAAGACGCAAACGAAGGTGAATCTAACTCAATTTCCAACCAACGCTTGATTTTAAGCAAACTGGCGGAGCGAGAGAATTTGAGTAACCCAATTGTATTTTACGATGATGGCTACTCAGGTTCAAACGCCCAGCGTCCAGCTTTCCAACAAGCTCTGGCATTGGTTAAAAACAACCAAGTTTCGAATTTTGTGGTAAAGGATTTGAGCCGTGTTTCAAGAGATTACCTGCTTTCAGGAAATCTTTTGGAGGTGGTTTTCCCTTCGAAAAACATTCGCTTCATTTCCCTACAAGAAAATATAGATAGCAACAAGAAATCCAGCCAAGATGCCTATCTCACACCGTTAGTTTCCCTGTTTAACAACTGGTATAGTATGCAGTGTAGCCAGAAAATTAAGCTTTCGAAACATACCAAAGCCAAAAATGGTGAAAAAATCGGCTGGATCACCCCTTATGGATACCTCAATAATCCAGAAAATCGTAAGGAGTGGTTGGTAGATGAATATGCTTCAGAAATCGTTAAACGAATATTTTCGGAGTATATTTCAGGCAGAACGCCAACCGAGATAGCTCAAGGTTTAAGGTGTGACAAAATCCTCACTCCTGCTCGCTACAAAATGAATCTGGGTGTTGCGAACTATCGGATTTTAGAGAGCGACCCTTGTTATTGGAAAACTCAGATGATTTGGCAAATATTAGAAAAAGAGGAGTATATCGGCTCAACCATTAACTTGAAAACCGCAAAAATTTCCTATAAACAGCGGAATTGTCGCATGCGACCTCGTGAAGATTGGCTAATTTTCCCAGATAGCCACGAAGCGATTATTTCGAAGGAAGATTTTGAAATTGCAAGAAAAATGATGGGACACAAGCGAGTCATTCAAAGGCAAAACTGGAAAAATAAATCAGGACACGAAAATTTGTTTGCAGGCTTGCTTTATTGCGAAAACGGACATAAACTCAGTTTTTGTCCACAAGAAAAAGCTGGTGTGAATCTCGACCATTATAAATGTTACCATTTTAAGCGAGCTGGCGATACTTGTTCGGGCGGTCACTATCTTCGTAAAGAAGTATTGGAAAACCTAATTTTAAACGAACTTCAAGAACTGATAAACTCGTTCCAGATTAACGAAGCGGATTTATTACAACGCTTAAAAGACAAGTTTGAAATTAAAGAAACCAAGAAGTTCAGCGAACTGAAAAAACAGCTGACCAAAAATGAACAGCGAATGCTAGAGTTGGATACTATCATCCAGCGACTCTACGAAAAGCAACTGTTGGGTGAGATTGCGGACGACCGTTTCAAAAAATTGTGCGATAGTTATGAGGCGGAACAAGCCGAGTTGAAGGAAAAAGTCCAAACCGCCACCGAAACTCTTGGGATGAAAATGAAATCTGCCCACAACATTGAAAAATTTATGACAACCATTCGAAAATATACTCAGCCCGAGAAGTTGACACCGAAAATTATCAACGAATTGATTGATAAAATTATTATTCACCAACCGATTGGTAGAGGCAGGAATAGACAAATTAAACTGGAAATACACTACCGATTTATTGGTGATATTTAAGTATTTAAAAAAGCGAGTTGTAGATCGCTCTGTATATAAGAATGGGACTGCTGAGCGAAGTATGGTATAATAGAAGCATGATGACAATAGTATTATTAATTTTAGCTTATTTATTGGGTTCTATCCCTTCAGGACTGTGGATCGGGCAAATCTTCTTTAAGATTAATCTAAGAGAACATGGTTCTGGTAATACTGGAACGACCAATACCTTTCGAATCCTAGGTAAGAAAGCGGGTATGGCAACCTTCGTGATTGACTTTTTTAAAGGAACCATCGCAACCTTGCTTCCACTTATCTTTCATGTTCAAGGTGTTTCACCTCTAGTCTTTGGCCTTTTAGCTGTGATTGGACATACCTTCCCAGTATTTGCAAGTTTTAAAGGAGGAAAGGCTGTCGCAACTAGTGCTGGAGTCATTTTCGGATTTGCTCCTCTATTTTGCCTCTATCTAGCAGTTGTTTTCTTCGGCACTCTTTATCTAGGCAGTATGATTTCTCTCTCTAGTGTTACTGCTGCCCTTGCTGCTGTACTTGGGGTGATCCTCTTTCCACTTATCGGTTTCATATTGCCAAGTTACGATTTATTATTTGTAGTGATTATCTTAGCCCTCGCAAGTCTAATTATCATTCGCCATAAGGATAATATCAATCGTATTCAAAACAAAACTGAGAACCTAGTTCCTTGGGGACTAAATCTTACCCATCAAAAACCTAAACAATAAAGCGTCAGTTTCAAACCGACGCTTTTTTGTTTATTTAGATTTGATATAGTTGATACCATCTGCTTTCGGTGCAACAGCTTTACCAAAGAAGGCTGCTAGTACGACAATGGTCAAAAGATATGGTGCAATTTGCAAGTAAACGGCTGGGACTCCTTGCAAGAAAGGAAGTTGAGAACCGATAACTGCTAAACTTTGTGATAGTCCAAAGAAGAGACTTGAAAGCATAGCACCAACAGGATTCCATTTACCGAAGATCATAGCAGCAAGTGCGATAAATCCAGGTCCAACGATGGTTGTAACTGAGAAGTTAACGGAAATTGACTGAGCGTAGATAGCTCCACCGATTCCTCCAAGGAAACCTGAAATCACAACTCCAAGATATCTCATCTTGTAGACATTAATCCCCAAAGTATCTGCTGCTTGTGGATGTTCACCTACTGAACGGAGGCGAAGTCCAAAGCGAGTTTTAAAGAGGACAAACCATGCTAAGAATGAGAAGGCAATTGCTAGGTAACCAAGTAAACTTGTTGACTTGAAGAAGATATCTCCGATAACTGGGATATTAGCCAAAAGAGGGAAATCAAAACGTCCAAAAGTTTGCGTTAAGTTATCCGTTTGTCCCTTGTTATAAAGCACCTTCACCAAGAAGACTGCCAAGGCTGGCGCCATCAAGTTAAGTACGGTACCACTGACAACATGGTCAGCACGAAAATGAACTGTAGCTACTGCGTGAATCAGTGAAAAGATAGCTCCGACTAATCCACCAACTAGAAGAGCCAACCAAGGAGTTAATGCTCCCAAATCTTGTGCAAATTCAAGGTTAAAAACAACTCCAGAGAAGGCACCCATGACCATGATTCCTTCAAGTCCAACGTTAACAACTCCACCACGTTCAGAGAAAACGCCTCCGATACTTGTGAAAATAAGTGGTGCTGAGTAAATCAACATTGAAGAAACCATAAGGGTTAGCATTGTTGTAATCGACATCCTTATTTACCTCCTTTAAGTTGTTTTCTTGGTTTGACAAAGCGTTCGATGATGTAGTGAACGCTGACAAAGAAGATAATTGAGGCTGTAACGATACTTACAAGCTCAGATGGTACTTGTGCAGCATTCATACCAGGAGCTCCAACTTGAAGAACACTGAAAAGGAAGGCCGCAAATAGAATTCCAACTGGTGAGTTTGAAGCAAGCAGACTTACTGCCATACCGTTAAATCCGATTGCTAACGATGAACCTTGAACGTAGACGTTTTGGAAGGTACCTAGTCCTTCTACTGCGCCACCAAGTCCTGCAAGAGCACCTGAGATAATCATTGATAGAATAATGGTGCGTTTAGCTGAAATACCTGCGTATTCAGAAGCATTTGGATTGAGACCAACTGCACGGATTTCAAAACCGAGAGTTGTCTTCTTAAGCAAGAACCAGATAACTGCAACTGCAACGATAGCAAAGAAAATCCCAATATTCATACGAGAGTTTCCTGTTAACTCAGCAAGCCAAGGTGTTTGATAAGTTGCGTTTGCACTTACTCGAATTGATGAGTCAGTACTTTGCATGATATCTTTAGGGAAAGAGTGGATAAAGGCATTACTTGTATAGAGAACAATGTAGTTCATCATGATGGTTACGATGACTTCAGATGTTCCCAGATAGGCTCTTAAAATACCAGGAATGGCTCCGACAATTCCTCCAGCCACCAGCGCAATGACTACTGTCGCAAGAATCAACAATGGACGTGGCAAATCTGGATTCGAAAGAGCGAACCAGCCACTCATAACCCAACCAGCGAGTGCTTGTCCTGGAAGACCAACGTTAAAGAAGCCAGCACGACTCGCAACTGCAAATCCAAGAGCAATCAAGACTAATGGCCCCATGGCACGGAAAATTTCACCGATTCCACGAACACTACCAAAGGCTGTGTAGAACAACTCTTCATAACCCCAGATAGCATCATAGCCAAAAATCCACATGACGATGGCTCCAAGCAAGATTCCAAGGATAACAGAAATCAAGGGAACCGAAATTTGTTGTAATTTTTTAGACATCACTCTTCTCCTTTTTCCAATTCACCACCAGCCATCAAGACACCAAGCTCTTGCTTGTTGGTTGTTTCTGGCGTTACAATCCCTTGAATCTTACCATCATGGATAACAGCGATTCTATCTGAGACATTTAGAATCTCATCTAGTTCAAAGCTGACTACAAGGACAGCTTTCCCATTATCACGTTCTTGAATCAAGCGTTTGTGAATGTACTCAATGGCACCGACGTCCAAACCACGAGTTGGTTGGCTGACGATGAGGAGATCCGGATTTCGATCAATCTCCCGAGCGATGATTGCTTTTTGTTGATTTCCTCCAGAAAGGGCCGAAGCTGGAACAATTTCACTGGCAGCACGAACATCAAACTCCTGCATCAATTTTTTTGCATAGTCAAGGATATTCGTATAATTTAAAATTCCCTTCTTGCTAAGAGGTTCTTTATAGTAAGTTTGAAGAGCGATATTTTCAGAAATCATCATTTCCAAGACCAAACCATCACGGTGACGGTCTTCCGGAACGTGACCAACGCTCAGTTCAGTAATTTGACGTGGATGCAATCCTACAATGGACTGGCCTTTCAATTCCACACTACCAGACTCAATCTTACGAAGTCCTGTGATAGCTTGGATCAATTCAGACTGACCATTTCCATCAATACCGGCAATTCCCACAATCTCACCAGCTCGAACATCGAGTGAAAGATTCTTAACAGCAGGAACGCCACGGTTTTCATGAACAACCAAGTCTTTGATGGAAAGAACGACTTCTTTAGGTTGAGGTGCTTGCTTCTCAGTTTTGAAGGAAACCGAACGTCCCACCATCATTTCTGCCAAGTCAGCATTAGTTGCACCAGCAATTTCAACTGTTTCGATTGATTTCCCACGGCGGATAACTGTAACGCGATCAGAAACTGCACGAATTTCATCCAACTTGTGGGTAATCAAGATAATTGATTTGCCTTCTTTGACCAAGTTCTTCATGATAGCCATCAACTCATCGATTTCTGATGGTGTTAAAACGGCAGTTGGTTCGTCAAAGATAAGAATATCGGCACCACGATAAAGTGTCTTCAAAATTTCAACACGTTGTTGAGCACCAACAGAGATATCTGCTACTTTGGCAGAAGGATCCACAGCTAGTCCATAACGCTCTGATAATTCAAGAATCTCTCGACTTGCTCGAGCAATATCTAGAACACCATTTTTGGTTAATTCGCTTCCCAAAATGATATTTTCAGCAACAGTGAAAGCCTCTACCAACATAAAGTGCTGGTGAACCATCCCAATTCCTAGGCTAGCTGCTTTTGATGGCGAGTCTAGTTTTACAACTTGACCGTTAACCACAATTTCACCACTAGTTGGTTCTAGAAGCCCTGCAAGCATGTTCATAAGAGTGGACTTACCAGCTCCATTTTCTCCTAAAAGTGCATGAATTTCACCTTTACGAAGTTCAAGGTTAATCTTGTCGTTAGCGACAAATTCACCAAAAACTTTGGTAATTTCACGCATCTCAATGACATTTTCGTGTGCCATGTGCTCTTCCTTTCAGAGTTTTATTTTGTTTCAATAAAACCTGCTAAAGAATCTTAGCAAGCTCTATTGAGACAAAACAATTTGTCTCAATTCTTAAAGAAGCGGCCACAGGCCGCTCCCCTAAGAAATGACTTTCATCCATTATTTTTCAGGAACTTTTACACTTCCATCAAGGATTTTAGCTTTTGCATCTTCAACAGCTTTTTTACCTTCTTCAGAAAGGTTAGTTGTTACTAGATCAACCCCTTTATCCTTCAATGAGTAAACGATCACTTGACCGCCAGGGAATTCACCTTTTTCAGTTTTGTTTGCAATATCTTGAACTGTTGTTCCGACTTGTTTCAAAGTAGAAGCAAGTACGAAGTTAGCTTCTTTACCGTCTTTAGAAGTGTATTTACCTTCTTCAACTTGGTCACGGTCTACACCGATAACCCAAACTTTTTCGCCTTCGTTTTTGCTTTCATTCAAAGATTTAGCTTCTGAGAAGACACCTGCACCAGTACCACCAGCTGCTTGGTAGATTACGTCTGCACCTGCAGCGTATTGAGCTGCAGCGATTGTTTTACCTTTAGCAGCATCACCAAATGAACCAGCGTAGTCTACTTGTACTTTGATAGATGGGTCAACTGACTCAACACCAGCTTTGAAACCAGCTGCGAAACGAGAAATAACTTCAGATTCCATACCACCTACAAAACCAACTTGTTTTGTTTTAGTAGTTTTAGCTGCTGCTACACCTGCAAGGTAAGCTGCTTCGTTATCAGCAAATGTTACACTTGCTACGTTCTTTTGATCTTTAATCACATCATCAATCAAAACATAGTTCAAGTCTGCATGTTCTTTCGCTGCTTCTTCAACTGCATTGTGAAGGGCAAAACCAACACCATAAATCAAGTTGTAGTTTCCTGCTGCTTGGTTCAAGTTGTTAGCGTAGTCAGCTTCACTTGTTGATTGGAAGTATGTGTAGCCTTTATCTTTTGCAAGATTGTGCTCTTTACCCCAAGCTTGAAGACCTTCCCAAGCTGATTGGTTGAATGATTTATCATCAACACCACCAGTATCTGTAACGATAGCTGCTTTAGTCTTCAAATCAGAAGATGAAGAAGCTGCGTTACGAGAAGAGCGATTACCACATGCAGCAAGTCCAAATGCTGCCACTGCAACTAGACCAAGGCCTAGCCATTGTTTCTTGTTCATTACTGAACCTCCTAAATAAGATGCGCAACGAAGTTGCAAGTATGGATTGATTGGCCACAAGGACCCTTGTCACTCAAAGAGTGACACAGACTATTGCAAGTCTGTAAATGAGTATGGAAGTAATTCCCCGACCGTCATCTCGACCGTCGATTTATCTTTGGCAACTAGAGTCACCTTTAGATCTTGTTCAAAAAATTCGACCATAACTTGGCGACAAGCTCCACAAGGAGAAATAGGTTTCTCAGTTTGACCGTAAACAATCAATTCTGAAAACTCACGTTGTCCTTCGGAGATAGCTTTAAAAATAGCTGTTCTCTCACCACAGTTGGTCAAGGGGTAGCTAGCATTTTCAATATTGCATCCTGTATAAACACTGCCGTCCTTGGCAACCAAAACAGCTCCAATCGGAAAATGTGAATAAGGAACATAGGCATTTTTACTAGTCTCAATCGCTAAGTCAATCAACTCAGTAGTCGCCATCTGCTAACTCTCCTTTTAAGATTGCTACGCCAGAAGATGTTCCGATACGAGTAGCTCCAGCTTCAACAAAGGCAACTGCATCTGCATAAGAACGAGCTCCACCAGCTGCTTTGACCCCCATATCAGGACCAACTATCTGACGCATTAATTGAACATCTGGCAAAGTTGCACCACCTGTTGAGAAACCTGTTGACGTCTTGACAAAGTCTGCTCCTGCTTTCTGAGCTAGCTGACAAGCTAGAACTTTTTCTTCATCAGTTAACAAACAAGCCTCGATAATAACCTTAACGAGTTTATCTCCGCTTGCTTCAACAACAGCTCGAATGTCTGACTCAACTACTGCAGCATTTCCTGATTTGAGTGCACCAACATTGATAACCATATCAATTTCGTCAGCACCATTTTGGATTGCTTCTTTGGTTTCATAAGCTTTGACTGCTGAAGTTGTAGCTCCAAGAGGGAATCCTACTACTGTACAAACCTTGACATCAGTATCTACGAGTGCAGTTCTTGCATGCGAAACCCAGCAAGGATTGACACAAACACTGGCAAAATCATAATCTTTGGCTTCAGATAACAAACGATCAATTTGTTCCACTGTTGCATCTTGTTTTAAAAGCGTATGATCAATGTATTTATTTAATTTCATTTCGGTTTTTCCTTAAATTAGGAGATGATTTCGATAATTTCACGCGATTTTATCACTTCATCACTTATTTTAATTTTAACATATTTTTGGAAATCTGTAACTAGTTCCGGAGAAATTTTGCCATTTGTATATACTTTTGCAACAATTTCACCCTTTCTGACAAAGTCTCCAACTTTCTTCTCAAAAACAATCCCTGTCTCAAAGTCAAGGGCGTCTGTTTTCACTGAACGACCAGCACCCAATCTCATGGCAAAAAGACCAAACTCCATGGCTGGAAGTTCTGCGATAATACCATCCTCTTGAGCAGGAATATCAACTATATGGTCAACTTTTACTGGACGATAGAGGTCTTCTAAATCTCCACCCTGAGCTACAACCATCTCTTCGAATTTCTGGAGTGCCTTACCATTTTCAAGATGTTGTCTTACTTCCTCAACAGTTTTTTCAACATTTGCTAAAGATAGCATAATCTGGGCTAACTCGCAGATAAAATGACTAATATCTTCACGTCCCTTACCTTGAAGAATTTCTAGTGCTTCTAGGATTTCCAAGCGGTTTCCAATGGCACGTCCCAATGGTTGACTCATGTCCGTAATGACTGCTACTGTCTTACGACCTACCGTCTTACCAAGGTTTACCATGGTTTGAGCCAATTCACGGGCCTCGTCCACTGTTTTCATGAAAGCACCTTCACCAACAGTAACGTCAAGTAAGATGGCATCAGCTCCAGCTGCAATCTTTTTACTCATGACTGAGCTAGCAATCAAGGGAATAGTATCAACCGTTGCCGTCACATCACGAAGGGCATAGAGCAATTTATCAGCCTTAACCAGTTGATCGGACTGGCCAATGACTGAGACACCAATATCCTGAACTTGTTTGATAAATTCATCCTGATTTCGTTCAATCTGAAAACCTTTGATGGATTCTAATTTATCGATAGTACCGCCGGTATGCCCCAGACCTCTACCACTCATCTTAGCAACTGGAACACCGAAACTAGCTACTAAAGGTGCTAGGATTAAAGTTACCTTATCACCAACTCCACCAGTAGAGTGTTTATCCACCTTAATGCCTTCGATTGGCGATAAATCAAACTCCTGACCTGTCTTAACCATGTTCATAGTCAAGTCAGAAATCTCATCTATAGTCATTCCCTGAAAATATACTGCCATAGCAAAAGCAGCCATCTGGTAGTCAGGGACGATTCCAGATACATAACCTTCAATCAGCCATTGGATCTCACTGGAGCTTAGTTCTTGGCCGTCTCTTTTTTTCTGGATTAGATCTACTGCTCTCATTCTTTCACACTTCTAAGGATATAATATCCCTTATCTTTCTTTACAACCTCGCAATTGCCAAAGACTTCTTCCATCTTACTTTTGGCACTAGGAGCTCCTTGTTTTTTCTGGATGACGATCGTCAAATCTCCACCATCTACTAAAAAGTCTATACTTTTTTCGATGATTTCGTGGACTACTTGCTTGCCAGCGCGAATAGGAGGATTCGAAATGACATGGTCAAATTGTCCTTCTACCTGCTCATAAATATTAGACTGGAAGATAGTCGCTTGAACCTTGTTTTTTACTGCATTTTGCTGGGCTAAATCCAGGGCACGATTGTTGATATCCACCATAGTTGCGTGGGCACCATATGCTTTAACCAAAGACAAACCTATCGGACCATAGCCACAACCAACATCAAGAATTTTTTCACCTTTTTCAATATCTAGACATCTTAACAACAACTGACTTCCAAAGTCAATCATTTTTTTACTAAAGACACCAGCATCTGTCAAAAAGGTCATCTTTTGCCCAAGTAGCTCAACTCTAAGCTCATGAATATCATGGGCTGCATCTGGATTTTCTGCATAATACATTTTACTCATGATACTATTTTACCATAATTTGACTTAAATTGTAAATCGTTTACAAAGGTATCAAGCCCTTACATCACATTGTATTTTCTCAAAAATAATATAAATTCGGATTAACATTAGGGACCTAGTAAAAAGCTCCCAACTGCCATGGTAATCGGAAAAGCAAAAATGCAAGCAAGACCAAAAAAGAAGAGCCAACACTTTCGTTTAAAGAAAGCTAGCACAAGGTAGCCAAGACCTATGAGGGGTAATAAGATAAACAAAACAAAAGTGGTCCAGTTATAGCTCTGAGTTCCTATCGTAAAGGAGAAATTCACCCAGTTTGGTGATAACCATAAAACAACTACAAATAGGCTGAACAAACCCAGCGTATTTTCTCTTAATCCAGCTTTCATCTTAACACCTCCTTTATAGGTTTTTCCCCTTATATTTTAACAAAGAAAGCGCTTTTTCTCAATTGGTCAGATGGTTATTCTTTCTAAAATATGGTATACTAAGATATCAAACGAGGATATAGTATGACCAACGAATTTTTACATTTTGAAAAGATAAACCGCGAAACTTGGCAATCCTTGCATCGCAAAACAACTCCTCCCTTGACCGAGGAAGAGTTAGATTCTATTAAGAGTTTCAATGACCAGATTAGCCTTCAAGACGTTACAGATATCTATCTGCCACTGGCACATCTGATTCAGATTTACAAACGTTCCAAAGAAGACCTTGCCTTCTCAAAAGGCATTTTCCTTCAAAGAGAGAGCAAAAAACAGCCCTTTATTATTGGAGTTTCAGGAAGTGTCGCTGTCGGTAAATCAACCACTAGTCGACTCTTGCAAATTTTGCTGTCTCGTATCGTTCCTGGAGCAAGTGTTGAACTAGTGACTACGGATGGTTTTCTATACTCAAATAGTGTCTTAATTGAGCAAGACATTCTCAACCGCAAGGGTTTTCCTGAGAGCTACGACATGGAAGCTTTGCTCAATTTCCTAGACCAACTCAAAAATGGGCAGGATGTTGATATTCCTGTTTATTCCCATGAAATCTATGATATCGTGCCAGGTCAAAAACAACGAGTAGAAGCTGCTGATTTTGTCATTGTTGAGGGAATCAATGTTTTCCAAAACCCTCATAATGCCCGTCTCTATATTACTGATTTCTTTGACTTTTCAATCTATGTCGATGCCGCTGTCGAAGACATTGAAAGTTGGTATTTGGATCGATTCTTAAAACTCCTTAGCTTTGCTCAAGATGATCCAGGCAACTATTACTATCGTTTCACTCAACTTCCTCTTAGTGAAGTGAAGGATTTTGCTCACCAAGTTTGGACCAGTATCAACCTCACCAATCTCCAAAATTACATTGAACCGACACGAAATCGTGCCGAGGTCATTCTCCATAAATCTAAAAATCACGAAATTGATGAAATTTACTTAAAAAAATAATTTTCCCTTGTCAAAACGTAAGTTTTCAGATATAATGGTATAGTTAGTAAAAATGGAGGTAAGAACATTGGCAAACATTAAATCAGCTATCAAACGCGCTGAATTGAACGTTAAACAAAACGAAAAGAACTCAGCTCAAAAATCAGCTATGCGTACTGCTATCAAAGCTTTTGAAGCAAACCCATCTGAAGAACTTTACCGTGCTGCCAGCTCAGCTATCGATAAAGCAGAAACTAAAGGTTTGATCCACAAAAACAAAGCTAGCCGTGATAAAGCACGTCTTGCAGCTAAACTTGGTTAATCTTTAACTGCATACAAAATGAGCTCTTCGGAGCTTTTTTTGTACACATTTTTCTGGAGGTCATTATGAAAATAGCTATCATCGGATATTCAGGATCAGGTAAATCTACTCTTGCAGAAAAACTGGCCAAGCACTACTCTATCCCAAAACTTCATATGGATACTCTCCAATTTCAACCTGGTTGGCAAGACAGTGACCGTGACTGGATGCTTAAGGAAATGAAGGACTTTTTATCCAAAAACAAAAATTGGGTCATTGATGGCAACTACTCTTGGTGTTGCTATGAGGAAAGAATGGAGCAAGCTGACCAGATTATCTTTTTAAATTTCTCGGCTTGGACTTGTTTGCTAAGAGCCTTTAAGCGCTATTTAAAATACAGAGGCAAAGTCAGAGAAAGTATGGCAGCAGGATGCCCCGAGCAATTCAACTGGGAATTTATCCGTTGGATTCTCTGGGATGGACGAACAAAAAATGCTAAGGATAGATACCAATACTTAAACAATACTTACCCAGAAAAGATGCGTATTCTCCATTCTCAAGCAGAGATTGATTGTTTTTTGCGATCTTTAAAAAAGTAAACAATATAGTAGCATCTCATTAAAATCAGCATGTACTGATTGACTAAAAAAGGAAGATTTTCATCCAGAAAATCTTCCTTTTTTCCTTTTATTCAACAATTAAAAATAACTCGAGCAATTTATAAATCAACAATATAGTAGATTGAATCTAGAACAGTACACTACAACTGCTAAAAATATTTCGAGAAATTAGTTTGACTTTTCTAATCTCTCTGTTCACATCTTATTTCAATCCACTATAATATTCCCCTAGAAATGAAGAGAATCTTGTTCATAGTTTCTGAGTTCGTGATACAAAAAAACTGAAAGAAGTATAGTCCTACTTCTTTCAGTTTTTTATTGTCTCAATTTAGAAAATACTTCTCCGATCTTACCTTCGATAACTAAATCAGCTTGGCTGTCTTGAGGAGTGCTGGACTTGTTGATAACGACAAGATTTGACCCTGAAAAATAATTGATTAGGCTAGCTGCAGGATAAACGACTAAGGAAGTTCCTCCAATAATCAATAAATCTGCTTGCTGAATGGCTCGAGCTGCTCGACTAAATACGTCCATATCTAGTGATTCCTCATAAAGGGTTACATCAGGTTTGACCACTTTACCACAATATAAACAATGAGGAACTGGACCTTCAAGTGCCAAAAAATCATCCAAATCATAAAAGTGATGACAGCCCAAACAGTAATTACGATCTGCACTACCATGCAGTTTCAAAACTTTCTGAGACCCCGCCATTTCATGCAAGCTATCGATATTTTGCGTCACAATCGCCTTTAATTTGCCTGTTTTTTCCAACGATGCTAGATAATCATGTGCTAAATTCGGCTTGGCATCTGGATAGACCAGATACTTTTTGTAGAAATCAAAAAAATCCTCTGGATAGCGCTCAAACATAGTGCGTGAAACCAGTTGCTCGGCAGTAAAATGGCGACCTAGTTTCAGACTATAGATACCATCTGAACTACGAAAATCTGGAATATTAGACTCTGTAGAAACCCCTGCACCACCGAAAAAGATAATTCTCTGACTTTGGTCAATAATACCTTGTAGTTGTTCAATTTTATCCATTTTGTACTCCTAGGAATTTTCAAGTTAAAAAGTTGAAAGCCTTGACTGCTTGACAACTTGGCTTCCAACTTCATTTGATTATGATTTAGATATTAAACTGACTAGTCTCGGTCCTTTGACACAATTAGGCTTCCTTAAATTTCCTTATTCTTACCTATTTCAGGATTGATTCATTGTTGGTGGTTATCATTTTGAGAACAAGAGAAATCACATGAATGGAATCTACCTATAGTCAGCAATCAATGTTTCCAAACCAACCTTCATCATATCAGTGAAGGTGTTTTGGCGTTCTTCAGCTGTAGTGTCTTCTTCTGGGTTAACCAAGCTGTCAGAAATCGTCATAATAGCTAAAGCATCGACATGGTGTTGGGCAGCAAGATAGTAAAGAGCCGCCGCTTCCATTTCGACAGCTTTCACACCCCATTTACCAAGCTCGATGTTCTTATCACCATAATTAGAATAGAAAACGTCTGATGACAAGACATTTCCGACGTGAGTAGTCATACCGAGGTCTTTGGCAATATGGTAGGCTTTATCTAGCAAATCAAAGCTAGCAATTTGAGGAAAATCGTATTGAGGCCAGTCGTTGCGGATGATATTTGAATTGGTAGCAGCTGCTTGTGCCAAGACCAACTCACGAACGTGAACATCCTCATTCAAAGAACCGGCTGTACCGACACGAATCAATTTTTTCACACCGTAATCGACAATCAACTCGCGCGCATAAATAGAGATGGATGGCATACCCATCCCTGTTCCCATAACAGATACACGGTGACCTTTGTAAGTGCCTGTGTAACCAAACATGTTACGCACTTCGTTGAAGCAAACAGCATCTTCAAGGAAATTCTCAGCGATAAATTTCGCACGAAGAGGATCTCCAGGAAGAAGAATTTTATCAGCAATTTCACCTTGCTTAGCAGCAATATGGATAGACATAATTTATGATACAAAGAGCAACCAGAAAACGACTGAAAATTAGGAATCTGACGAGAAAAC
Organism: Streptococcus pseudopneumoniae; assembly: GCF_001072375.1. Classification (GTDB taxonomy): domain Bacteria; phylum Bacillota; class Bacilli; order Lactobacillales; family Streptococcaceae; genus Streptococcus; species Streptococcus pseudopneumoniae_L. The sequence goes on from NZ_JVKV01000052.1 coordinate 45,389, forward strand.
CTGATTTCTCAGTCAGATTATCTATTTTCCGAGCTTTCCGCTCGTGTTCAAATCTGAACACATGCTCATCCTTTCTTTTTTATTAATAGGACAGGCGACAGAGAACAAAGTAAAAATAGAAAACTGACGACGCATCGCAGATGCTAGAAACTTTATCTTTTTTACACAGTTCTCCGACCGTATTTAGTTTAGCAAATACGGTTAACCCATCCTTTCTGTGTGTATTCTTTGTTTAAAAAAGCTTTCCGCTCGTGTTCAAATTAGAACACATGTTTTAGCTTTCCATTTTGTTTAGTTTGTTAATGAATCCAAAAATGCGTAAAGCTTTGCATTCATTTCTTGATAATCATATGCGCGAATGGTCTCAGGATTTTGAACATAGGTCAATTTTTTGCTTTGTTCTTCCAAAACTTCTTCACCATCCGCAGCAATCAGAAGGTCAACCGCTTCTGAATCAAATTCCAAATGAGCTTGGAAGGCATAGTGTTTAGGACTAAAGCGAATAATCTGACGTGGACAACCTTGACTGGTCGCAAGGACGACAGCATCCTCCGTCAATCCCGGCATATCACCGTGCCAGTGGCCTGAATCAAAGTTTGCACCAAATAAGCTGGTATGCGGATCTGCTAGGCCTTCAGGCGTCAAGGTCACAGGATACACCCCAATCTCACGCTCTGGACTATGCTCATACTCCGCCCCATAAGCAACTGACATGAGCTGCGCACCCAGACAGACACCAACGATGTAGCAATCCGCCTTCATAGCTTTTTGAATTAGTTCAATCTCAGCTTGTGGATCATAGTAAGGGAAGGTTGCGCGATCCTCATCTGGTGATTGTGGTCCTCCCATGACAATCAAAAAATCGATCTCATCCACTGTCTCAGGTAGAGCTTCTCGCTCGTAGACCTTTGTCATTTTCACCTGATGACTACGCTCCTGCGCCCACTTTAGATAAGCACCAGGTACTTCAAAAGTTTCGTGCAAGACAAAATGCACTCTCATCGTTTATTCTCCCATCTATTTTGAATCACATAAGACACACCAGCAGCTAGTGCCAGTGGTAGAATCAAAGTCCAGCTCTGTCCTGTAAAACCAAGACTTAGGGCAATGGCAGTCAAGGGAGCTTGTAAGGTCGGCCCTAAAAAGACCGTCGCTCCAAGTAGCATTCCTAGAGCTGGATCTAGATGAATACCAACTGCCTCAAAGATCAAAGTCACTAGATAGCCTGCTCCAATTCCTAAAGTAAATGACGGTGTCAGAGTTCCCCCGTAGGTACCATTTCGTAAAAGGAGATAAACCAGAAGCTCCTTCACTACGAGAGTCAATGGAAGATAGGGAATCGGCTGACTAGACAACAAGGCTTGGGCTAATACCTGGCCATTTCCCATAAAGATAGGGAAAAAGACTGCAAGGCTCGCTAGCACTAGAAAAGCTAGAGGAAGAGCCCAAAGAATCGTCTCGTTCTTGCGACGTTTGCGACTAGCCCGACTGGCTAGAAAACGAAAGGCAAGTGCCAACGGAGTAACTAATAGAGCTACTATGACAGCCTGGAAGAAACTACTCGCTGACCAATGAACCAGTGACATGTGATAAATAGCACCATGGCCAACAATAGGCTGGGATACCCAGGCCGCTAGATAAGTACTGGACAAGACCAGTACAAAATTTTTCCAGCGATAAGATACCCCCAAGGTCTCAAAGACAAACAAGCTACTGGCAAAAGGAACCTGATAAACCGCAGCTAAGCCGGCTCCTGCTCCACAGGCAATCAAAACTCTTCGCTCTTTAATAGTCAAAGACAAGACTTTGCCCAATCGTCCAGCTATAAGAGCACCAAGCTCGCGTGGAGCTGCTTCTTTTCCGACCGAAGCGCCGGCTCCGACAATCGCAACCTGCATACTTGCATGAAGGATATGGGCTAGGAGCGCTGGTTCTTTATCTCCAACCAGGTCAATTTGACTTCGAATGGAAAGGATTTTATAACGCCGTTGTAGGACATACCAGAACCCTGCTGCCAAAATCCCTGTCACAGATAGAACGAGAAATCTACGGAGTCCTCCAGCTTGTTTGAATTGCTGGAGCAAATCTGATCCATCTTGACCAAAGGCAAGCCATTGCACACCTTCTAGTAAATAGTGACAAGCAATTCCAACTAGACCTGTTCCTATTCCCAAAGTTATAGTCGCTAACAGCAGGCGCCATCCGTAGGGTAGGCTTTGGAGTCGTGCTCTCATAGTCTTACAATTCAGCAAGAATCGCTTTCAGCAAGCCTTTGAAGTCGCCTTTGACGCGTTCTGTCACTTCCACTACTTCTTCGTGGTTGAGCTCTTCTTGGAAACCAGCAGCATGGTTAGTGATACATGAAATACCGAGAACTTTCAAGCCTGAGTGGGCTGCCACAATAACTTCAGGAACAGTGGACATACCAACTGCATCTGCTCCCAATGTCTTATAGGCACGAATCTCTGCAGGTGTTTCATATGTCGGACCAGTAACACCGATATAGATACCTTCATCAAGCTTGATACCGAGTTTTTTAGCCACTTCATGGGCAGTAGCACGGTATTCTGGTGTGTAAGCCTTAGACATATCTGGGAAGCGAGGACCAAACTCATCCAAGTTTTCACCGATTAGAGGATTTTGGCCTGTCATATTGATGTGGTCCGTGATAGCCATCAAAGTACCAGGACCAAAGCCAATACCACCAGCAGCGTTGGTTACAATTACACCTTCACAGCCCAAAACTTTCATAACACGAACTGGGAAAGTCACAACTTCAAGAGGATTTCCTTCGTAGAAGTGGAAACGACCTTGAAGGGCCAAGACTTTACGTCCTGCAAGCTCACCGTAAACTAATTTTCCAGCGTGTCCAACAACAGTAGAACGTCCCCAGTTTGGAATTTCAGCGTAGTCTACAACAACTGGATTGTCGATTTCTTCAGCAAGTTCACCGAGTCCTGATCCAAGGATTAGACCAAACTCTGGCGCTTCTACTCCCTTGCTTCTCAAAAAAGCAGCTGTTTCATTTATTTTATCTAAAAATGTCATTAGGTATCTCCTTCTTTATGTTTTAAAAATTGACCGATTTTGTCAAAGGTTTTTGCATTGCGAATCGTAATTTGGCGATAGAAAGGCATCTTTAGCAAGTGCTTATGATAAGCTGTTTTAGAGTAGCTAGCTTCTGACAATTTACCCCAGAAGATCCCTAATTTCCCAAAATGAAGCACTTCATCGACCAGTTCCAAACTATTCACTTTCTCGATGACTTGATCCACATCCAAGTCCTCAGTGTAGAAGAGGATGTCCTTTCTTGCTAGGTCTTGTGACCACCAGTTTGGTAGATGACTACATTCCTCTTCGTAGTCTTCTTGACTTAACAAGGAAAAATATCGGATAAATGGATAATGTTCTTTAAAGAAACCCTGTAGACTCTCAACCAACTGAGTTCTAGGCATGCTAGTATCAAAGAAAATATTCCCACTATTGATGTAGGTTTCAACATTTTCTAATCCCAACCCTGTCAATTCTTGACGAAGCTGGGCCATGACCACCTTATTCTTTCCACCGACATTGATACCTCTAACCAGTAATGCAAAGCGATTCATCTTAAACCAATTTATCTAAGAAGCTTTCACCGATCATAGCCTTATCTACGCCAAAGTTATCAGCGATTGTTGCCGAAATATCTGCAAAATGTCCGATTGGTAAGTGTCCATTTCCTTTTAGTGATGGGCTGTAGACCAAAAGTGGAATGTATTCACGAGTATGGTCTGTACCTGCATAAGTAGGATCATTACCATGGTCTGCAGTAATCATGAGTAGATCATCTTCTCTCATAGCAGCGATAAGCTCTGGCAAACGTTCATCAAACTCATGCAAGCAATCACGGTAACCATGCGGATCACGGCGGTGACCGTAAAGTGCATCAAAGTCGACCAAGTTAGTGAATGAGAATCCTTTTTCAAACTCAGCAAGTCCCATAGTCTTCAATAGTGTATCAATTCCATGGCTATTTGACTTGTTGTGTCCCATGTCATGATTGATTCCTGCACCGTTAAAGATATCGTTAATCTTACCAACCGCATATGTGTCGATACCTGCTTCATTCAATTTGTCCAAAACAGTTGGTGCAAATGGTGATACGGCCAAGTCACGACGGTTTGCAGTACGTGTGAAGTTTCCAGGCTCCCCAACATAAGGACGAGCAATAATACGTCCGAGAAGAGCTGGACGCTCTAAAGTAATAGAGCGAGCGTATTCACAGATACGGTAAAGTTCATCCAAAGGAATGATATCTTCATGAGCTGCGATTTGAAGAACTGGGTCAGCTGATGTATAGATAATCAACTCGCCAGTTTCCATTTGGCGTGGTCCAAAGTCATCGATTACAGCAGTTCCTGAGTATGGTTTGTTGGCTTCACGAATAACCTTACGTCCTGAAAATTCTTCGATTTTAGTAAGAATTTCTTCTGGGAATCCATTCCAGAAAGTATCGAAAGGTTCAGTGATATTAAGCCCCATGATTTCCCAGTGACCTGTCATAGTGTCTTTCCCTAGTGACACTTCCTCAAGTTTAGTGTAGTAACCGCTAGGATTTTCTTCTGCGGGAACGGTTTTAAGGGCTGTCTCACGTTCAATGTTCCCAAGACCAATCTTAGCCATATTCGGTACATTCAAACCAACTGATTTAGAGATGTGTCCTAATGTATCAGATGCTCCATCCGGAACCCCTGCATTGACGAAGTTATTAGCATCTGGTGCTGCACCGATTCCTACAGAATCAAGTACCACCAAGTGAATACGTTTAAATTTTGACATCGTTTGCCTCCTTTATTTCCCTTTTGTTGAAGTTAAAACCTGAACGCCAGCTTGCCCTGCTACAATCACTTTATCAACCATTTGATTAAATAAACCGTGCTCAACAATACCGACCTGAAGATCCAGTTGATGACCAAAAGCAATCGGATCTTCAATAACACCTAAATCAAGATCAATGATGAAATTTTTCATATCCGTCACAAAGCGTTGGCCATCTTTTTCACGAAAACTTGGCTTATAACCAGCTTTTTCAAAACGACGGAAAACCTGTTCTGCTCCGTATTGGACAACTTCGACAGGTAGTTTGAAAGCGCCCAGTTTTTCAACCATTTTGCTCTCATCTACCACCCAGATATACTGTTTGGTTGGTGTCGCAACTACTTTTTCCATTAGAAGCGCACCACCACCTCCTTTGATACCATTAAACTGTCGATCTACCTCATCAGCTCCATCAACAGTCACATCAACCTCATCCACCTCGTCAATCGACTTAAGTGGGATATTCAATCCTTGTGCCTGTTTTGTCGTTACACTCGAGGTCGTTACGGCTGTAATTTGAAGTCCTTCTTCTTTAATTCTACGTCCGATCTCCTCTACGAAATAATAGGCAGTCGAGCCTGTTCCAAGTCCTACAACCATTCCGTCGGTTACGAACTCAGCAGCCTTGATGCCTGCTATTTTTTTCAGATTTTCCACTTAAACACCTCCAAACAAAAAGCTACTTTTATTATAACATGAATACGCTTCAAATTCATCCTTGCAATAGAAAAACCCGAACATTTTATTTCGGGTTTCTGATTCTTATTTAACCATGTCAGGATCGTAGTCATAAAATCCTGTGTCAAGGAAACGATTTTTTGGATGGAGTTTACGGACTTGCTCATCCAACAAGAAGGCTTGGTCATGCGTAAAGCTTCCCTCTTGAATCAAGCTACGGGCTTGGATGAAGAGTTTTGCAATCTCAACAAAATCTTGCCCTGGAGTATAAAGTCCCTCTAGTTTCCAATGAGTGAAACCATACTCTACCAACTCTGGCAATTTGGTCATCAAATCAAGGTCGTTGTTGGCAAAAATGTGAGTTCCATGATTATCTTCAAAAATAGAGTAATGGCTATCTGGATCACTAGGCTCTGCTAAGAAGAGGTCGCGTTGACGTGTTTTTTCATCATCAATCTGAGTAAAATTATAGTAATTCTGCAAGAGTGGACGCTTAGAGTGGTGGATAACGCTTGCTCCATAAACCAAAATTTCAGCAGGAATTTCCAAAATTTCAGGCATTTTAAAGAGCTCTGCAGATGGAATTTCACGGGCTAAAACTGCCTCAGAAGCGCCAGCCTTTTGCCCCCAGAAATTGATCTGACGGCTGCTTGTTACCATGGTTGAGGCATCATAGATGGTTTTAAAAGAATAACCATCGCGATTGACAACATAAAAGACACCCGCATCCCCAACTGTAATGTAGTCTGTTTTAATTTCTTCCAAGAAATCAAGGAAGGGCTTGATACGATCCATCATATCCTGATGCATAAGAGCATTGACCGCTACGATCAATTCCTTACCTGCATCATGAACCAGACCAGCGATGGTTCTCAGTTCATCATAAGAAAAAGTCTTTGGTAGGCGAAGCCCAAAATCTTTCTCACCAACATAGATGCGGTCAACTCCCGCCTCTAGTAATTCTTTTACTTGTTCAATGCTTTCAGCAGTTGCTGTAATAATAATCTTTTCCATAAGAAAAATTATACCACATTTCTGAAAAATCAGCTATGGGCAATCTATTTTTTAAGAAAAGTTATACTCTTCACTTTTAGAAAAAGAAAAGTGAACCACCTTTACTAGAGTTCACTTTATATTCTTTTATGCTTGTATTTCTTCAACAAGGTGACCATCATTCATGATAAAGACACGATCGACCTTATCGAGAAGTCTGGTGTCATGAGTAATCATTACCACTCCTCTTCCCTGCTCATGGGCTATAGATGCCAGCATATCCGTAACTTGGTAAGCTCTTTGGGTATCAAGACTAGCCGTTGGTTCGTCAGCAAGTACGATGCTAGGATTGTTATAGAGAGCTCTGGCAATTGCTGCTCGTTGACGTTCTCCCCCAGATAAGGCCTTTGGATAATGATTTTGAACTTTGTTCAGGTCCAACAAATCAAATAACTCTTGACGGTCACTTTTCGAAGATTTGTCTTTATCTAGTCGATCAATTAGGTCTAATTGTTCCTTAACGGTTAAAAAAGGAATCAAATTTGAAGCCTGTAATATAAAACCAAATTCCTTAAACCGAAGATCTGTTTTCTCTTTTTCAGTCAAATTACCCGTATCTTTTCCCTTCACTAGAATTCTACCACTTGAAGGCTCCTGCAACTGCCCTAAGGTGGTCAAAAAGGTTGTTTTACCAGATCCAGAAGGACCAACTATGGCAACAAATTCACCTGCATTTAGTTGAAAGTTCGTCTCGTGTAGTGCAACGACTTTCATATTTCCTTCTCCGTAACTTTTCGTCACTTGCTTCATTTCTATCAATGGTGTCATGTTGGTCTCCTTATCATTCTGCAATAGCTGTTATTGGATCAACTTTGAGCAAACGAGGGAGAGAAATCACTCCTCCAAGTAATGCCATCAAGCAAATTCCCAAACTCAATCCTAAATATGCTAACCAACTTGGATAGAAAACGAAGGTTGCAGGTAGAACAAGGATGACAGCTACAATTGCCAATAATGCTAGACCGATCCCAAAACCTGCTAGCAATATAATTTGACAAAAAAGCGACCAAACAATAGTTTTAACCTGAATTCCTTGGGCTCTCATAATCCCATAGAGGCCTAGTTTTTGAATGGTAATAATATAAATAAAAATACCAATAATAAGACCTGATATGATAATCATCGCTAAAATCATGCCTGAAAATACGTTTACTTGAGGTGTGTAGCCCGGAATATGGGCAATCATGTTTTGAATGGTTAGTTGACTTAAACCCTCTGCAGATAACTGAGCATCATTTTTTAAGACCAAAGCAGAAATCGAGCGACCTGCATTCAGACTACCTTGCAAGGTCCAATAGCTGGTCAAATTTGTAAACACTACAGGTTCTGTAAAAAATTTATTCCCTTTCGTAAGTCCAACGATAGTATAAGAATTTTCACTTCCATTCAGTTGAATGACATCGCCCAGTTTTATTCCATAGTTTTCTAAAGACTGATCCACGACAACTTCATTGTCACTTTCTGGGTAATGGCCCTCAATCAAGGAAGGAGAGATAAAACTATCCCAATCCTGTGCAAAAATAGAGATGTTTACCTTCTCACTATCATTGACGAGATTGGTCACTGCAAACATATACCCCAAAGGTGCTGCATCTTCGGAAACCTGATCCTTATAATTCTTTTCTGGAATAAAGGAAGCTGTCAGATTATCATTTGCATAATCTGATAAAACAATTCCTGTCGCTTGCCAATTATCCACGGCTGCTCTATTATTTCTAACAAGCCCCAGAGCTAAACTTGTCATAAAAAAGACCATAAACGCTATAAGAAAGATCGTCGTTAAAATCAAACTATAACGAAGTTTATTTTTTAAAATTTCTTTGATTGCAAGATACACCGCAAATCTCCTTTTACTTTTCTAAGAGTGGAAAAAGCTCACTCAGCATCAAAAATAAAAGACAGAAAAATCTGTCTTTCATGCAAATCTTTTCATTCATCCTACAAAGTGGTTCTAAATCTACGGAAACAACCAGCAATTGCTATTTATATTTGTTTCGCTTCCTCATTACAAAAACTTGAACAGCCAAGATGTTTTGAGTTGTTTACCCATCCTATCATCTTTGGGTAAGAGTGTCAAGAAATTTGTTTCATCATTTGAAAACAGACTTTATTCTTTTTGTAACCTTACTGTAATAATTTTTTTCTTGAAAAGTGGTAAAATGAAAGAGTACTGTTAAGGAGAGAATCATGCCCGTAAGAAAATATCAATCGTATGAGTTTGAAGAAGAGGAAACTCAAACAACGCTATACCAAGACTATGTTCCAGAAACAACTTCCGTTGCTAGTTTGAAGGAAGTTCTTTTCTTTGTAAACATTGCTTGTTTTTGCGTCTTTTTAGCCTTATTTAGCTTCATCTTTTTAGCCCTCAAGTTCAATACAGTTCTGGCTTTTAGCCTAGCAATTGCCTTGAGTTTAGCGGCATCAAACTTTCAACGTTCAATGATTAAGAAGAAATTATATTAGATTCAAAAGGTCGGGATTTTTGTCCCGACCTATTTTTTATACGATAGCTAAAGAGCTGCGACTAGAAAAGCGATACTTGCTCTACCGCTTTCTAAGTCACAGATTTTTTTATTTATTTTTACGCTTGGATGGTGTTTGGATGGCGATTTTTACTTCAAAAATCGTACCATGTGGTTTGTTATCCTTAACACTAATGGTTCCTTTTAAGGCATCGACAATCTGCTTTGCTAAGGATAAACCTAGCCCAAAGCCACCTTTTTGGCGAGTACGAGCTTTGTCAACTCGATAAAAGCGATCAAAAATTTTCTTTTTATCTGCTGCAGAAATACCAATTCCATCATCAGCCACTGACAAATAGAGATTACGCTCTGTAGCAGCGATTACAAAATGAATAACTCCTTCTTCTTCAGTATACTTGACAGCATTGTCAAACAAGATAGTCATCAGTTGCTTAAGAAGAAGCTTGTCTGTTATGATGGTCCGATGAATACGATTTTCAAAATGAAAAACGCGGTTATTTTCAGATGCGATCATCTCATAGTTGGTAAAGGTTGTGTTAAAGAAGTCTGGCTGTACCTCTCCTAGTTCAGGATTGATACCATCATCACGACGGGCTAAATTTAGGAGATTGGTTGTTAAAAAGCGCATGTTTCGAACTTCTTCTAAACTAGAAGCAATACTCTCGCTAGATTCCATAATAGTAGCTTCCGGCTTTCGAAAAAGAGTTTCTAGACGATTTTGGAGAACAGCCAATGGAGTACGTAGCTCATGACTGGCATTTTCGACAAAACTCTGCTGCTTCTGCATACTTTCAAGCAAGGGTTTGACACTAACGCGAGCAAGATAAAGACTAGCTATGAGTGATAAAATCCAGAAGCTGGCCATGACTACTACGATTAACTGCTCATGATTTTGACTGATTTGCTCTAGCTGACTGGTATTAATTAAAACAGCTGCATACTTAATATTGGTCGAGACAGATTCAATATTCATCTCAGTCAGAATCACTCGATAAATCTCATCCTGCCCATAGCTATTCTGAACATGAAGCTGTCTAATGTGATTCAAATCCTTTTTATTAAATGTAACCCTATCAAGACCTAAAAAGCGATTTCCAGCTACTAGTTGATTTAAATTAGAGTCCAATAAAATCACTTCTGTATTGGAACTGACCGTTGGTTTTTTATCCGTTGATGGAGTCACGGATTGACTATTGAAATCTTTGACTTCATCTGTTGCTCGATTAACAGCCAACTGGATGACATCTTGAGGATTGCCACTGAGAGACAGAAGCTTCTCATCAACCGATGTGTAGAGACTGGAGTGCATAACCTGCAAGATAATCAAGGTCATAGCAGAGAAAATCAGAGTAAATACTCCAAAGTTACGGATAAAGTAGCTAAAATCTTCTGCATACCAATTCTTTTTAAATTTATTAAACATGTTTTAAAATATACCCAACACTACGCAAGGTTTGGAGGTTTTCAGCAAAGACTGATCCCTTTAATTTCTTACGAACTTTTGATACGTAAACCTCTACGACAGAGATAGTGGTGTCACTATCAAATCCCCACAAACGGTCAAAAATCTGGGTTTTGGGTAAGATTACATTTTGATTTTGGAGGAAATAAACCAAGAGATCAAATTCTTTACCCAATAATTCAACAGCAGTCTCATTGACTTTAACCTCATTAGTAGAGAGATTGACAGTCAAATCACCATAGGAAAGGGTATTTTCATTGAATTTGCCAGAACGTTTGAGCAGGGCCTGGATACGCATCTTGAGTTCTTCTAGATAAAATGGTTTTGTTAGATAATCATCTGCCCCAAGCTCAAATCCGTGTCCCTTATCATCGAGACTTTCCTTGGCTGTCATGATCAGAACAGGAGTCGAAATACCTTTTTCGCGCAATTCTTTTAAAACTTGGAACCCATTTTTTTCAGGCAACATCAAGTCCAATAGAATCAAATCATAAACACCACTTTCAGCCTCATAAAGACCTTCTTCTCCATCAAAAACCTGCATGACATCTGCAAAATCATCCAAGAAATCAAAGACTGAATTTGACAGGCCTAGGTCATCTTCCACTAATAGAATTTTGATCATCAAAAATTCCTCCTTATTATACCTATTATAGCAAAAATATCTTAAAAAAAACTCAACTTCCCTTGTTTTTCCAAGAGAAAGTTGAGTTTTTGTCATCTATTTAGACTAGAATCTTTTAAGCTTTGCTATATTGAGCTACAACTGCTTCAACTGCTGCTTTTTCACGCTTAATCAATTCAACGCGAGCTGCGATATCCTTAATTCCCATGCGGATATTACGGCTAAGGGCAAGGTCAGAAAGTTGTGGTTCATAGAATGCCTTGTATTCTGCCAAGCGTTGCTCTGTTTTAAAGATGTGTGATGGGAAGATGACAAAACTGTCAAAACTCATATCACCACCAAGAGCTGCCTTAATCCAATCCCAGTTTTCACGTGCCCACACCCATACAATTTCTTGAGTTGCTTGGTGTCCGAGGAATTGGAGATACCATGCTGAAAGGTCCTGTGGTTTCACGACAAATTTGTCCTTCCAAGTTGCAAGCAGTGTTTGGATGTTCTCTGCATCTGTCGCATAAGCAAGGGCTGCTGCCAATTGGCGTTTAAAGGCGGCATCTGTCGCATGAGTATAGAGATCGAGATAAGTTGCGACCAATTCCTTAGTCTCATGGTGTTTCATTTCATTGATGAGAACTTGTGAACGAATAGCTGCTGGAAGTCCTGAAAGATTATCCTTGTGGGCTGCGAAAATTTGGCTAGCAACTTGACTAGCTTCTTCATCATTTGAACGAATCATCATAGAAATGGTTAATTGACGAACCAATTCATCCTCATCAGATTCACCTTCTTTAGCTTCAAAGCCAAGACGGTCATAGTTGTAACGAGCCAGTTTAGCAATAAGGGCTTTAAAGGCTTTTTCTGCCTCTGTTCCTTCATCAATGAAGCGTTCAAGGGCTGTAATAACTTGAGAAACGGCAGCAACAACTAGGTAAGATTCTTCTTGTGCCAATTGATCCACTACTGGAAGCAAGTCTGCGTATGAAATGTGACCAGCTTCAGCTAGCAAACGACGTTCTTGAACGATTTGAAGTTTGCTTGTGTTATCAAGTTCTACTAATTCTGAAAGAACAGCATCCAATAAGTCGCCTTGATAGTCTGTAATGTAATGTGCTGTATTTTCTGTGTTAAGACGAAGGGCTCCTTTGTTTTCAGCAAGAAGTGCTGCATAGCCAGGAATTTCGATGCTTTCTGTTTCGAGAGTATCTGGTAGTCCTTTCCAGTTGCTGTTAAGTGGCACTACCCAGAGACGGTTCTTGTCTTCGTGTTCACCGATGAAGAATTGTTTTTGTGAAATCTTCAAAACATCATTTTCAACTGTGGCAGTAAGGACTGGATAACCAGGTTGTTCCAACCAAGAATCCATGAAAGCTGCTACATCACGACCAGATGCTTGTCCAAGTGCATTCCAAAGGTCACGACCAATGGTATTTCCGTATTGGTGTTTTTCAAAGTAAGCATGCAAACCTTTAGCAAAATCAGCATCTCCTAACCAACGGCGAAGCATGTGCATGAGACGGCTTCCTTTGGCATAAACGATAGCACCATCGAAAAGCGTATTGATTTCATCTGGATGGCTAACTTCAACGTGGACAGATTGAACACCATCTGTCGCATCACGTTTAAGAGCGGCTGGCACTCCACTTGTTTGGAAGTCTTCAAAGATATTCCAGCTTGGCTCGATAGCATCCACACAGACGTATTCCATCATGTTCGCGAAGCTTTCATTGAGCCAGAGGTCATCCCACCACTTCATAGTAACCAGGTTACCAAACCATTGGTGAGCAAGCTCATGGGCAATAACGAGGGCTACTTGTTGACGGCTGGCAAAAGTAGAGTTCTCATCCACAACCAAGTAAACTTCACGATAAGTTACAAGACCCCAGTTTTCCATAGCACCTGCTGAGAAGTCAGGAAGGGCGATGTGAAGAGATTGAGGAATTGGGTACTTGACTCCGTAGTAATCTTCGTAAAACTCGATTGAACGAACAGCGATATCCAGTGAGAAATCAAGGTTTGAAAGTGGATGCGCCTTAGTTGAGTATACACCTACCAAAGTACCATTTTTTGTCTTAGCAGTTACCCCTTGCAAATCACCAGCAACGAAAGCTAGCAAGTAAGAAGACATACGCGGAGTTGTCTCAAACTTCCAGATACCAGTCTCTTTACGGTTTTCAACGTCAATCTCTGGCATGTTAGACAAGGCAAGTTCGCCTTCTGCTTGGTCAAATCGAAGAGCTAGGTCAAAGGTTGCTTTAGCTTCTGGTTCGTCCACACATGGGAAGGCTTCGCGAGCAAAGTGACTTTCAAACTGAGTTGACAAAACTTCCTTCTTAACACCATCAACTGTATAGTAAGATGGGTAGATACCTGTCATGTTGTCTGTGATTTTACCTGAAAAAGCAAGAACCAATTCAACTGAACCAGCTTCTTCAAGTTCGATATGAAGAGCTTCGTTTTCATTATCAACTATAAATGGACGAGCTTGACCTGCTACTTCAACAGAAGCAATCTCTAAGTCTTTTTGGTGAAGGGAAATGCGGTCACTTTTAGCTTGACCAGTAATAGTTACTTTTCCTGAAAAAGTCTTGGTCTCACGACTCAAGTCTAAAAATAAATCATAATGTTCAGGAACAAATTTTTCAATATAATGTTCTACTGCTTGCATCATTTTCTCCTATTCTATATTTCTGAGCAAATGCTCTAGTTCAAACATACCTATTTTATCATATTTTAAGTCAGAAAAAAGCTTTGGACGGTGATTTCCAAAACTTTCTTCCTTCTAGTAGTCTACAGAGGGTAGACCTTGCGAAATTCTTCTAAAACAACCTTGCTGTCAGGAGTAAAAGTCAGCCCAGCCTCCCTCATCCACTCGGTGAAAAAGTCCTCATGAACCTGACGCCAATAGGCTAAAGATTTGTCTCCCTCACCTTCCTTGTAGGCATGGTCGGCTGAAACCTGATGGAAAGGCTGAACGGAAACCTTTGTAATTTCGACGATGCAAACAGCTTGATCCTTACTGTCTAAAATAACATCAAAAGTTCCTTCTTGTGGAAGGGGTTCGTCCTCTACTGCGTAAAGATCGTAAGCTGAGGCAGTTGCCGTTTTTTCGCCTGTAAACACCAGATCCGCTAAAAGGTCTGGATCCACTCCAAAGGCCCAGGCATCTATCTCATCTCCGATAGAGGGGTTGATTTGCTTGTAGGCATTCCACATTTCTTGAGGTGTCATAGGTTGCTCCTTTGTATTTTTTTACTTTCTTCTTTTACACGTTTGAGATGGTCTGGATGGTTAATTTTTAAATCAAAAATCTCTGGAATAGAACTATAATGGATAATGCACTTGATATCCATTTGATTCATTCTTTGCATGAAAGAAGCATTCAGATATCCTGCTACGGCGAAATCTATCTTTTTCATCCTTGCTTTATCCTGCATCTGTCTCAGCATTTCTAACATAATGGGACTTTCCATATCATGCCATTGACTGTTCCTCACAGTCGCAAAAACAAAAGAAGTCAAATCATTTATTCCCACTACAATCTTTGAAATACCAGTTTCCAGTATCCTGTCCAAGTCAAAATAAGCTGATGGTAATTCAATCATTGTTCCAACTTTTCCAGTAAAACCATGCTGGCGCAATACTCTAATAACTTGTTTTAACTGTTCAGCATCATTGACAAAAGGAAAAATAACAGACAGATTGAGATTGGTTTGATAAACTTCTGTAACAACATTTGCTTCAGCATGAAATTCATCCAAACACGCCAGTAAACGCCTAGTTCCTCTATATCCAAATAAGGGGTGGCGTTCATCAAAATACTCTTTAGTCCCGTCTAGACAATTTGCTTCTGCATTTGTTAACTCTGAAAAGCGATACCAGACTTCTTCATCTGGGTACAAATGGCAAATAGTGTCTAGATAATCTTTTACAAATTGCTGACAACTTTTTAGCAGTATATTTTGACTGATCTCCCTCACCAAATATTCCCCACGAATCATGCCGACGTGGTGCAATAGTTGTGGGTAAACTTTTTCAACAATTCTTTCGCCACTAAGAGCTAGTTGATTTTGCATGTTTTACCTTCCAATTCTTATAGCTTGTCATGTCCAATTCTGGAAATCCTCGTAACTCTGCCTTCACCTTCAATACTAAGGGGGAGGCATTTTCTTCGGTAATCTGCTCAAGAGGAAGCCAAATTGCCTTTGCTGAATCATTGCTTCCGTCAAGAACTTCCTGAGGAAGGGATTTTTGAGAACGTTCTAAATCAAGTACTATATCATAAAAGGCCATGATATGATGTACTGCGAAGTCTTGCCCCTCTTCTTGAACCATCACATCATAAATCCTAGGATTTGAATAACTGCTAAGAGTATAGCCTGTCTCTTCAAGAACTTCTCTCTTGAGAGTTTCTGTCAGCCCCTCCCCTACTTCCTGACTACCACCAGGTAAATCAAAACGATGCTGATAGGGGCCTCTCGTTTTTTCAATGCAAAGCAATTTCCCGTCTTGAAGACAGACCCCGTATACACCAAAGTGATTTTTGATTTCCATATTCCACTCTTTCTAAAAGTCAAAGATTTCTAGCTCACTTTATCCCTTAAAAGGAAAGAGGCTATAGATTTCATGTTCCTTGATATACTTCTTCAGTATCTCCATATTCTCTTCAATTTTTGCCTGAATATCTGTCTCTTCACACGTTGACTCAGCAATAAAGAGGTGAATCTTCAATAAATCTGTCAAGTATAGCAGACGACGTTCCATTTCTGATTCAGGACTTGATTCTTGCTTAATTTTTGCAAGCTTTTGCTCCAAGCTATCACCATTCAAAAATCTCTGATGAACTTTCCTTCTTATGTTTTGAGTGGATTCCTCCCCTTGTTCTAACGGAGACAAAAGGAGTTTTTTATAGGCAGATAGCTTATTTTCTGTTTCTCTTTCCATATAGGCCAATAAAATCAGAGAACTGTCAACAAAGGTCCAAGTGTTATAATTTCCTTCAAATGGGACTTGTATGACACTCTCCAATAATTTCTTAGCCATTTCCTCTTGACCATCTAGATAAAGTAGATAGGCCAGATGATTTAGCGATTCGAGATAGATAGCTTGGGTTTTCTTATTCTTTTTGGGGATCAGGTTTAAATACGAGACTAACTCAAGATTATTTTCAACCTCTTCGATTAGTTCTTTAACATTCATTTCTTTTCTCCTATCCAGTTCACTTTTTGTTATTTAGAAAGGCTTTTTCTCAGATTAATTTTACCGAAATAGATATTCTTTCGCTGTCACTTGGACATCCTGGGAAAGGTAGCGCTCTATCAAGTCACCTGTCCCAGCAATAAATTCCTCCTGTGGGATATATTCTCTTTGGTTCCAAACATTTGAAAAAGCAAAATAGAACTCAAAAAACTCCGTCAAACTTGCGCCGAGTTTGTAAAAATTGGGATCTCCAGGACTGCCCGCGTAAACAGGAGATTTTTCATCTTTCATATCGCAGAAAAGAATATCGTCTGTATCTGTAGTAGCGAATATCTGGTATTGCCCTTCACTAAATTGAAGAACATCTTGTAAGGCCCAAGATTCAACTGCCCTTGCAGGAGAATCTAATGGCAACAAAATGATATTAAAATTTTGATTAGCAAAAAATAACTCCTCTTTGAACACTATGTGTTGATAATAATCAAGCAATTCTCCTGTCAAATTTGAAGACTGGATCCTTAATTTTTCATTTGAAAAATTAACCGATTGGGGAATAAACGTTGTTTCCTCATAGAGTTTAATAATCTTTTTTAATACAGTAACTACTGCCATTTTTCTCACCTCAGTCAATCCTCTTACGTCTCATTTAAGAATTCCAGCCATATCTTCACATCTGAATTTATCTTATGTGCAATCTCACTCCTTATGAGATTCGTTTATTTATAACGGAACTTCATAAATCTAGGAGAGCTACTTAGAGTCAAAAGGCATAAAGCTATCATGCTGATTATAATAATTCAAAGCTTCGACCAAGTCTTGGAGACTTGCATCTGTTTTTTCCTCAAGTGCGACTGCAAGGACATCAATCAACTGCTCTCCATAGTAGACTAGCTGGAGATCTTGCTCCGATGCATCAGCTGGGTAGACATCAGAGTCGTCCACTACATCCGGATAATCTGATACCCAATAAAGGCAATCCAGTTTCAGTTCTCCATCCTCCTTGCCATAGAGACAAAAATTATCTGAAGATAACTGGTCCACGCGCACCTGCTCGATTATCTGCTCTAGTGAAAGTTCTTGGTGTTTTCGCATCCTGTCTCCTTTTTAATCTCACTCTTCAACAAAAGAGTTCAAAAATTCCTCAAAAGAAGCCCATTGACCATAGATCTCAGCTTTCTCTTCTAAAACATAGAAATAAACCTTACCATAATCTTCTTCCCTTAGAGAAAGAGCGTAATTGCCAGAACCAGGATCATATGCGAAATGGAGAAGGTCTGTAGCCCTAAATCCTGCAGGCACAGCCTCATCATCATACCATGTAAGAGACTTGCTCATCTCCTCAAGTGAATTAAAGGAATTGAAAGGAAAGAGGTGATGTTCATCGTGGACACCACTTACTTGAGGCTGACCACCGTTGTGCTTGAGATAAAAGTCCATCATAGCCTCCGGTAATTTCTTCCCAAGAATCTCCTCAAATTGTAAAAATTCTTCTTTTGAAATTGGTGAATCTGCTTCTAGCACTCTAAACATGATTACTTCCTTCCTTTTTTACAATTCTTCTTCCAAGACCTTGTCAATAAAGTCATAGACTGTAGTAGCAACTTTTTTCATTTCTAGGGAGCCTAAAGTACCCAGGTCATTTTCATAAATATAATCATCAGAATTTTTCTTAATAAAGTAAGCCAAATCTCCTTCCTGTCCAATCATAAAATAATCTGGCTCTGTTTCCTCAATCTGATAAGTCTCATTTCGCTCTTGAAGATCCTCCTTAGCATACAAACAGATGCCTGAATCTTCAATTTCATAGGGGTCAATCTCTTCCCACTCTGATAAAAACTGGTAGTAGAGATTGGGCAAGACAAATCCAAACTCATCTCTTTTCATAGCTTACCTCCACATATTCACTGAGTATCAACTATATTACTTCAAAGACCAACCACCATCAATAGTCAGGACTTGTCCCTGCATGGCACTCGCTTTTCCACTTGCTAAAAAGAGGCTAACTTCAGCAACTTCACCTGGCTCAATCCAGCGTTTGATAGGTGTTTCACTAGCTACCCAGTCCGCCAAACCACCTGGTTCAAAATCAGCTGCCGTCATACCCGTCTTAACTGCACCTGGTGCGATTCCAAAGACCTGGATACCTTCTTCTGCATAGTCCAGAGCTAATTGCTTGGTAAATCCAGACAAGGCGTGTTTAGAAGAGGTATAGGCGTGACCACCACCGCCTGCTAGATTTGAAGCGATGGAGCACATATTGATGATAATCCCATGTTTATGTTCCAGCATGTGTGTCAAATAATAGCGGGTCAACTCTACTGGAGTTACGTAATTGATTTCAAAAATCTCTTGGATTTCTTGGGCGGATTGTTCTAGTAAGGGCTTGTAGTCATCCAATACACCTGCCGTATTACATAAAATATCCACCTGAGGACACCAGTCAAAAATTGGTTCTAAGTCAAGTGTTAAATCACGTTGTAGAAAGTGAAAGTCGCCTTGTAAGGCAGGCTTTTCACCCTGATCCACTCCGAAAACCTGATAACCTTTTTCTAAAAAGAGTCGAGCCTGTGCTAGGCCAATCCCTGAGCTAACACCCGTAATGAGTACACGTTTAGTCATGGACTTCCACCCAGTCTGTTGCTAGGACATCACAAGGGGTTGGACTCCACATAGAAAAACCTTCCCCTTCTCCAGATACGTTGATGAGGAAATAAGGTGTCACTTCAAGGGCGACCCCGTTTTGCTCGATAGTATCAAAGAGCTGGACATAGTTTTCAGTCCCACCCCAGCCAGTACGTACATATTTTTTCTTAGCCTTTAGTCCAGGCAAAATTTCTTCAAATGTCATGTTTTTCTCCTTTGTTATCTATGAATCTTAATTTAATTATAACAAAAAACCGTTTTCCAACGGCTTTTTGACTGTGATTATTCTGATTTATATAACTTGAGAAAACTATCACCATTGCAATCCAGCTTCTCTAATTTCCTTTTTAGAGGCAAACTTTCCATTTGGTCGATGCCATCTTCCATTTCTATCTCTAAAGTAGCCACCTGTATTACTACTTTGTGATTCTTCTTCTGCTGGCGCTTCAGTTTCCTGCTGTGTCTGTTCTTCTTTAGCCTTCTCTTCTGCTTCTTTTTTAGCTTTTTCTTGTGCTTCTTTTTCTTCAGCCTCTTTCTTAGCCTTTTCCTCGGCTGCCTTAAGCTCTGCAGCGCGTTCTTCAGCTGACTTGACCGTATTCTTTGCAGTACCATCTGCATAATTTATTTCAGCATTGGCTGAAACGTTATCCAAGGCGACATGGGTTACGGAATACTTATCAATTTTTTCCTTGCTACTACCTAATTTAATTTCAAGCAAATTCCCATCCTGATCAATTCCTACATACTGTAAGATAATCTGTCTTGGAATCAATTCATTATCCTTATAGACAGCTGTCACCTTATAGTCAAGGTAATAGTTTGGATGATTTGCAAGCCATGAATCAAGTCCATTTTCATAATAGAGCATGCTACTTTGATTTTTGTCATCCGTTCCAGTAAAGGCACCTGTATTTAACCAGGCTGTCATAGGAACTAGATTGTGGCCTTCATCGTTGAGTCCACTAAATTGATAACCAACTAAATGACCGCGATTCATCAGCCAAGCCTCTTTAGAACCATCTCCGTAGTAAAATTTATAGTTATGCCATCCAACTGGATCAAAGGTTAATTTAGCTTCTCTCTTTTCTTGAGGCTCATCACTATCTTTCAGCTGAATATGAGCATAGGTTGCACGAGATTTGGAATCCAGTTCTCCAAGTTCAAGTTGCTTTTCGTTTCTAAAAGTAAGTAAGCCAGCTTCCTTGTATAACTTTGTATTATTCTGCGTAGTCTGTTCAGTCGTTACAGGTTCAGCTACTTTCGCCTCTTCTTTATGTTTCGAGCAGCCAACAGATGTCAGTAATGAAAGTAAAACAACAGAAGTCAAAACTATTCTTTTCATTTCAAATGCCCCTATTTTATTAAAATGTTTATTATATTGTTATTTTATAAAATTTTACCATATATAGTTTGTATTTTCAAACAATTATATAAATTTTTAAACAAAGATAAAAAGAGCGAGAATTGACCTCGCTCTTGATAGGATAGCGTTTTCGTCTCTAAGGCAAGTCATTCCCCGCTGCTAGGTAAATCTCATACCATTCTTTTCGAGTTAGGTTAACATTATTTGCTTGGCTTGCTTCTATCAAATGTTTAGGGTTAGTTGTTCCTACTACTGCCTGCATCTTAGCTGGATAACGTAACACCCAAGCAATAGCAATAGCTGATGGGCTCACACCGTATTTTAATGCTAATCGATTGAGGACTTGGTTTAGTTGTTGGAACTTCTCATTGCCGACAAAATTCCCTTTGAAATATCCGAACTGCAAGACTGACCAGGCCTGAATAACCATGTCGTTTAATTTGCAGTATTCAAAGACGCTACCATCACGCAAAGCTGCCTTGTCACCTTCCATATTGACATG
Organism: Streptococcus pseudopneumoniae; assembly: GCF_001072375.1. Taxonomy (GTDB): domain Bacteria; phylum Bacillota; class Bacilli; order Lactobacillales; family Streptococcaceae; genus Streptococcus; species Streptococcus pseudopneumoniae_L. The sequence goes on from NZ_JVKV01000052.1 coordinate 66,248, forward strand.
GAAACCTGATTCAAATCCTGGCGTGAAAGCTGCGCTTAGTTGTAATTGATTGATAGATAAAGGTTGTTTGACCTCTTTCTTCAGTAATTCTATCATCATAGGATTTTGATTGGACACACCGAAGTCTCGAACTTTACCTGATTTGTGTAGAATTTCAAAGGCTTGAGCCACTTGATCAGCTTCCATCAAAGCATCTGGACGATGGAGAAGCAAGCTATCTAGATAATCAACCTGCAATCTTTTTAGAATCCCGTCTACTGATTCTAAAATATAATCTTTTGAAAAATCAAAATAGGTGAATTCTTCAATGCGAATGCCACACTTGGACTGAATCCACATCTTCTCTCGCAGGTCAGGACGATGCTTTAACACTTGACCCAGTAATTCTTCACAACGACCTCCACCATAGATATCTGCCAAGTCAAAGGTATTGATTCCTACAGATAGGGCTGTTTCAACCAACTCCTCAACCTCTTTAACTGACTTGTCACTAATTCGCATCATGCCTAGAACGATTTCGGACAATTCTCTTTTCTCCTGACCAAATGGAATGTATTTCATGGCAATTTCCTCCGTTTTTCTTCATTATAAAGCAGAATGACACTTTTATCAACTGCTATCTCACAAAAGAAAAGAACCAGTTTAAACTGGTTCTTTTTAAATCTTACCCAATCACACTTCCGTTTGGTACAGCTGGATCAACTGTTAGAAGGGTTAATTTGCCATCATGTTCAGCTGAGAGAATCATCCCTTGGCTGACATATTTTTTCATCATCTTACGTGGTTTGAGGTTGGCAACGATTTGGACTTTCTTGCCGACCAATTCTTGTTCGTTTGGATAGTATTTCGCAATACCAGAAAGGATTTGACGATCTTCACCATCTCCAGCATCAAGGCGGAATTGAAGCAACTTATCAGAACCTTCCACTTTAGACACTTCTTTGACTTCTGCGACACGTATTTCAACCTTGTCAAAGTCTTCAAACTTGATTTCTTCCTTGTTGAGTTTGAGTTCGACTTCATCTGGATTCCATTCTTTCTCGACGGCTGGCTTGTTGCCTTCCATTTGTTCCTTGATATAGGCGATTTCTTCTTCCATATCGAGACGTGGGAAGATTGGTGTTCCTTTGGCAACTACTGTTACACCTGCAGGGAAATCAGCTAGGCTCAAGTTTTCAAGGCTAGAAACTTCTGCTAGACCAAGTTGTGTCAAGACTGCACGACTGGTTTCTATCATAAATGGCTCAATCAAGTGGGCTACGACACGAAGGCTAGCTGCCAAGTGGCTCATCACACTTGCCAATTGCTCACGGTGCGCTTCGTCCTTAGCCAGTACCCATGGAGCTGTCTCATCGATGTATTTATTGGTACGTGAGATAAGAGTCCAGACTGCTTCAAGCGCACGTGGGTAGTCAACTGCTTCCATGTAGGTATGGTAGTTAGCGATTGATTGTTCTGCCACTTGAGCAAGTTCATTGTCAAAGTCTGTTACACCTTCTACATAGGCAGGGATTTGACCATCAAAGTACTTGTTAATCATTGAAACCGTACGGTTGAGGAGGTTTCCGAGGTCATTTGCCAATTCATAGTTGATACGACCCACATAGTCCTCTGGAGTGAAGGTTCCGTCTGAACCAACTGGAAGGCTACGCATGAGGTAGTAACGAAGTGGATCGAGACCATAGCGCTCTACCAACATTTCAGGATAAACGACATTCCCTTTAGACTTAGACATCTTGCCGTCTTTCATGACAAACCAACCATGAGCAATCAAACGTTCTGGTAACTTGATATCGAGCATCATGAGCAAGATTGGCCAGTAGATGGAGTGGAAACGGAGAATATCTTTTCCGACCATGTGGAAGACTGTTCCGTTCCAGAACTTGTCAAAGTTAGCATGATCGTCTTGACCATAACCAAGAGCAGTCGCATAGTTAAGAAGGGCATCAATCCAAACATAGACAACGTGTTTTGGATTAGATGGGACTGGAACTCCCCATGTAAAGGTTGTACGAGAAACCGCTAAGTCTTCCAAACCTGGCTCAATGAAGTTACGCAACATTTCATTAAGACGACCATCTGGAGTGATGAAATCAGGGTGCGATTTGAAAAATTCGACCAAGCGGTCTTGGTATTTGCTGAGGCGAAGGAAGTAAGATTCTTCTGAAACCCATTCAACCTCGTGACCTGATGGAGCGATACCACCCGTCACATTTCCAGATTCGTCACGGAATACTTCTGCCAGCTGGCTTTCTGTAAAGAATTCCTCATCTGATACTGAATACCAACCAGAGTATTCTCCCAAGTAGATGTCATCTTGAGCAAGCAAACGTTCAAAGACTTGAGCCACTACTTTTTCATGGTAGTCATCAGTTGTACGGATAAATTTATCATATGAGATATCGAGTAATTGCCAGAGTTCTTTAACACCAACTGCCATTCCGTCAACATAGGCTTGTGGTGTAATCCCAGCTTCTTCTGCTTTTTGTTGAATCTTTTGACCATGCTCATCCAGACCTGTCAAATAAAAGACATCGTAGCCCATAAGGCGTTTGTAGCGAGCTAAGACATCACAAGCGATGGTAGTGTAGGCAGAACCGATATGAAGTTTACCAGATGGATAGTAAATCGGTGTTGTAATATAAAAATTCTTTTCAGACATAATATTTCCTTTCCAGGCTAATGAAACCTGTTTTTCTAACACTTCATTATACCATATTTTGATGATTTTCAATAAGGAAATCCATACAAAAACAAGACAGACTGTTGTCCATCTTGTTTTTCATCTTGATTATCTTATTCATAGCGAAGAGCTTCAATCGGATCTAGCTTAGAAGCTTTATTGGCTGGTAGAACTCCGAAAATCATACCGATGCCAGCTGAGACCGCTAAACTAAATAGAGCGATTGGGATGGATACTCCAACTTCTATTCCTGCAATCAAGTTTTGAAGAAGAACACCTGCAAGCATGGTCACTCCTGCAGCAAGCAGAAGACCGATGACCCCACCTAATAAGGTTAAAATCATGGATTCAATCAAAAATTGAACCAGAATATTCCCACGCGTTGCTCCTAGTGCTTTACGTAGACCAATCTCACGAGTACGTTCTGTCACTGAAACGAGCATAATGTTCATAACACCAGTACCACCGACAAAAAGGGAAATCCCTGCAATGGCACTAATAATCGTTGTTATGAAGCCAAAGAGTTGTTGAACTTCTTGGAAGGCTGCAGACGCATCTGCAACTTGATATTCCCCTTGTTGAAGACCTGCAATCTCTGTCATTCTTCTTGCCAACTCTGGTCCTAAGGTCTGGGTTAAGCTAGTATCATTGACACGGAAGACAATATTTGAAATCTCATCTGTGTTAAAATTAGCTGCTAAGGAAATATTGGTCGTGATTGGTAGTCCTCCGACTCCAAATGTTTTCGCAGCCTTAGCTTCCTTACTTGCATAAACACCAATAACACGGTAACTAATTTCATTTACTTCAACAATTTGGTTGAGAGCTTCTTGTGCTGAACCAAAAAGGCTATTGGCTAGTTCTTCATCTAGGATAATCACACTTGCGAAATCCTTATAATCTTGCGCTCTAAGGCCACGACCTACAATGATTTCATTTTCGACCGCATCCATATAGGTGACATTCCCACCCGTCATGTTAGCGTGTTCGACCTTTTTATCCTTATAAGTCAAGGTCACATTGGCTGAGTTGGTCACATAGTAGCTATCCACTCCCTTGAGCTTAGCAGCTTCCTTAACCCAAGCTTCTTGTGGTTTTGGAGGTTCAACAAAAACATCTTCCTCTTTACCAGACAGGGTTAGAGCAGATTGCTTCTGGGTGAAGGAACCGTCCTTGCTCTTGGTAGGTGAGAAAAAGACATGAATGTCCTTCTGAGACTTGGTCATATTTTTATTGACCTGGCGAGACATAGAGTCACCCAAGGCCATGATAACGACAACGGAGGATACACCTATGATAATCCCGATCATGGTCAAGAAAGAACGCATCTTGTGGGCCATAATGGATGAAAAGGCAAATTTCAGATTCTGCATCTTAGTTTTCCTCCTTTTCTACGAGACCACTATCAGATGAAATGACGCCATCACGAATGACAATCTGACGCTTGGCGTAAGCAGCGATTTCAGGCTCATGCGTAACCATAATGATGGTTTTTCCTTCTTTATTTAATTCAACTAAGAGTTGCATAATCTGATTTCCAGTTTTAGTATCCAAAGCTCCAGTAGGCTCATCTGCTAAGATGATTGAAGGATTGTTGACCAATGCACGCGCAATGGCAACCCTTTGCTTCTGACCACCTGACAACTCCGAAGGTAAATGATGGCTACGCTCGGTCAGTTCAACCTTTTCCAGATATTCTTCTGCTAATTTGCGACGTTTTGAAGCTGAAACTCCAGCATAAATCAAGGGCAATTCTACGTTTTGAAGAGCATTAAGCTTGGACAAGAGAAAGAATTGTTGAAAGACGAAGCCGATTTCCTGATTTCGAACCTTGGCTAATTGTTTTTCACCCAAACCAGCCACTTCTTTTCCATCTAGAAAATACTGACCACTTGTAGGGGTATCCAACATACCAATAGTATTCATGAGGGTAGACTTCCCTGAACCAGATGGTCCCATGATAGCCACGAATTCTCCCTCGTGAACTTCAAGGTTAATGTTTTTGAGAACTTGAAGCTCTTGATCACCATTTCGATAACTACGGCAGATATTTTTGAGGCTAATTAGTTGCTTCATCAGTCTTCACCTCTTTTCCTTCTTGCAAGGAAGCTGTCGGATTACTGATGACTTTTGCTCCATCTGTCAGACCAGATGTGATTTCTTGGTTTTCTGCATCTGCATTGCCCAATCCAACTTCAACTTTTTTGGCCTTTTGATTTTCATCAAGAATCCAAACATAGTTTTTATCTTCTTCCATGACTACGCTCGAGATTGGAACTATCAATGCTTTACTAGTACTTTTCACTTCGACACTGACTGTAAAGCCCTGTTTCAAGTCACCGATTTCACTAGTTACATCGACTGTATATGGGTATTTAGAACCTGTGTTTGAACCAGCTAAGCTACTGCTTGCTTCACTGTTATTTTTTGGATAATTTGAAATATAGCTAATCTTACCATTCCAAGTTTTATCTGGATAAACTTTAGAAGTGAAAGTTACTTCTTGACCTACAGATAGATTGGCAAGGTTGTATTCAGAGAGCTCCCCCTTGACCTGCAAATTATCGTTACTTACGATATGTACCAATACTTGACTATTTCCTGTTGGAGATTTTGAAATGTTACGATTCACTTCAACAACTGTTCCCTCTACATTACTCAATACCGTAGCAGCATTCAACTGGGCTTGAGCTTTTTCGAGTTGCGCTTCTGCATCTGCACGCACATCACGAGCATCGCTGATTTGAGAATCAATAGCAGCTGTAGCAGAACCGGATGACTGAGCTGGCGCTTGTCCAGTTGCTCCTTCTAGACCTGCTTGCGGAAGGCTAGGTGTTGCTGCAGCGGTATTTCGAGACTCATTCAGTTCATTGATATGACGATCAGCTTTAGCAACAGCACGACTGGCAGCATCATAGGCAGCCTGGGCTTCTGTGCTACTATACTTGACAAGAGCCTGTCCTTCGCTGACCTGATCTCCAACAGAAACCAAGACCTCGTCCAAGTCACCCTTACTTGCATCATAATAGATGTATTGTTCATTCTGAGCAGTAACACTCCCCGATAGGAGAACTGAAGATGCCACAGACCCCTCTTTAGCAAGGACAATCTTAGCAGTTTCATCTTTTGCTGCAGCTTGATTTGGTTGTCTTAACAGAAGAACAGCAGCTGCACCCACTACAAGAACTGACGCCACTCCAATAGCAGTAAATAAAGGCCATTTCTTAGCTTTTGACTTTCTTTTCATAGCAATACCTCTTTTATAAATATATATGTTAAGATTATAGCACATATCCTAAAAATGGACAATTTATTTCTCATTATCCAAAAACATTTGCTAAATCTTTTATTGTTGTATTAGTTATATAATACACTTTCTTTTTTATTTTTGCAAGCATTTTCTTAAAAATTTTAAACGTAGCAGATTTTTGCATTAACCTCCAAAAAAAGATAGAATATGACTAGAAAATAACAAAGGAGCTTTCTATGAGAGAATACGATATTATCGCCATTGGAGGAGGTAGCGGAGGTATTGCTACCATGAATCGTGCTGGTGAACATGGTGCTAAAGCGGCAGTGATTGAGGAAAAGAAATTAGGTGGAACCTGTGTCAATATTGGCTGCGTTCCTAAGAAAATCATGTGGTACGGAGCTCAAATCGCAGAGAGCATCCACAAATATGGACTTGACTATGGTTTTACAAGTACTGGTAATGAATTTGATTATGCAACACTTCGGAAAAATCGTGAAGCCTATATTGATCGTGCTCGCTCTTCTTATGGTGGAAGCTTCAAGCGTAACGGAGTTGATTTGATTGAAGGACGCGCCGAGTTCGTTGACGCTCATACAGTCAGTGTCAATGGAGAGTTGATCCGTGCTAAACACATCGTGATTGCAACTGGGGCCCATCCTCATATCCCTGCCATTCCTGGTGCTGAACTGGGTGGTAGTTCTGATGATGTCTTTGCTTGGGAAAAGTTGCCAGATTCTGTAGCCATTCTGGGTGCTGGTTACATTGCTGTCGAATTGGCTGGCGTGCTCCATACTCTTGGTGTACAGACTGATTTATTCGTCCGTCGTGAGCGTCCACTTCGTGGATTTGATAGCTATATTGTTGAGAGTCTAGTTCAAGAAATGGCCAACACTGGATTAAACCTCCACACCCATAAGGTTCCTGCTAAACTTGAAGAAACTGAACAAGGCATTACCATTCATTTCGAAGATGGTAGTACTCATACTGCCAGTCAAGTTATCTGGGCAACTGGTCGCCGTCCAAACGTTGAAGGACTCCAGCTAGAAAAGGCAGGCGTTACTCTCAATGAACGTGGTTTCATCCAAGTTGACGAATACCAAAACACAGTCGTTGACGGTATCCACGCTCTTGGCGATGTCACAGGTGAAAAAGAACTGACTCCTGTTGCTATCAAGGCTGGACGTACCCTATCCGAAAGACTTTTCAACGGTAAAACCAATGCCAAAATGGACTACACTACTATTCCAACTGTTGTCTTCTCACACCCAGCTATCGGAACTGTCGGTCTGACTGAGGAAGAAGCTATCAAAGAGTATGGACAAGAAAACATTAAAGTCTATACTTCAAAATTTGCTTCTATGTATTCAGCAGTTACCAGCCACCGTCAAGAAGCTCGCTTCAAGCTCGTTACAGCAGGTGCAGATGAAAAGGTCGTTGGCCTTCATGGCATCGGCTACGGCGTTGATGAAATGATTCAAGGTTTTGCAGTAGCAATCAAGATGGGAGCTACAAAAGCTGACTTTGATGCGACAGTCGCTATCCATCCAACTGGCTCAGAAGAGTTTGTGACTATGCGTTAATAATTTTAAATGAGATCATCTCGGTCATTCAGATTGAAGAAAAAGTCTATTTTGGACCATTTTCTTCAATCTTTTTCTTTTACTAGAGCAAATTAGAGAACTCTTTTCCATCAGGATTCCTAAGGTTTATTCACCATATGGTAGCCAAGCTCCATAAGGGTAATCTGTGTTCTGAAAAAAATCCTAGCCGACTTTTTTGTCTAAATCGGCCGTTACAATTTTGTAACCTTTATTTTTAAAACAGGTTGACAATTATGTTTCTTAAAGTATAATAGTTACTATAAATTACAAAAGAGGTTAACTATTATGAAAAAAGCACATATTTACGCTATTCCAGCTATCGGGGCTGCTCTGATTGCAGTATTAGCCCAAATTAGTATCCCAATTGGACCTGTACCATTTACTCTGCAAAACTTTGCTATCGGTCTCATTGCTACTGTTTTTCGACCAAGGGAAGCTGTTCTCTCTGTTGGACTCTATCTCTTACTGGGTGCTATTGGTCTTCCTGTCTTTGCTGGTGGAGGAGCTGGTTTCCATGTTTTAGTAGGACCAAGCGCTGGTTATCTTTGGTTTGACCTAGTCTATGCAGGACTTGCATCTTATCTAACACACACAAATAGTGGTGTTGTACGTATTTTCCTAGCCAATCTCTTAGGGGATTGCCTTGTCTTTGTCGGTGGTATTCTCAGCCTCCACTTCCTTACTGGTATGCCTATTGACAAGGCTCTCGCTGTCGGTGTGCTTCCCTTTATCATTCCTGATCTTGCAAAAATTATTGCCATTAGTTTTATCGGACGACCACTCCTTCAACGACTCCATACTCAATCCTATTTTTCAAGCAAATAAAAAGAGGCCGGGTTTTTCCCAGCTTCTTTTGGATTATTCTTACATGATTGCTTATTGATTCTTAAAGGCATCGACCATCACTTGAAACTCCTCGTTTGAAAGGGTGATTCCTTTCCCCATCTTAGTGTGGTCTGGACTCCAAGCACGAATGTCAAACTTTGCTGGTGCTCCATTAAAGCTGACACGATTGATTTCCTTGGTCCAACCTTTTTCATTCTCTGAGAGCGTAAGTAAGTGTTCTTCGATTTCAAATGTAAATTCTGCCATTGTATTCTCCTTTTGATTGTCTTCACTTGATTATTCGTAAAATCTTGTAGATTTTTTTAAAATTGTATATAATGGTAAAAAGAAGGGAGGCTCCGATGAAAGATTTATTTAAACACATTCAACAAAAGTTCCAAAGCTTTCTCGACGGGCGAGAAGAACCAGATCATTCCAAAGCCGACTCCCTGACAAGTGCCATTAAAGAGGCGCTCCTAAAAAAAACTGCTGTCCACATTATTTTTTCAGATACAAGTTTTACAGGGGATATCATCAAATATGATACGGACCGCCAGCAAATTATCGTTAAAAATTTTGCAAAAAATGTGACCCGCATTATTCGAATCCCAGATATTCGGAAAGTGAGTTTTGTTCCCTCAACCGTCCAAACTGCCCAAAAAAATCGATTTAAGAAAGAGTGAGATGAGTTTTCTTCATCTCACTCTTTTCTATTAACGAATTTGTTCAAAATGAAGGTGAACAGCAATGTGTTCTCCGTAACCACTTCTCTCTAAATCACGTTGCAAACGGTAAGAGATATAGTGTTCAGCGATGGTGATGTAACCTGCACCAAGTAAGCGATGCTCAACCATTGATTGAATCATGCTGATTGTCGCACGCTCCACTTTTGCCTCTTCTAGATCCAAGACAACTTTCTTAGTTACCTGAGCTAGATTTTGACGTAAATCATCTGTCAAAACATAAACCGTTTGAGCAGCTTTGAGAATGGCTTGATAGATTTTATCTGGATCAAAGTCGGCAACTTGTCCATCACGTTTAATGACTTGCATAGGCTTCTCCTTTTAATTTATATTTTCTTTAATGTCTGCTAACATTTTGGCTTCTTCTGCTGTTAATTCGTAATGTTCCAACAAATCTGGTCTACGCTCATAAGTTTTTTTGAGACTTTCATAGAGACGCCATTGACGAATCTTCTCATGGTGCCCACTCATAAGCACTTCTGGAACCACCATCCCACGATAATCATAAGGACGTGTGTACTGAGGATATTCGAGAAGCCCAGATGAGAAGCTATCATCTTGGTGACTGGTTTCCTTCCCAATTACTTCTGGTATCAAGCGAACCGTCGCATCAATCATGGTCATTGCTGCCAGTTCTCCACCAGTTAGAACATAATCACCTAGGGAAATCTCATCTGTTACCAAGGTCTTAATGCGTTCATCATAGCCCTCGTAGTGACCACAGATAAAGATGAGTTCCTCTTCTTGGGCTAAATCTTCAGCATAGGCTTGATCAAACTGCTTACCAGCAGGATCCAAAAGAATCACGCGCGGATTCTTCTTTTCAATAGCATCAAAGGCATCAAAAATCGGTTGCGCTCGTAGCAACATCCCTTGACCCCCGCCATATGGTTCATCATCGACATGCCGGGCCTTTTCAGCATATTCACGAAAATTATGATACTGGATATCTAAAAGCCCTTTTTCACGAGCTTTCCCAACGATGGAATGTTCTAGAGGCGAGAACATCTCTGGAAAGAGGGTTAAAATATCAATCTTCATCGTCTAACCCTTCTAAGAGTTCTACATCCACACGCTTATTAGGAATATCTACATTGAGGACAACTGGTGGGATATAGGGTAAAAGCAGATCCCGTTTTCCCTTACGCTTAACTACCCAGACATCATTGGCACCTGGTTGAAGAATTTCCTTGATGGTTCCAATCAAGTTATCACCCTCGTAGACCTCTAGTCCAATAATCTCGTGATAGTAAAATTCACCCTCATCCAGGTCATTCAGGTTTTCTTCTGCAACCTTCAAACTGTAGCCCTTGTATTTTTCGATATCATTGATGTGATACATATCCTTAAATTTGATGATATCAAAGTTTTTATGCTTACGGTGACTCGCGATAGTCACTGTTTTAACAAATTGATCCTTCTCATCAAATAAGGCAAGCTCTGCACCTTTTTTAAAGCGTTCTTCCGAAAAATCCGTCACAGATAAGACTCTCATCTCACCTTGCAAACCTTGTGTATTGACGATTTTTCCAACGTTAAAATAGTTCATTTGATCTCCTGTAATTTCCTTATCTCCATTTTCTTCTTACAATTTTTTAATAATATCTACAATTTTTTCTGATTCAGACCACTGTAAATAATGATGACTTCCACCTAGAATAAGTCTAGTCTTAGAAATCCAATATTCTGATTCTCTGTACTCTTTTTCTCTATAAGCCTGACAAAAAATAAATACAGGGATGCGATCCGTTATTGACACATCCTCAAAATCTTCCTTGGTGATCTCAACAGATACATGAAAGCCCGGAACTTGAGATTCCAACTCTGAGCCTTTTTCTTGCATTAATTCCCATATCTTTTTATTAATTTCAGGGCTAAAGGTGGTTTGAGTTAAGTTCTTAAAATAAAGTTCAGGACCGAATTCTTCAATCAGTCTCATTTGCTTTTCCATTTCTGGATAAGGATTCTTTGAAAAATCAGCAAACATTACTTTTTTAGTTGTCGGTTCAATCGCCACTAAAGCTTGACAATTAAAATCTTTGTTCATCAATTTGCAAGCTAAGATTCCACTCAAGCTATGAACACAAAGTACATAATCAGAAATATTTAGTTTTTTAAGAATTTCATAAACTGCATCTACCAGATTGTCCAGATTTTTTCCAGCTAGGTTCTGAATCGAACTCCTACCTGTGTTTGGAAAATCAATTGTCAAATAACCAATTGTGGGAGGAAGTTTTTCAAGTATAAGTGAAAAATTTTCATAACTTGGTAGCAAACCTGCTCCATTTAGACAAACTAGCACTTTCTTTTGCTTTTGATAAGTAACAAAGAGACTGCCAATTTCTGTAGATACTTCAAACCTCTTCATAAAGAAACCACTCATTCTATACAATGATTTATTATATACCCTTATCCTTTATTTTATCACGTTCCAGGGATTTTCACAAGTTGGAGAAAAAGCTAGTTCTGACCTTCGGCTTCTAAATATCCTTCCAAATCTCGTTCATGCTGATATTTGATAGCTGCCTTTTTGTCTTTTTCAAAAATGGTCTTGGTTAGATCAATGTCGTTGATGGCTGCAATTGCAACGGTGTAGTGAATGATATCAGCCAGTTCTTTTGCAAGTTCCTCGTTAGAATCATGAACCCCTTCTTTTCGACCAGAGCGTCCATTTAAAACCTCAGCGACTTCTCCAACTTCCTCCACTAGCTTAATAAAAAGACCTTCCTCAGTCCGAGACTGCTGGTAATGTTCGAGTAAGTAGTCTTGTAATTGTCTAAACGTTAAATCCTTCATATCCTGCTCCTTACAAAAAAAAGCGAGACAATCCGTCCCGCTTTTCTTATTTTTCGTCAATAACGATTCTTACTTTTTTGTCTTCAGTTGGGACAGAGTAGACAATCGTTCTTATCGCAGAGATAGTGCGACCCTTACGACCAATCACACGACCCACATCGCTTTGGTCAAGATCCAAATGATACTCCAAAAATTCTGGTGTATCTTCAATCTTGATAGTTAAGGCATCTGGTTGTGAAATCAAAGGTTTCACAATTGCAATAATGAGATTTTCAATCGTATCCATCTGTCAACCTACTTTAGAATTATTTAGAGAATTTAGAATCGTGGAATTTCTTCAATACGCCTTCTTTTGAAAGGATGTTACGTACTGTATCTGAAGGTTGAGCTCCATCAGCCAACCATGCAAGAACGCGGTCTTCTTTCAAAGTTACTTGGTTTTCAGCAACAAGTGGGTTGTAAGTTCCAACTGTTTCGATGAAACGTCCGTCACGTGGTGAACGTGAATCTGCTACGTTAATACGGTAGAAAGGTTTTTTCTTAGAACCCATACGAGTCAAACGGATTTTTACTGCCATTTTTAATATCTCTTTTCTTTTATTTTTTAGTTCGGTGAAATAGCTAAGCTATTTAGCACATGTTCTATTATAGCAGATTTCTGGATGGTGTCAAGAAAAAAACTTGACAGAGTTTAAAATTTTTAAATTTTTTAGACTAATAGGGATAAATTAGAAAGAAAAAATTAACTTCTACACCTACAAAGCTTATTCTGACAGACTTTATAACAGTCTAAGAAAAAAAGTAGAGATTCATACAGTATCTAGATTTTCCAAAAATTCTTTATCATCAAATATTATTAACGAAACTATCCAAACCAAATCAGATGCATTGCTTCAAAGAATTCTTTAGTTGTTTGACTAGCGAGGTCTTTAATTAAAAAATTTTTTCAAATAATTACCACATTGACACATAAAATTCTTGCTTTCTAAATTTAAGTGTGATATATTTATAACATAACATTTAAATGTTATATATTTATAACACAAAAAGGAGTCTATCATGAAAAAAAGTCAAAAAATGCTTGGCCTCATTGCAATGATTGCCGTAGCTCTCTTTATTGATTTTATTGTTTTATTTGGTTCTAATCTTAGTTGGGGACCCAAGTTAGTTATTACTGGTATTTCAGTGCCAGGTCAAATTGTAGCTATTTGGAGCTGGCTACATAAGAGTCAGAAAGGTAAGAGAAAGATTATTTTTGACTTGTCTGCTAAGCTTTACACGATACTTGTGTCTGCAGCAAGCATTTTTTATACAGTAGGGATTTGGGTTTCGACCCCAAGCGAAAGTTCTGGTATTAAAGAATGGATTTTGGGAATTGGCCTCGTTATTGAAGTGATTGTATTTGGTTTTTTCTGTTTGAAAAATGTCAAGGAAACTCCGGACGAACGCTTTTATGCTAATTTAGCCAAGACAGCTAGCTTGATGTTTGTTTTTATACTAGGCGCACTGATGATTCTAGCAGTTATCATTGGGTATATAGGGTCTCTCACTCTTCACATGGGCCAGATCTTTATTAGCATAGCAGCCTTGATTTTCATCTTTGCGGTTGTCTATTTTATCTTGGAACGGAGAGGATAAGCATGGCCAAAGAAAGCAAGATTATTACTAATCTCAAATCTATTCGTGAGTCCACAGGCATGACCCAGCAGGAGTTAGCCGACCTCATCGGCATGCGACGCGAGACAATTCTGCACTTGGAAAATAACCGTTACAATCCTTCGCTGGAAATGGCTCTTAAAATTGCTCAAGTTTTTGATTTGAAAGTAGAAGACCTCTTTGAACTCAGACAGAAAGAGGAAGCATAATTCTTTTCGAGACCTAGCATTAAGTTCATTGATTAATTAGGAATTAAAGTCGAAAGAAAAATCCTTTGAAAATGTACTCTTAAAATATAGTAATTCTTTCGAATTAACGTTTACTAATTGTGATGCTTTACGAGCTTTCTTAAGATCTGGTTCCTAAATACTTTGAGTACACTTATGGCATTGATGCCTCAAAACAAGCGACTTTCTGGTTGGCTTCCTCTTAAACTGTCTTGTCACTAATATTTGAAATCCACTTTCAATTAGGGTACAATGGTAGAAATGATTTTTGAAAGGATTCCCATGAAAAAAATAGCAACACTTCTATTAATCTCAACTTTTGCCCTTGCTGGATGTAGCAGTATCCAACGTAGTCTGCGGGGGGATGACTATGTAGATTCTAGCTTGGCTGCCGAAGAAAGTTCCAAAGCAGCCGCCCAATCTGCCAAGGATCTCAAGGATGCCTTGACAAATGAAAATGCCAATTTCCCGCAACTATCTAAAGAAGTTGCTGAAGATGAGGCGGAAGTCATTCTCCATACAAGTCAAGGAGATATCCGCATCAAACTCTTTCCAAAGCTAGCTCCGCTTGCGGTTGAAAATTTCCTAACTCATGCTAAGGAAGGCTACTACAATGGCATTACCTTCCACCGAGTGATTGATGGCTTCATGGTCCAGACTGGTGATCCAAAAGGGGATGGTACTGGTGGTGAATCCATCTGGCATGATAAGGACAAGACTAAAGACCAGGGAACTGGTTTCAAGAGCGAAATCTCTCCGTATCTCTATAACATTCGTGGTTCTCTCTCTATGGCCAATACTGGTCAACCAAATTCAAATGGTAGCCAGTTCTTCATCAACCAAAATACGACAGATATTTCTGCCAAACTCCCTACAAGTAGCTATCCAAAGAAAATTATCGAAGCCTACAAAGAAGGTGGAAATCCTAGTCTAGACGGTAAACACCCTGTCTTTGGTCAAGTCATCGACGGTATGGATGTTGTTGACAAGATTGCCAAGGCTGAAAAAGACGAAAAAGACAAACCAACTACTGCTATCACTATTGACAGCATTGAAATTGTTAAGGACTACGATTTCAGTAAAAAATAGGATGACCCTAAAATAAGGAGATGAGACAATGATTTTATTCTGGGGTTCGAAAGGTTACCAAAAGATCTTAGGACATACTCAAACCACTATCGAGTGTGGTCACTGTAACAATACCGACACTTGGGAAATTTCAGAAACTGGACGTAAGTTTACCCTTTACTGGATTCCACTCTTTCCTTACGGAAAAACTTATTTCGTTTCTTGCCCGATTTGTCACTACGGTAAAGAAATCCAAAAATCTGATATTGAAACCTATTTGAATTACTAGCCAAAAAGCCAAGTCACACAGACTTGGCTTTTTACTATTCTAGTTTTACGGAATTCTCTTTTTATGTCAACTCATTGAAATCCCAGATTTGATCCATCCATCCTTCGTAAAAGTCTGGTTCGTGACAAACCATGAGGATAGAACCCTTGTATTCTTTCAGAGCACGTTTGAGTTCGTCCTTGGCATCCACATCCAAGTGGTTGGTAGGTTCGTCAAGAACAAGGACATTATTCTCGCGGTTCATCAAGAGACAGAAACGAACCTTGGCTTGTTCCCCACCTGACAATACTTGGATTTGACTCTCGATATGTTTAGTCGTCAAACCACAACGGGCAAGGGCTGCACGAACTTCGGCTTGATTGAGAGCTGGAAAGGCGTTCCAGACTGCTTCTAGTGGTGTCTGGCGATTGCCACCTTCCACTTCTTGCTCAAAGTAGCCAAGTTCTAGGTAGTCACCTCGCTCAACCTCCCCAGCAATTGGAGGAATGATTCCCAAAAGACTCTTCAAGAGAGTTGTTTTCCCGATACCGTTGGCACCGATGATAGCGACCTTTTGATTGCGCTCAAAGGTAAGATTCAATGGTTTAGTGAGGGGACGGTCGTAACCAATCTGCAAGTCCTTGGCTTGGAAGATAAAGCGTCCAGGTGTACGAGCTGGTTTAAAATCAAAGGAAGGTTTTGGTTTCTCGCTTTGAAGTTCGATGATATCCATCTTATCCAATTTCTTCTGGCGGGACATGGCCATGTTTCGTGTTGCAACACGCGCCTTGTTTCGAGCCACAAAATCCTTGAGGTCAGCAATTTCTTTCTGTTGACGTTCATAGGCTGCCTCTAGTTGCGATTTCTTCATGGCATAGACTTCTTGGAACTGGTAGTAATCTCCAGAGTAGCGAGTCAACTGTTGATTTTCTACATGATAGACGATATTGATCACATCGTTTAGGAAAGGAATATCGTGAGAGATAAGAACAAAGGCATTTTCATAGTTCTGTAGATAGCGCTTGAGCCAGTCAATATGCTCAGCATCCAAATAGTTGGTAGGCTCATCCAAAAGCAAGATATCTGGTTTTTCAAGGAGGAGTTTGGCTAAAAGTACCTTGGTTCTTTGTCCACCTGACAAGGCTGTAACGTCTGTATCCATACCATAATCCATAACACCAAGAGCACGAGCAACTTCATCAATCTTAGCATCCAAGGTATAGAAGTCACGACTTTCCAAACGGTCTTGAAGTTCGCCAACTTCTTCCATCAATGCATCAATATCAGCTCCCTCTTCTGCCATTTCCATGTAGAGTTCATTGATACGTGCTTCTGCCTTAAATAACTCATCAAAAGCAGTACGAAGGACATCACGCACGGTTTGGCCTTCTTTTAACACAGCGTGCTGGTCAAGGTAGCCTGCTGTCACATATTTAGACCATTCCACCTTACCTTCATCAGGTAACATTTTACCAGTTACGATGCTCATGAAGGTTGATTTTCCTTCACCGTTAGCACCAACTAATCCGATGTGTTCACCTTTAAGGAGACGGAAGGACACGTCTTCAAAAATCGCACGGTCACCAAAACCGTGACTCAAATTTTTAACTTCTAAGATACTCATTTTAATTCCTTATCTTGTGTTTATGTAATAGTTTATAGAGGATCCAAGCTAGGTAGCCACCCAAAGTGTTGGTCCACAAATCATCAATCTCAAAGACCCGATTAAAATCAAAGAAAAAGTCTAAAGCTAGCTGTGTACACTCGATTCCCAAACTCAATAAAAAGCTAAACAAAATCACTTTCTTCGTTTTTCTTAATTTAGTATTGAGATAGAGAAGCTGGAAAATCAATGGAAAAAGCAAGAGGATATTTAAGGTATTCTGCAAAAAAATCCAAAATAGCTGAAAAAGGCTGGTTACTTCACCCAGTTTCCAAAAGGAGTTAAAAGGCGTCAAAAGAAAAACCAGGCGTCCAAAAGTTTGAATACCTGGAGTTTCCACTCCTGTAGGAAGTTGAGGTTGGGGAGTAAAACAAAAACAGACGATACAAAGACTGTATAAAAGCACTCCCAAGCTTAGTAATGTTTTTCGATTCATCTTATGGATTTACTTCAGCTACTGCTTTTTGACGATCACGCTTCATGGTATTTGAACGCAACTGTCCACAAGCCGCATCGATATCTGTACCATGTTCCTGGCGAACGACACAGTTGACACCTTTTTTCTTGAGTGTATCATAGAAGGCCATGACACGCTCTTTAGGGCTTCGGCTATACTGGTCATGCTCACTAACTGGGTTGTAAGGAATCAAATTAACATATGACAATTTCTTGATATTCTTGAGCAATTCTGCCAACTCAAGTGCTTGTTCTACTCCATCATTGACTTCATTTAGCATGATATACTCAAAAGTTACACGGCGGTTGGTTGTTTCGATGTAATACTCGATAGCTGCAAAGAGTTTTTCAATCGGAAAGGCACGGTTAATCTTCATAATGCTTGAACGCAGTTCATTGTTTGGAGCATGAAGAGAAACAGCAAGGTTAACCTGTACTCCTTCATTGGCAAAATCACGAATCTTGTGAGCCAAACCTGAAGTTGATACGGTGATATGGCGAGCACCGATAGCCATCCCCTTATCGTCATTGATGGTACGGATAAAGTTCAAGACATTATTGTAGTTATCAAAAGGTTCTCCAATACCCATAACAACG
Source organism: Streptococcus pseudopneumoniae (assembly GCF_001072375.1). Classification (GTDB taxonomy): domain Bacteria; phylum Bacillota; class Bacilli; order Lactobacillales; family Streptococcaceae; genus Streptococcus; species Streptococcus pseudopneumoniae_L. The sequence goes on from NZ_JVKV01000052.1 coordinate 84,084, forward strand.
ATATGGCTTACACGTTCATCTTGTCCACGTTCATCAAAATATTTTTGGACCAACATAATCTGCGCAACGATTTCCCCGTTATTAAGGTCACGTTGCTTCTTGATCAAACCTGATGCACAGAAGGTACAACCGATATTGCATCCTACCTGAGTTGTTACACAGACTGACAAACCATAGTGCTGACGCATCAGCACTGTCTCAATCAACATCCCATCTGGCAACTCAAAGAGATACTTCACAGTACCATCAGCTGATTCTTGAACGATGCGTTGTTTCAAAGGATTGACTACAAATTGATCATTGAGTTTGGCAATCAAATCCTTAGACAAGTTGGTCATTTCCTCAAATGATTGGACACGTTTACGGTAAAGCCACTCCCAGATTTGGTCGGCACGGAATTTCTTTTCTCCCTGCTCCAAGACCCACTCTTGCATGCCTTGACGTGTTAAACTATAAATCGACGGTTTCATGTTTTCTCCTTATTCTCTAATCTTTCTTACGGATGACGAAATGACGTTGCCCCTTGTCTTCTTTCTGAGATTTCTGTTCTTTTGAACGGCGTCTATTTTTCTTATCCGTATGATTTTTTTTCTTACTTTGAGAAGTCTTTTTCCCTTTGCGAGAGTCCTTTTCTTCCTCTTTTTTGCGCATCTTTTGGTCAAATGGTGCTCGTTTAGGAGCTTCATTTTCTAGAACAAAATAGGCACAACCATAGCTACAATACTCTAGTAGGTAGTCTTGCAAGCGACTAATTTTTTCTAAAGACTCTTCAGCTCGTTCATTCTTATAAAATCCCCGTAAGCGTAACTGCTCATTACTCCAGTCTCCTACGATATAATCAAACTTTGTTAATACTTCTGAAAAGCGTTGAGTAAAAGCTGTTGCATCAAAAGCATCCTTGCTATTTTCAACTAGAGTAAAAACAAAATCTTCAGCTTCCACTCTGTTTCCAGTCAGTTGAAATTCGGGACCAGGGAATTTATTGTAATTATATAATTCGGGTGCAATTTCTTTACGCATAATCTTCCTTTTTCAACGATTACTTAATACTCTATTCTACCATATTTTCGCCACATTTTCACCTTTAGTATTAAAATGAAAAAAGTCTGACGATTTAAGATTCTCTATCTAAAAACTCGACTTTCGTAGACAAGAAAAAACTGGGGCTTCCCAGTTTTGAGTGATTATAGGTAAAGTAATTTGAAAAGTGCTACTGCTGCAATACCAGCTGCAATCGGTGCAACTACTGGTACCCAAGCATACCACCATTTTGAATCACCCTTGTATTGACCAAGGATTGATTTTGGAAGGAAGGCATGAAGGAGACGTGGTCCAAAGTCACGAGCTGGGTTCAAACCAGGTCCTGTAGGTCCTCCAAGTGAAGTAACCAAAGCCATTACTAGGAAACCAAGTGCCAAGTGACCAACAGCAAGTCCTGATGCTGTATGAGGCGCTACTTGAGCTTTAATTGCCAAATCAGAGAAGTCAACATTTTGACCAGCTTGAGTTGCCATTTGTTTCATGTATTGGAGGACTTCAGCTCCAAAGAAGTTCTTTGTCATACCAAGTGCTGCAAAGAAGAGAACGAATGAACCAACAAACTCGTTGATAAAACCGTTAACTGTTGCTGCAAAGCGTGATTCTTTTGTTCCGTGGTCGATACTTGAAATTGTTGAGAAAGTTCCCAAGATATTGTTTGCTTTTTCAGTTTGCAAGTAGTAAGGACGGTGAGTTGCAACAACCAAGGCTTGTCCGAAGATTGCTCCCAAAACTTGAGCAACGATGTATGGTGCTACTTGTGCCCAAGGGAAAAGTCCGCTAACTGCTAGACCAAGAGTGAAGGCTGGGTTGATGTGGTTACCAGAAACATTACCAAACATCAAGGCAGGGATCATAACCCCCATACCGTAACCAACAGCGATAACGAGCCAGCCACTTTGGTGACCTTTCGTACCTTTAAGTTCAACGTTGGCAACTGCACCATTTCCCAAGATAATTAAGATGGCTGTTCCCAAAAATTCAGTGGCATATTTGACTGCCCATGCAAAATCCATTGATAGATTCTCCTTAATATTTTTTAGACAATCCCTATTCTATCAATTTTTAAGCCTTTTAGCAACAGATATTCTAAAAGAATACTGCGGGAAAACGCTTTTATTTTAGTTCTTAAAAAAAGACCTAACAAACCTAGTTTGTTAAGTCAAAATTTTGATTATTCTTGACGCTGACCAAAGTCCTTAATCATCTTATCCATTTCTTCACGACTTGGTGTCGTTAGCATATAGAGAAAGTCTCCTTGCAATTCAGCAAAGGCTGCAGGCATGATTTTCTTGACCTTAAATTGCTGACCGTATTTGGCGAGCAAGTCTTCTTCTGAATAAACATAGTTGGCATTGGCGCGACGAGATGTTGCCAAGCAGTACAGGGGCTCGAATTGTGAAGCAGGGAATGGCTCACCCGCAACGATCGCTGCATAGCCCTTGTACAAATCAAAAGAATGGGCATAGTTATAAACATCAATGGTGAACCCACCTGCTGGACGGTTATTGTACTCAATGGCAATATAATCATCACCTTCACGGAAGAACTCGATATGGAAGAAACGTTCTTTCATGCCAAATTCTTTAACGATTGCCTCACCATACTTGCGCAATTTTGGATCCATATCTTTAAGAACATAATAAGAATTGTCCATCTTGTAAATCATAAGATCAAGCGGTGTATGGGCATAGTCAAAGGTCGTAGAAAAGACGATATTTCCATCTCTATCTACCAAACCATCGAAGGTACAGATTTCACTAGAAGTAACAAATTTTTCAAAGAAATAAACGGTTGAATGATCCCACTCTGCCTTGAAATGATGGATATCCTCTTCTGTTTCAAGCTTGAAGGTTGCTGCCGCTCCCACTCCATTGTCAGGTTTGGCAATCATCGGAAGGCCAATTTCTTTCACAGCTTTGTCAACATCTGCATCTGTTTCAATGACAGCACCTGGAACCACTGGAACTCCAGCTTTTTTGAAGAGTTTCTTCATTTCAGACTTGAACTTGGTCTTTTTGAGGTCGTCTGGTTTGGCACCAAAGACATTAAATTGTTCACGAAGAGCAGCATCCAACTCTAGCCAGTATTCATTATGAGATTCGATGCGGTCAATTGGACCATGCTTATAAAAGAGAAAGGCAACTGCACGTTTAACTTCATCAATATTTTCAAGATTATCAACACGGAAATACTCAGTCAAGCTATTGCG
>NZ_JVKV01000053.1 GCF_001072375.1 Streptococcus pseudopneumoniae
ACCAAGCGCTGCTTCTTTCTCCAAGTAAGTATAATGAAGTCATTGGGGAGCGCTACAATGCCGTTTCCGTCAAGGTAGCTCTGCATAATCAAGCGATTTTTCTCCTCCTCCAAAAGGGAGTCCAGCCAGAAAAGATTGTGATCGATGCTTTTACGAGTGCTCAAAACTATGAGAAGTACTTAAAAAATGAAGCCAATCATTTTTCTAATGCAGTCAGCCTAGAGGAAAAAGCTGAAGGTAAGTACTTGGCTGTCGCAGTAAGTTCTATCATTGCGCGTGATCTCTTTCTAGAGAATCTCGAAAATCTGGGTAGAGAACTTGGTTATCAACTTCCAAGCGGGGCTGGAACAGCTTCTGATAAGGTAGCTAGCCAAATCCTCCAAGCTTATGGTATGCAGGGACTCAATTTCTGCGCCAAACTACACTTTAAAAATACTGAAAAAGCAAAAAAAATGCTAGAAAGGTAAATTATGAAATATTTAAAATCATTTTTAAAAGAGTGGGGAGTTATCATCCTACTGATCACACTAGTAGGTCTTAGCCGTCTCTTTCTCTGGAGCAATGTCCGTGTAGAAGGACATTCCATGGATCCAACCCTAGCAGATGGAGAAATCCTCTTTGTGGTTAAACATCTCCCAATCAATCGTTTTGATATTGTGGTTGCTCATGAAGACGACGGGAACAAGGATATCGTTAAGCGGGTCATTGGTATGCCAGGAGATACCATTCGTTATGACAACGATAAACTCTATATTAACGGTCAAGAAACTGATGAGCCCTATTTAGCAGAATACCTCAAGCGTTTCAAGGAAGATAAACTCCAGAGCACCTATACTGGAACTGGTTGGGATGGTAAAAAGGGAGAATACTTTAGAACTTTAGCTCAAAAGGCTCAGGCCTTTACCCTAGATGTTAATTACAACACTAGCTTTACCTTCACTGTACCAGAGGGTGAATACCTCCTACTGGGTGATGACCGTCTGGTATCTAGCGACAGTCGACATGTTGGTACCTTTAAGGCAAAAGATATCACTGGTGAAGCCAAATTCCGCTTCTGGCCACTCAAGCGTATCGGAACGTTTTAAAAACTAGGAAGAGGCCGAGAATTTTCTATCTCAGCCTCTTCTCATTCTATTTTGACTAAATCTGGGATACATTTTCTCAGACACTATTGTAAGGAATTTTATGGAAGTTTATTTTTCAGGCACCATTGAACGCATTATTTTTGAAAATGTCAGCAATTTTTTCCGTATTTTACTCCTAGATATTGAGGATACCAATGCTGAAGACTTTGATGATTATGAAATCATTGTCACAGGTACCATGGCTGATATCATTGAAGGAGAGGAATACACCTTTTGGGGACAAATCGTCCAACACTCCAAATATGGTGAACAACTACAAATGACTCGCTATGAGAGAGCTAAGCCGACTAGTAAGGGCTTGGTAAAGTATTTTTCCGGCAGTCATTTTAAGGGAATTGGACTCAAAACAGCTCAGAAAATCGTGGATATCTACGGTGAAAACACTATTGACAAAATTTTAGAAAATCCAGACAAGCTCCAGTCTATCTCTGGCCTCTCTGCTAAAAATCGTGAAGCCTTTGTCTCAACCCTTCGTCTTAATTACGGAACAGAGATGGTCTTAGCTAAACTGGCTAATTACGGCATTCCAAATAAGCTAGCCTTTCAGATCCAAGACTTTTACAAGGAAGAAACGCTAGATATTGTTGAGAACTATCCCTATCAACTAGTTGAGGATATCAAGGGCTTGGGATTTACCATCGCTGACCAACTGGCCCAAGAATTGGGGATTGAGAGCCAAGCTCCCGAGCGCTTCCGTGCTGGTCTCGTCCATAGTCTCTTTCAAGGTTGCATGGAGACGGGAGATACCTATATGGAAGCTAGAGACTTGTTGGAGCAAACCCTCAACCTTCTGGAATCCTCCCGTCCAGTCGAACTAGATCCGAGTCAAGTTGCCCAAGAACTTGCTTATCTGATTGAAGAAGATAAGGTCCAGCAGATTGACACCAAAATCTTTGATAATAGCCTCTTTTTTGCAGAAGAAGGGATTCGCAGCCATCTCATCAGAATCCTCGAAAAAGGTCAGAGTAAAAAACAGGATCTAGAAACCATCCAAGAGCATATCACAACTGTTGAGGAAGAACTGGGAATTGAGTATGATAGCATTCAAAAACAAGCCATCTGCGATGCTATCCAGAACAAGGTCTTTATCCTGACAGGTGGACCTGGTACAGGTAAGACTACTGTTATCAATGGGATTATCGCTGTCTATGCTCTTTTAGAAGGAGTTGACCTCAAGAAAAAGAGCAATCTGCCCATTCTCCTAGCTGCTCCAACTGGTCGCGCGGCTCGTCGCATGAATGAATTGACAGGATTGCCAAGCGCGACCATACACCGTCATTTAGGAATGACAGGCGACGATGATACCAGTCATCTAGAAGATTATCTGGATGCTGACTTTATCATCGTTGACGAGTTTTCTATGGTAGATACTTGGCTGGCCAATCAACTCTTCTCCAACATCTCTTCTAACAGTAAAATCCTCATCGTGGGCGACAGCGACCAGCTCCCTTCTGTCAGCCCTGGACAGGTTCTAGCGGACCTACTTCATATTCCCTTGATTCCTCAGACTCGCTTGGAAAGAATTTACCGTCAGAGCGAAGAGTCAACCATTGTCACGCTTGCTAGTCAGATTCGTCAGGGAATATTACCTGCAGATTTTACCCAGAAAAAAGCAGACCGCTCCTACTTTGAAATCGCTAGTAGCCATATCCCTGCTAGCATTGAAAAAATCCTAGGTGCTGCTATCAGAAGTGGCATCCCTGCTCGCGATATTCAGGTTCTTGCCCCTATGTACCGTGGAACTGCAGGTATTGATGCCATCAACCAGCTCATGCAAGACCTCCTTAATCCTCCACAAAAAGACCAGCTTAGCTTTGAAGCTCCTCAGTGTCACTATCGAACAGGAGATAAGGTTATCCACCTAGTCAACGATGCAGAGGTCAATGTCTTTAACGGAGACTTAGGCTATATCACAGACTTGATTCCAGGAAAATACACCGAGTCCAAGCAGGATGAGATTGTCATCGATTTTGATGGTAACGAGGTTTCCTATCCTCGAAACGAATGGTACAAGATTCGCTTAGCCTATGCCATGAGTATCCACAAGTCTCAGGGTAGCGAGTTTCCAGTTGTAATTCTTCCGATTACTAGTGCTAGCAAACGCATGTTAGAACGTAATCTCATCTACACTGCTATCACTCGGGCCAAAAGTAAACTCATTTTATTAGGTGAATTACAGGCTTTTGACTATGCAACTCAACATATCGGAACAGCTCGTAAGACCTATCTGATTGAACGTTTCAGCGACTTAATAGAATCAACTGATGGAACTGGTAAATCAGCTTCTGAAACTACACTAGCTACTAACACTGAACAATCCTACATTCTAACCGAAGACAACTGGTCTAGTATCCCAGCTATGATTGGGATTACTGAAGAAGACCTGCAGGAATTTTTCGGAAAATAAAGTACAAGAAAGCCCACCGAATCCGGTGGGCTTTTATCTTTTCAGATTATTTTACTGTTGCAGTGCTTGTGATCAATTCAACAGCTTTCTTCACTGCAATATCGTGTTTCAACATTTCAGCTGAAAGCAAGCTTTGTACTTGTGCAACTTCCATGTTGTAATCTGCAGCCAATTGCTCGATTTCTTTTTGGATTTCTTCTTCTGAAGCGTCAAATCCTTCAGCTTTCGCAACTGCTTCGATAACAAGGTTAGTCTTAGTACGTGACTCAGCTTCTGCTTCGTATTGTTTGTGAAGATCTTCTTGAGTAGTTCCAGTGATTTGGAAGTACATGTCAGGGTTGATACCTTGACGTTGCAAGTTTCCAAGGAATTCATTTACTGAACGGTGAACTTCTTCGTGGATCATTTCTTCTGGAAGTTCTACGATTTCAGCGTTTTCTACAGCTTTATCAATTGCTGCACCTTCAACTGCATCCTTGTATGCTTCTTCTTTAGCAGCAGCCAATTCCTTGCGGTATTTTTCTTTCAATTCAGCAAGAGTTTCAACTTCTTCATCGATGTCCTTTGCAAGTTCATCGTCAAGAGCTGGAACTTCTTTCGCTTTTACTTCGTGGATAGTTGTTACGAATTTAGCTTCTTTACCAGCAAGGTCTTCAGCTTGGTAGTCTTCTGGGAATGTTACGATAACGTCTACAGTTTCACCAGCTGAGTGACCTACCAATTGGTCTTCGAAACCAGGGATGAATTGACCTGAACCAAGTCCAAGTGAGAAGTTTTCACCTTTTCCACCGTCAAATTCAACACCGTCGATAGAACCAACAAAGTCGATAACAACAGTATCGCCATTTTCAGCAGCAGCTTCTTTGATAACCAATTCAGCCAAGTTGTTGCGTTCACGTTCGATACGCTCTTCAACATCAGCATCAGTTACTTCTTTTTCTACATCAACTGATACTTCAAGGTTTTTGTAGTCACCCAATTTAACTTCAGGTTTTGTAACAACTTCAGCAGTGATAACCCAATCTTGACCTTTTTCCATTGAAGTTACGTCAATTTTTGGTTGTGCAACGACTTCAAGACCAGCTTCTTTTACAGCTGCTTCATAAGCGTTTGGCAAAAGAGCGTTCATAACGTCTTGGTAAAGTGACTCTTCACCAAATTTTTGATCGAAGATAGGACGTGGAAGATGACCTTTACGGAAACCAGGAACGTTAAGAGATTTCTTTACTGAGTTAAATACACGGTCCAATTCTGGTTTGATTTGGTCTTGAGAGATAGTGAAAGTCAAGACACCACGGTTTGTTTCTTTGTTTTCAAATGATACAGACATTCTGTCATTTCTCCTTAAAATTTTTTTAAATACAGTCTATTATAACATTTTCCATTGATAAAAGCTAGACTAATGCAGATAAATCTGGCTAAAACACATTTTTTATAATTTTCTATCTTAGTCTACTCAGGAAAATTTAGTAAATTTTTGACATTCTAGAGTTAGTTTTTAGCTAGTATTTCCAAGTATTATTATTTTAATTTTGAACATTCTTTGAGAGTATATTTTCAATTGCATAAAGTGTTCCACATAAAAAATTAAGTTTGATTCATTTTGAGTATTACACATACAAAACTATCTCTATAAAGTATTGTAAGGTAATATTGAATACCAAATTTGATAACTAAAAAGAAGACAAACATTCTTAAAATGTTTGTCCTCTTAATGCTATAGACTCTATCATCTAGTCCGAAGTAATTTCAATAGGATTAAATTTTTATTTTAATCTTCTTTTTTCTTACGAACTACAAGTCCAAATCCACTCATTACTCCAAGAAGTCCAAGTGCTGCTAAGCTAGTATGATCTTCAGTACCAGTATTTGGCAACTGAGGAGTATTTTCTTTAGCAGAGGTTGGTTTCTCTGGAGCTACTGGTTTCTCTGGAGTCACTGGAGTCACTGGGGTAACTGGAGTCACTGGAGTC
>NZ_JVKV01000054.1 GCF_001072375.1 Streptococcus pseudopneumoniae
ACTGTTAATCATGATGTCGTAGGTTCGAGTCCTACTGGCGGAGTATGTAAACGTTCTAAGGAACGTTTTTTTATTTATCTTTCAGAGGTCATCTTGATCCTTTTTTTATTTAGCTCTTTATTAATATTTAATATCTTTTATAAGTTTGTTATATTTGATTCTTTTATTTTAAGTAATTTTGTAGTATATTTAATAGATTTCACACTCATTTAAAATCAAATAGTGTAGAAATTTCAATGTTTAAACATATATGTCTTAGTTTTTATTAAAAACTTTTTCGTTGACTTATTAGAATACGGTAAGTCCATCAATCGGATGATAAGTTTTCAAGTTTATACTTTGAACATGATATTTCTTAAGCAGGTTATTAATAAAAAGTGCTCTGTGATTTTAATTGAGTATCAGAAGTAAATCTTTAATGGATTGTGAGGGGTTGTTTTTTTGTTCTTATGATTCTTTTTCAATTAAGTTAGCTCCCATATTTTCTACAATGATTTTTCCTATAGCTCTTTTTTATTTTGAAATGTATTTTTATATATCTGTTCTGTCAATTTTCTGTAACTGTTATTAATTTTACTATTCACAATAGGACATGATAGAAGTATTCTCCCAGCTTCTTCTATTTTTTTGTTATACTCATTTTATCAATAGAAATGGAGTCAAATAAAATGATTGAACAGATTTATGAACAATATCTTGATTTTTATGATGTTATTGAAAAGGAATATAGTTATTTAGTAGATAATGATTTAGAATGGGAAGTTTTTCATCTTCGATTTTTACTCTATTATTTAGTTCGGTACAAGCTTGATATTATGCATCCTTTATTTTCTTTCCACTATAGAGCTTGCTATCGTTTGTACATTGAACAGCTATTAATTTCAAATGACTGTGTTGGGGGATAATTTATAATTTTCATATTTCCGAACGATTTTATATTTTTTTCTTTTCATAATATAAATTTACAATATTTTTTTAATATTAATTTTCTAATTTTCTCTAATTCCCTAATGTTTCTGGTCTTTGGTCTTGAAAAAATTGAGAATCTTTATTATAATAAATTGTAAGATATAATTGCAGGTGAGATTCCTGCCATGTATGTGAGAAAGGAAGAGCCTAAGGGCTCAGACAAGATTATGACTTCAGTTGTTGTTGTAGGTACCCAGTGGGGTGATGAAGGTAAAGGGAAGATTACAGACTTCCTTTCAGCTAATGCAGAAGTGATTGCACGTTACCAAGGTGGCGATAATGCTGGTCACACAATTGTGATTGATGGAAAGAAATTTAAGTTGCACTTGATTCCTTCTGGAATTTTCTTCCCTGAAAAAATTTCTGTCATTGGGAATGGGATGGTTGTAAATCCTAAGTCACTTGTGAAAGAGTTGAGCTATCTTCATGATGAAGGTGTTACAACAGATAATCTACGTATTTCTGATCGTGCGCATGTTATTTTGCCGTACCACATCGAGTTAGACCGTCTGCAAGAAGAAGCTAAGGGTGAAAATAAAATTGGTACTACTATCAAGGGTATCGGGCCAGCTTATATGGATAAGGCTGCTCGTGTTGGAATCCGTATTGCAGATCTTTTGGATAAAGAGATTTTCCGTGAACGTTTAGAACGCAATCTTGCTGAGAAAAATCGTCAATTTGTAAAATTGTATGATAGCGAACCTATTTCATTTGATGATATTTTTGAAGAATATTATGAGTATGGCCAACAAATCAAGCAATATGTAACAGATACTTCTGTTATCTTGAATGATGCACTTGATAATGGCAAACGTGTTCTCTTTGAAGGTGCACAAGGGGTCATGTTAGATATTGACCAAGGGACTTATCCGTTTGTTACTTCTTCAAACCCTGTTGCTGGTGGTGTGACGATCGGTTCAGGTGTTGGTCCAAGCAAGATTGACAAGGTTGTAGGTGTATGTAAAGCTTATACAAGTCGTGTTGGTGATGGTCCATTCCCAACTGAATTGTTTGATGAAGTGGGAGAACGCATTCGTGAAGTAGGTCATGAGTATGGTACTACAACAGGTCGTCCACGTCGTGTAGGTTGGTTTGACTCAGTTGTGATGCGTCATAGTCGCCGTGTTTCTGGCATTACAAATTTATCTTTGAACTCTATCGATGTTTTGAGTGGTTTGGATACAGTTAAAATCTGTGTTGCTTATGATCTTGACGGTCAACGCATTGACTACTATCCAGCTAGTCTTGAACAATTGAAACGTTGTAAACCTATTTATGAAGAATTACCAGGTTGGTCAGAAGATATCACTGGAGTACGTACTTTGGAAGATCTTCCTGAAAATGCACGTAACTATGTTCGTCGTGTTAGCGAATTGGTTGGCGTTCGTATCTCTACTTTCTCAGTAGGTCCTGGTCGTGAACAAACAAATATTTTAGAAAGTGTTTGGTCATAAGAGATTTTTTAAGATTTGTTTAAGATAGTTCAGCTATACTATAGACAGTTACAAGAAGACCTCCTAACTTGTTGTAACAAATATCCTAAACTTTTCTTTTTCATAATAATCTCCCTATAAAGTCACCGCATTCGGTGGCTTTTTTTTCAGTTTTTAAGTCCTATCTGGGTGTCTTCTTGAAAGTAGGATATGAAGAAAAAACATAGGGCATTAAGTCTCTAGATTAAGTCTTGATTTGGTAGCCCCAGATCTACGAGTTTTCAACATTTTGGTAAATTAGTTAAGGTTGTGAATGCAGAAAAGAAGTTTCGGTAAAAGGAGCTTTTTGAATTGGAAAATACCAACAAATCGTTCAGTTGGCTAACACATCAAAGGCTCATAACTTAAGCAAAAAAGAGGTTGGGATTTCTGATCCCAGCCTCTTCAGTGAACTATTTTCTTGAGAATTTGTAAGTTAGACAAACTTGAATTTTTTCTGAATCAGCTTACTTGATTATCTGATTTATCACTTTGAAATTGCTTCATTTCGTACATAAAAGTATCTGCTTTTAGTTTGTCTGTGATGATACTGACTCTGACTAGCTTATTTAGTTTTTTTTCATGTCCTTCTAAAAAAATAGGATTTCTAATTTTTATGTTTAACTTTACGCAATTAAAAGGACGTTTTTTAATGGTTAGTTGTTCAATATCTTGAAGTTTAAATTGATAATGTAATAAGCTGTGGCCTCTATTGCTATAGGTATAATACTGAACAATATTGTTTTTATAAACTTCTAATTTTACTCCATTTATGAAGAGAGAATAGCTCATAAACCATATAAGGAGGGGAGCATAAATTAGCACTATCGCCATAACAATCTTGTCTGAAAAATCAGTATTATAAGCCATCAGGTGCTTTAGAATCCAGAGAACCATAACAGATAAAGATATTATGGATGGCCCTCCTACTCTATTAAATGTATCTTTGTAAGGGGACATCAAGATAAGTTTTGGTTCATCCTGTAAAAACTCTAATTGCATTAGTTACTCTTTCATCTTGTTTGTAATTTAAATCTCAGGATAATCATCTCTTGGAGACTTATCGTTAAAAATGTTTCAACAGATTTGGACATTCCGTATCAGTTGTCTCCATTACTTTCAGTTCATGATTTCTAATGTTTCTCTCAATTTTGCTACTATTATACTCTTTTTAAAACATTATTTCTACAATCCAGAGAGATAGATTACTATCTATAGAAAAGTTAGTTACTGCAAATATTATAGAGCTCTTTTTTTGTCTAGGAAAACATGCTATAATGATAGAATTGATAGGTGAGAAAAGAGAGAAGTTATGGATTATACAGTTGAAGAAAAAGAAGCATTTATGAGAGAGGCCTTAAAGGAGGCAGAGATTGCTTTAGAGAATGATGAAATCCCGATTGGTTGTGTGATTGTCAAGGATGGGAAAATCATCGGGAGAGGTCATAATGCGCGCGAGGAATTGCAACGTGCAGTCATGCATGCGGAAATTATGGCCATAGAGAATGCTAATTTGAGGGAAGAGAGTTGGCGTTTACTCGACTGCACACTTTTTGTGACTATTGAGCCTTGTGTGATGTGCAGCGGGGCGATTGGGCTTGCTCGTATCCCTAAGGTAGTTTATGGGGCTAAAAATCAGAAATTTGGTGCAGCTGGAAGTCTGTATGATATCTTGACAGACGAGCGTCTTAATCATCGTGTGGATGTTGAGACGGGGATTTTAGAGAGTGAATGTGCAGGTATTATGCAGGAATTTTTTAGAAATCGACGGAAAAAATAATTTCTCTTTTAAAATCTTTGGGAATGTGGTATAATAACTAATGGAGCAACAGTTCTGCGTGAAGCGGGTCAGGGGAGGAATCCAGCAGCCCTAAGCGAAGTGAATTGTGTGCTCTTTTTTTGTGCTTTAAAGAAAATAGTTTAAGTGTGGCTAAATAGGAATGAGTTTGTTAATAAAAGGGAAAATAAGGGACATTTGAAATATCTTTAAATTTTTTTGTATGATTTTATTGTTTGCTTTTTGATAGGACACTTTTCTTTATTTTATATAGAAGATTTTTCGTGCTTTTTTCGAATAAATAAGATAAAATAGCCTAGAATAAAAGATTAAAAAGAGGGAAAATATGAAAATTCGTGGTTTTGAATTAGTTTCTAGTTTTACAGATGAAAATTTATTGCCGAAGCGCGAGACAGCGCATGCGGCTGGTTATGATTTAAAGGTTGCGGTGCGTACGGTCATTGCTCCAGGTGAGATTGTCCTTGTTCCAACAGGGGTTAAGGCCTATATGCAACCGACTGAGGTTCTCTACCTCTATGATCGTTCTTCAAACCCTCGTAAGAAGGGCTTGGTTTTGATTAACTCTGTGGGTGTCATTGATGGAGATTATTATGGTAACCCAGGAAATGAAGGACATATTTTTGCTCAGATGAAGAATATCACAGACCAAGAGGTTGTTCTTGAAGTTGGGGAACGTGTGGTTCAGGCTGTCTTTGCTCCATTTTTGATTGCGGATGGCGATGCGGCAGATGGCGTGCGGACTGGTGGATTTGGATCAACTGGGCACTAAGATGAAGATTATCTTTGTACGTCATGGGGAGCCAGATTATAGTATGCTTGATAAACTTGAAAATCCGCAACTCTATAGTGGTTTTGGTCGTGATTTAGCACCATTGACAGGAAAAGGTCGCAGTCTGGCAAAAGAAGCTGCTAAAACTGCATGTTTTGGAAAGGCAGAGATTATTATTTCATCGTCTGTGACGAGGGCTTTAGAAACAGCACATTATATAGCAGTTGAAACAGGATTGGACTTATTTGTGGAGCCGTTTTTTCATGAGTGGCGTCCAGACTTAGATGGCACTAACTCTGATTTAACTAGTGTATTGGTAGCTCATGAATATTATCTAAAACATCAAGGAGGTTTATCTGAAGATTCTCCCTATCGCTATGAAACTGATCTAGAGATGCGTCATCGTTTTTTAAGAGCTTTGGAAAAGTATAAAAATTATAAAACTATTATCATTGTAACTCACGGAATGCTCATGCGCCAGTTTGTGCCAAATGATAAGATTGATTTTTGCCAAGTGATTGAATGTGAGATAGAGATATAGAAAGAGGTTTATTATCGCAAAGAAAAAGGCGACATTTGTGTGTCAAAATTGTGAGTATAATTCCCCTAAGTATTTAGGGCGCTGTCCAAACTGTGGGTCTTGGTCTTCTTTTGTTGAGGAGGTTGAGGTTGCAGAGGTCAAGAATGCGCGTGTGTCCTTGACGGGGGAGAAAAGACAGAAAGAAGAAATTTGCGACCGGCTTGCTGCTTGTATCTTCTCGTATCTTTGAGAAGCGTCGGGCTTCTTGCTTTACTAATCTAGATTTAAAAGATTTTTTAGAGGAAAACGGTGCTAAAAGCATAGAGTTTATAGGGGTAGATGGCAATGGCTGTGTTAAGGCTTCCGTTTTGGCAGCTACCAAGGAGAATTATCAGGTTTCTGTCGATTTGTCTGCTGTCGGAGTTGCCAACCAGAAGAAATTCTCTAAAACACTGAAGCAGTGGCAAGATTGCGGAATCAAGATTGGATAGTTTTATGGGGATCTTAATATGAAAATTATTTTTGTCCGTCACGGGGAACCAGATTACCGTGAGTTAGAGGAGCGTTCCTATACTGGATTCGGGATGGATTTGGCGCCCTTATCAGAGGAGGGAAGACAGCAAGCTCAGGAACTGAGCGAACATTCTTTGCTACACTCAGCTGATCTACTAGTTTCTTCTGCAGTCACAAGAGCTTTAGAGACTGCTAGCTATGTGGCTCGTGCTACTGGACTTCCTTTGAGAGTGGAGCCATTATTGCATGAATGGCGAGTCTATGAAAGTGGAGTAGAGAATTTTGAAAAAGCTCGTACTCTGTTTCTAGGAAATAATGGATTCTTACCTTCTAATAGTCCTATTCAATATGAGACAGCTGAGGAAATGAGGTCTCGGTTTCTAGAATCTATGGGCAAGTATCGAGACTATCAGACAGTCGTTGTTGTCACTCATCGAATGCTCATGCGTCAATTTGTACCGAATGAAACCATTGATTTTTGCCAAGTGATTGAGTGTGAGATAGAGATTTAGAAAGAGGTTTATCATCGCAAAGAAAAAAGCGACATTTATATGTCAAAATTGTGGGTATAATTCCCCTAAATATCTAGGACGTTGTCCAAACTGTGGGTCTTGGTCTTCTTTTGTAGAAGAGGTCGAGGTTGCAGAAGTCAAGAATGCGCGTGTGTCCTTAACAGGTGAGAAAACCAAGCCCATGAAACTGGCTGAAGTGACCTCCATCAATGTCAATAGAACCAAGACAGAGATGGAGGAGTTTAACCGAGTTCTTGGTGGAGGTGTGGTACCAGGAAGTCTTGTCCTTATCGGTGGGGATCCTGGGATTGGGAAATCAACCCTGCTCTTACAAGTCTCAACCCAGCTGTCTCAAGTGGGGACAGTTCTCTATGTCAGTGGGGAGGAATCTGCCCAGCAAATCAAACTCCGTGCAGAGCGTTTAGGTGATATTGATAGTGAGTTTTATCTCTACGCAGAGACTAATATGCAGAGTGTTCGCACAGAGGTGGAGCGCATCCAGCCAGACTTCCTCATTATTGACTCCATCCAGACTATCATGTCTCCTGAGATTTCTGGAGTTCAGGGTTCTGTTTCCCAGGTACGTGAGGTGACGGCCGAGCTCATGCAGCTGGCCAAGACCAATAACATTGCCATCTTTATTGTCGGGCATGTGACCAAGGAAGGAACCTTGGCGGGTCCTCGTATGTTGGAGCATATGGTGGATACGGTGCTTTACTTTGAAGGGGAACGCCACCATACCTTCCGTATCTTGAGAGCGGTCAAAAACCGTTTTGGCTCGACCAACGAGATTGGAATCTTTGAGATGCAATCAGGTGGCTTGGTTGAGGTGCTCAATCCTAGTCAAGTTTTCCTAGAAGAACGTTTAGATGGAGCAACTGGTTCGTCCATCGTGGTGACTATGGAAGGAACCCGTCCTATTCTTGCGGAGGTTCAAGCCTTGGTAACACCGACTATGTTTGGAAATGCCAAGCGGACTACAACAGGCCTTGATTTCAATCGTGCAAGTTTGATTATGGCTGTTTTGGAAAAACGAGCAGGGCTTCTTTTACAAAATCAAGATGCCTATCTCAAATCTGCTGGTGGTGTCAAATTGGATGAGCCTGCCATTGACTTGGCTGTTGCGGTTGCCATTGCTTCGAGTTACAAGGATAAACCAACCAACCCTCAGGAATGTTTTGTAGGAGAATTAGGTTTGACTGGAGAGATTCGGCGCGTAAATCGTATCGAGCAACGGATCAATGAAGCAGCGAAACTTGGATTTACAAAAATCTATGTACCGAAAAATTCCTTGACTGAAATCAAACCCCCTAAGGAAATTCAGGTGATCGGAGTGACCACTATCGGAGAAGTCTTGAAAAAAGTATTCTCCTAATAGTTGTACTCAGGTTTAGATTACTAATTATTTTATTGCTAACATTTATTAAAACAAGGAGGAATTTCTGATGAAATTTTCTATGGACAGTCATATGCAATTTCCTTTGGTAGAGTTGTCACTCAATCAAGGAGAAACCGTCTATATCCAGCGAGGTAGTATGGTTTACCACACGCCTAACGTAAGCCTCAATACCCAACTCAATGCCAGCGGTTCTGGTTTGGGACGTTTTGTCAAAGCTGTAGGACGTTCAATGGTTTCTGGCGAAAGCACCTTCATTACTCAAGCAGTTGCAGAGTCTGACAACGGCAACCTTGCTTTAGCACCAGATACTCCTGGTCAAGTGATTGCTCTCGAGCTAGGAGAAAAGCAATATCGATTGAATGATAGAGCCTTTCTAGCTCTTGATGGTACAGCTTTCTATACAATGGAGCGCCAATCTATTGGGAAAGCTCTGTTCGGAGGGCAAGGCGGTCTCTTTGTGATGACAACTCAAGGTCAGGGAACGCTTTTGGCTAATGCTTTTGGATCTATTAAGAAAATTGAGCTTCAAAACCAAGAAATAACTATTGACAATGCCCATGTGGTGGCTTGGAGTCAATCTTTGGACTATCATATCCACTTAGAAAATGGTTTCTGGCAATCTATTGGTACAGGCGAAGGAGTGGTAAATACCTTCCGAGGTACTGGTGAGGTTTATGTACAAAGTCTCAATCTTCAAAGCTTTGCAGGTTCTCTCAACAAGTATATCCAAAAAGAATCATAACAATAAAAACTAGGATAGGGACTCAAGCTAGATGCTAGAAGTCTCTGTTCTAGTTTTTTTATATGGAAGTTGAAAACTGACAAGACAAAGAAAAGATGGTAAGATAGAAGATAAATAATTTGGTTTTCAAATTATCTTAAAAGTAAGAAAGTGTGTTGTCATGTCGTATTTTGAACAGTTTATGCAAGCCAACCAGGCTTATGTTGCCCTACATGGGCAGTTAAATCTGCCAATCAAGCCGAAAACAAGAGTAGCCATTGTGACTTGTATGGACTCACGTCTGCACGTTGCACAAGCTTTGGGGTTAGCACTGGGAGATGCTCACATTTTACGGAATGCGGGCGGTCGAGTGACAGACGATATGATTCGCTCACTCGTGATTTCTCAGCAACAAATGGGAACAAGAGAGATTGTGGTTCTTCATCATACAGACTGTGGTGCTCAGACATTTCAAAACGAAGAGTTTCAAGAACATTTAAAAACTGAATTAGGGGTTGATGTCTCGGGTCAAGATTTTCTCCCTTTTCAAGACGCTGAGGAGAGTGTTCGTGAGGATATGCAGTTACTTCGAGAATGCCCATTGATTCCAGATGATGTGGTTATTTCAGGGGCTGTTTATGATGTAGATACAGGCAGTATGAGAGAGGTATACTAACTTTTCCTTTGTGAGTTCCTATCTTCCCATGAGATAGAATGTCTAAGTTGTCACATTTCAGCTTGAATATAAGGAATATAAATGAGCACAAGACAAGGGGATAAATGTCCATTCTTGTCTTATTTTTTATTGAAAAATCAAGAAAAAAGCGCTACAATGGTAGTTGGAAAAATGTTGTGAAAAAACACAAGTGATACATAAATACTGGAGGAAATCATGTCTTTTTCTGATTTAAAGCTGTTTGCCCTTTCTTCAAATAGAGAATTGGCAGAGCGTGTGGCGCAAGAGATTGGGATAGAGTTGGGAAAATCGACCGTACGTCAATTTTCAGATGGAGAAATTCAAGTTAATATCGAAGAATCGATCCGTGGAAAACACGTCTTTATCCTACAATCAACTAGCTCACCTGTAAATGACAATCTGCTAGAAATTTTGATTATGGTAGATGCTTTGAAACGCGCCAGTGCAGAATCTGTCAACGTTGTTATGCCTTACTATGGCTATGCACGTCAGGATAGAAAAGCGAGAGCGCGTGAGCCAATCACTTCAAAACTTGTGGCAAATATGCTAGAAGTGGCTGGAGTGGATCGTTTGTTGACGATTGACTTGCATGCTGCACAGATTCAGGGATTCTTTGATATTCCTGTCGATCACTTGATGGGTGCTCCTTTAATTGCAGACTACTTTGAGCGTCGTGGCATGGTTGGTTCTGACTATGTGGTTGTCAGCCCAGACCATGGTGGGGTGACTCGTGCTCGTAAATTGGCAGAGTTTTTGAAAACTCCAATTGCTATTATTGACAAACGTCGTAGCGTAGACAAGATGAATACCAGTGAAGTGATGAACATCATTGGTAAAGTAGAAGGTAAGACTTGTATCTTGATTGATGATATGATTGATACAGCTGGAACTATTTGTCATGCTGCTGATGCTTTGGCTGAAGCAGGAGCAGTTGAGGTATATGCAAGCTGTACGCACCCAGTTCTTTCAGGTCCTGCTATGGATAATATCCAAAAATCAGCTATTAAAAAATTAGTTGTTTTGGATACTATCTACCTACCAGAAGAGCGATTGATTGATAAGATTGAGCAAATCTCTATCGCACATCTCTTGGCAGATGCTATCATCCGTATCCACGAAAAACGTCCTCTATCTCCATTATTTAGTATTGAGAAAAAAATCTAACGAATTCGTTGGATCAGACAAAACTCCTAACAAAGTGATAGACCTTGTTGGGAGTTTTCTTAAATAGATCAGAAAAATGTGAAAATTTCACTAATTGTTCGTTTTTTAGTCCATTTTTTTCCTTAATCTTTCGAAAATATTGCTTGTTTTTTAAGAATATAATAAATTTTACTCGTTTTTTACCAGAAATTTTAAAAATACTTTAAGAAAAAGCTTGACAACTCTAATATATGTGATATAATTTGAGGTAATAAGGATTATCCTTATAATTAAATTTTAAAATTAAAGAGGAGATAAAACATGAAGAAAGTTTTATTATCATCAGTAGCAGCTCTTGCAGTATTCTCAGCAGCAGCTCCAGTTTTTGCGCAAGGTGAAAACCCAAATGCTTCTAACCAATTGATCCAAAAGAAATATGTTTCTTGGCGTGATGCAGCAGATGAAGCTAACACTCAAGTAGCAGCGCATGATGCTGAAATTCGTGCAGAAGTTGCAACACAACCTTCTGTAGTGGCAGCTCAAGCAACTCTTAATGCAGCTAAAGATTACACTGGTCATGACCATGATGTAAAACTTGCTCGCGCTCAAGAAGACTTTGATCGTGTTTACAACGAAGCTTACAATACTGTTCGCAACCGTTACATCCAAGTTCTTCAACAAAAATACGTTGAAGCTGCTAAAGCTCAACGTAACTTCTACGATGAAACAGCTGTAGAAGCTAACCGTACAAATGAACAACGTATTGCTGATGATCAAGCAGCACAAGGTACAGCTGCATCAGCTGACCAAGCAGCAGCTGATCAAGCTGCAACTAAACCAGAAGATGGTAAACCAGGTGCAGCAGACCAAGCTAAAAAAGCAGACGCTGCAGCTAAAAAAGCTGGAGCAAAAGAAGCTAAAAAAGCTCTTCCAAAAACACACGCTGCTAAATAATTTTATTTAAAAAGTAGCCAATCACTGAAACTTGGTTTCAGTGATTTTTTTGGTAAAAAAAGAGGGAGGAAAAGATGAGTAGACGTTCTACGACAAAGAAATCACCAATTACTAAAATAATTGCTTCAATCGTTGCAGTAGCTATCGTTGCTTTGGGAGGCTTCTTTATCTATAAAAGCTTCCTAGCTCCAAGTGGAGATAAGCAAAATGATGCAAAGGTTACTCAGGAAGCTCCAAAACAAGCCTATACTGCTAGCGCAGAAGAAAAGGAATACCTCGCAAATAAATTTAAAGGCTTGCTTGCAACAAACTCTGAGACGGTTGGTTACGTATATATTCCTGGTACCCAGTTAGATGAACCAGTTGTTCAAACAACGGATAATGCGACTTATTTAGATAAGCGCTTTGATGGCGTTAATGAGCCTTTAATGGGGGCAGTCTTTATGGACGCCGATAACAAGAAGGATTTTAGCGATCGATTGACTTGGTTATTTGGTCACGCTCGTGGTAGTAAAGTGGCTGACCACCGTATGTTTAAAGATGTGAATTACTTCAGTCGCCAAGAATATTTTGATGCACATCCTTATGTAGTCATTGAAACTCCAGAGAGAAAGTATTATTATGAAGCTGTTGCTATGATTATTGTTCCAGAAGAAACAGCTTTTTACCGTACTTCTTTTGATGATGATGCGGATTTTGAGAAACAGCTAAATATTATTTATGATACTGCAGAGGTTAAGAAACCAAATGTTAAGGTATCAGCTAAGGATAAATATCTTGTTCTTTCTACTTGTCGTGAAGAAGATGATACGATTCGTGCCAATCTCTACCTTCGACAAATTCCTGACTCAGAGATGAGTGACTTTGTCAAACAACATGGAGAAAGCCTTCAGTATAAACCAACAAGAGAATAATCTTTAAATAAAATTTTTATGAATCCTCCTCAAATTGAATGAAATTGTTTAATTTTGGGAGGATTTTTTGATTTTATAGTAAATTTCTGCAAACCCTTTCAAAATATGCTATACTGATGAAAAAGGAGGGTTTTTATGACTCAAGAATTTATCAATCCAAGTGATGGCGTAATCCGTCAGTATCTAGAAACCAGTAAGACTCTAGCAGTAGTGGGCTTGTCTGACCGTGAGGAGACAACTAGCAATCGAGTGACAAAGGAAATGCAGGCTCGTGGCTATAAAATCATACCAGTAAACCCTAAGGCTGCAGGTGGGGAAATCTTGGGAGAAAAGGCTTATGCCAGTCTAGCTGATATTCCTTTCCCTGTAGATATCGTTAATGTCTATCGTCGTAGTGAGTTTCTACCAGATGTGGCACGAGATTTTCTCAAGGCTGATGCTAAGATTTTCTGGGCGCAACTAGGACTTGAAAGTCTAGAAGCAGAAGAAATCTTGCGTGCTGGAGGTTGCGATGATATCGTGATGAACCGTTGTATTAAGAGAGAACATACACGCTTAATTCTTGAACAATAAAAAGGTAGCTTGCGGGCTACCTTTTGTGTTATACTCAATGAAAATCAAAGAGCAAACTAGGAAACTAGCCGC
>NZ_JVKV01000055.1 GCF_001072375.1 Streptococcus pseudopneumoniae
CTTTGACTCCCTCATGCGTTGGTTCGAATCCAGCTACCCCAGTTACTATTTGCCGGCGTGGCGGAATTGGCAGACGCGCTGGACTCAAAATCCAGTGTCCGCAAGGACGTGCCGGTTCGACCCCGGCCGCCGGTATAATATAGTATTAAGAAACGTTGTTAAATCAATGTTTCTTTTTATTTTGGTCAACTTTTGGTCAATAATTCTATTTTTTAACTAAACTCGTCAAAACTGCACGAACTTTGTTATTTTCAATATCTGCTTTTTCTTTTATAAGATGTCCATAAGTTTCAGTTATTTGTTTAATATCTCGATGCCCCATTAACTTTGAAACTGCCCAAATATCAACACCCATTGCTAGCATAGTTGAACAATACGTGTGTCTCAGACCTGTACTTGTCATATTCTGCGGATAAATTTTCAAATCTTTTAAAATTTGCTTTAGATGCTTATTGATTCCTGAATTTGTTACAATCTTATAATTTAAATCTACTAAAATCATATTTTCGTTATTTGTAATTGTTCCGTTTTCAATGAATACAGTTTGTTCTTGTTTTAATTTTTTTAGAATAGTTAAAGTATCATTATCAATTGGTATAGTACGGACTGATTCTTCTGTTTTTGGGTTTGCCCAACGTTTTCTTGCTGTATCATATCGTCTATAAGTTTTGATTTCTGAACTTTCCCACAATACACAATCCCAGGTGAGACCTGCAACTTCTCCTGCACGCATTCCTGTTTTCAGTTGAATCAACAATAAATACGGAACTATAGAAGTAGTTAAATCAAGATTGTTTTCTAAATATGTTACTAGTTTTTGATAGTCATCAAAGCTATGAATATATTTTTCATCTCTTCGCTTCTTTGGAGGTCGTCCTGAAAGAATAACCCCTTCAGTAAAATCTTCGATATTAAGCTTATCTCTTTTCGCAAATACAATAACATTCCTAATTTCCGCATTCATTCTACTTACATTGTCACGACAATTTGTTTCAGCGTACTTATTAATAAATGCTTGATATTCGCTCGCTTTGATTTTTAATGCTGGTTTATCTTTAAAATAATCTTTGATAAACTTACCACGCAATAAATGTTTATTAAATGTAGCTTCTGCTTTTCCGAGTGGTTTAACTGTTAATTCTAGCCACTTTTCCCATAGAGCATAGAATGTAATATTTTTATCAATTATTGCACCATTAAGCAATTTTAACTCAAGAGCTAACGCTTCAATTTCAGCTTCTCTTTTTGTCTTAAAGCCTGAATTTGAAGCAACTACCTTTTTATTTTTATCAAAAATTCTATAATCCCATAAATTCTTTTTACCTCGTTTTCTGAATGAAACTGACATGATTACCTCTTCCTAAAAGACGATAACCAAGATATTATCTTGATTATCGTATCATAAACTAAAGATTTCTGCAAAGTTTTCTTCAAAAAATTGTTTCGTTTTGCTGGCTAAGAAGTAGTACCGTCCGCCCTGATTGTCTGGATATTTCACAAACCCATCTCTGTTTTTATCAATATCGATTTTTGAGCGAATATCAGGCTGATAAAGAACATGTTCGAGTAGCCAAGGCCGAGAGACTGAAACCATCTCTAAAACCTCTGATAGACTCATGTATTGCCCCTGTGAAGCCTTGTTTTTCAAGTCAAGATATTCATCTTTCTCTACTATAATGTGTGTTTGAGGAAGATTTACTTCCAAATTTTCTATTTTAATTGAGATTTTATCCGTCATATACATTTCCTCTCGTTCTCTTACTTGAATATTTTCCACGGCTCTTTTTCTTTCATTAGTTCATCTTTTTTATTATTTAGAAAAATGATCGTGTCTGGTGAGGGTTTGTACTTTGTTTTGAAATGAATCAAAACATGCTTGAAAAATTCCTGAATTGCTTCTTTACCGTAAATTTTATCAATCTTGTATAGAAATGATTCTAAACCGCTGTTTTTCAATAAGTAAATATAGGTAGATAATAAATCATTTTTTCTTCTTGGTTTTGACCTCAATAAATCAAAATCAGTCGAAACGTATTCCAGCATAACCTTTGAAATATCCCATAATTCATCATTTTTGAAAAATAAATATTTGTCAGTAAATCGTTGAAAAATTAGGCTCGATAGTTCTTTATCGTTTCTACATTTTAAAATATCTAGACCAGTTTGATTAGCGTAACCCTGCCTAATTGACATTTCAAATCGCACCCAATCATCGCATTTCAATGCTTCAGAATAAAAGATGCCCTTCTTTTTCTCCTGCTCCAATTTTTTATCATAAATTCGTAATAGTAGAGAGTTTCCTTTGTTTGCTTTGCTACCAACGTAAATTGTTTCTACTCTATTGTTTGTATTGAACGTACTGATATTTGACTGATTCTTTCTCAATTTGATTGTATTTGTAAAACTATCAACGTATTTTGATTTTATTATTGACTTGTTTAACTCCTGGTGAATCTGATTCACTTTCAAACCTTCATCTATAAAATCAATCGCAAAATCAATTTTTGAAACTCTACAACTACCGCTAAAATAATTTTCTAATTCAAAAAATTTTTGAACTAATTGGCGATACGAAATTTTTTGATTATCTTCTTCGCGTCGTTTCAAGTAATGTTTCAAACCTTGACCCGAGAATTTGAGAAGCACTCCCATTCGTGGGCTGTCAGTGTTAAAACATAACAAAATTTCAAATTCATCAAAATTGATAATATAACTGTATCCTGCAAAGCCTTTTTCATTTAGCTTGTAATTAACCGTGTACTTTTCTAATTTCAATAATTCATCAATTTTTGAACAAATATCCAAAGCAAATGCCTCATAATTAGACATCATTTCGTTATACTCTGGTAAAAATACAAATGAAATTTCATCAACGTCACATTGAATCATAGTAAAATAACTCCTTTTAATTATATTGTAGTTAACCCCGTGAGGGGTGGGATGGGGGTCATTACTCGACCCCCATGAATGCTAGTACCCCATTATTTACGCTTTTTTCTTAATCTCTGACCGTATAAAAACGCTTGTTTAAATGTACTAATCTTTTCCAAACCGTGTTCGTGTAGATTAATGTTCCAAAATTTCCGTGGTTTGCTGAACTGTCCATCAGTAGTCATGATATACCCAGAAAACCTGGGCGCATGATTATCAATATTGTCAGTTTCTCCAAAGACCATTCTAGCTAATTCGTCTGTAATAGCTCCGTTTGATAAACAAATACGAACACCTAAATTATCTCGTACCGCTGTACTCAAAAGCTCTGCCCTTGGTTGTTGCATGCAGATACAGATATAGACACCACTCGAGCGAGAACGTGAAACGATAGACAAGACCAAATCTTGAACCCTTTTTCTCATCTTGTTATCTGTAATACTTGAAATCATTGCTGAATATTCTTCGATAATACATAGCTTCATCTTCATCTCTTTACCGAAATTCACAAAAGTTGCGCCAGTAATATCATCACGTGCTGACAATTTCGCAATTTCTTTTTCACGTTTAATAACTAATTCCAACAATTCTTCAAAATATGCTAAAATAGCTTCACTGTCTGATAAAATAGCCCCAACTGGTAGAAAATCCCATGAGCTGAACTCAGATTTTACATCTAAGATTGTTAAATCAACATCTTCACTGAACAAGAATACTTGTGCAAGCATAGATTTTAAAAAAGTTGTTTTAGAAGAATTTGTATTTCCAACCAATAAAATTTGAGGAGAACGTAAGAATGAAAAGGTTAAGCCTTTTTCAACTGTTATTTCAAAATCGTTGTCAGGTCTTAACTCAATTATGTCTCTTGGCTTGAGCTGTCTTGCTCTAGCTTCTACAATATCATCTAATAAGTAAATGAACTCTGTATTATCTTCACTTAACCAATAATCTAAAACAATGAGTGAACGATTTTTACCCACTAAACAAGCTGATAACATTTCCGCAAACTTTTCCAAATCGTCTGTAGTTTGGTCAGCTAACTTTTTGATTTTTACCGTGATGCGCCTGCTTGACTTCTCAAAGTCAGCATGCGCTTTACTAACATCGATAAATTTGCTACCAACTTTGCGATTAGCAGTTGCTGAATCCAACAGCCCTTTGTGTGTCTGTCGTTCTATCAATCTTAGCTGATAGTATAAAGATATTGCCCCAATTTTTGATAGCCTTAAAACAAACCGAACCAGCAAAACAAGATTCGTAAAAAGCAAGACAGCTATTCCAATCACTATTAAATTCAAACCAAACTGCGCTTCACTTCTAAAAATACCAATCTCTGTTCCTTTAAATAGTAGCCATCGAATAATACCACCACAAAATAGTAACCCAACTCCAAAAATTTGGAGTAGAGTTACAACATTAGGGAATGAAGGTATTAAATGACCTGTATTTTTATTTAATCTGTATCTAATCATAAATACCTACATATTTCTTGCATCTCTGTTAACATTTTGCGACGCATGAGCTCAAAATACATGTATGCACGAATGAAATCAGTGTAACGACCATTTGAATAGACTAAACTCAAATTAACAAAAGATGAAACTCGCCCTTGGACTTCAGAATTAATGTAAATTGCTAAAATTCTACGAAGTTCGATAGGCAGGTCTAAAGCTGTTAAATCATCTAATTCTTTAGAAATATCTTTCATATCTATTTCCTTTCTACTTTAAACTAACTTCTTTAACATCTTCAGCCCAGACTTCTATAACATCGAAACTTTTGAACTTATAGCGACCACGTGGGTTGACTAACTGATACAAATGTCTGAACTGAATCTTGTTCGCAATCTCTATCGTAGGAACAACAAGACTAATCAGTTTAACAGAACCATCATCCCTTGGCATTGAAAGAAACACTTCGTAACCGATTGATTTGTCTGAGAATACAGGGGCGTTTTTACCATTAGTATTTTTTTCAAAACCGACGATTGGGAAGAATGGCTGTGGCTCAGTAACACTTACAGCAACACATGTAGAAATGTTATTAAGAGCTGGAGCAGTGCGACGGTCGTTTACAATTGAATCGCCTGTTTGTTTTGAGTTGCTTCCAAACAATCCTGTTTGAACTAAGTTATTATTCATATTTGTTACCAAACTAGCTAAGAGCTAGTACTTTCTGTTAATTCTTTCTTGTAAATATTTGAACGTTCGTTATTTACATTTCAAGTGTATCACGATTAAAAATTACAATCGTCAAATACACCAAAAGGGAAAAAAATAAAAAAATTTGCATTAGGAGATTTTATTTGATAAGCTGAAAATAGCGATAAGGAGGACATTATATTGAAAGAAAAATATTATAATGTAAAAGAAGCTTTGGATTATATTAGAAGTTATCCTAGCGGAAGAATAGAAAAAGAATTCTATATGGATATAACTGAAAAACAAATTCGTGATATTTTGAAAAAAGATGTACTAGGCCAATATAAGCAACTTTCAGAGGGAGAACATATAATTGAATCATACATAAATTTTCAAGGCGATGAGGTAGTTGAAACTTTATATGTATTTCCAAAATTTGGGAAAAATCCCAAAATTCTCTCGAGTTGGGATAATCTCTATAAAAAAGAAGATAAGCTAGTGAAGCAATTACAACGGCAAGGTTTTAAAACACCAGAAGCCAAAATTAGAGAAGAGTTTAAAAATTCTGGCAAGCCTGCGTATTTAATGAGTGAAGATTATCTTTTCTCATTAAAATTGGAGATTGAAAGACGTCAACTACCGATTAAAATTTTTCGCATTCAGCCACGTACTAGTTCAACAATTAAGCAACTATTGAATGAAGAAATGTTGGAGACTAATTTTGAGTTAACTATAAATACTTTATTAGAAGAATTTGAACGAAGATTAAAAGAAGATTGGTTTGAAAATCAGAAATTATGCATTGAACAAGCTGAAAAAGTAGGTGAACTATTAGAGGATGTTAGGGGGCGTACAGAAATATTACAGTCTGTAGCACCAGAATTGTCATTGGATGCTTACAATAGTAGATTAAAAGAAGTAGAAGAATTTTATAATAAGTTAAAGAATCAAGAATTTATACCACCTTTTAATTTTGAAAAATCTTTCAATAAGTTTAAAAAAATTTATATGAATCAAGAAAACAAGAACGTGATTTCTTCTCTTTCAAATAAAATATATGAATTTGAAAAGTATCAGATTAACAAGTATAAAGAAAAGATTGAAGAACAAAATAAAAATAGAGTTATAACTGAAATTTCATTTAAACGGTATTTAGTCGAATTTTACAAGACTATAAATGACTCTTTTTGGAGAGAGGATTTTCTAAGTAATTTAGAGGATAATTTTGGGATAAAAATAAACCGCTAAGATTTTCTTAGCGGTTGTTTATGTTATTCAATAAGGTTGCTATTGCATCAATTATATCTGTTTTTTGTGGTTCTGGTATTTGTTCAAGTTGATTGATAATATTTTCAATTTCTTCACTCTTTTCTGGGAACTCAAAATTAAAAAATGATTTTTCATCTACTTCAAGAGCTGTGATGATCTTGTTTAACGTTTGTATTTGAAAATTATATTTTTCATTTTCTATGTTGTGGATGTGTTTCGAGCCTAGGCCAGCCAGTTCGGAAAGTTTTTCTTGGCTAAGCCCTTTTGTCAATCGTAAATATCTAATTCTTTTTGCAATAAATGTTTGTAAGTTGTTTTGATTCATAGTTTTTACCTTTACCTAATATTATTTTAAAGATAAAAATTATAAATAATAAGTAGTACAAATTACACTTGTATATTATATAAGTGTTGAATATTACACCATATAATGATAAAATAGTGTAGTAAAACTATAAAAATAAGCTCACTTTATTAGTTTTTAAAGGAGAAATTGATGAAAAAACTACAAACCCTAACCACTTCAACAGCTATTGCGCTTGCATCAGTTGGTGCGCCTGCATTTGCGCAAGAAGCTCAAGCGACTTCAGTACCTACTGACACTGCTGTCAATGAACCTGCTCTTGTTGCTAAGTCACAAGTGAAACCACTTGAAAAGAGTGAAGTTCCTGCGCCTTCTACAGTAAAACCTGCTCTTAACGCTCAAAAAGCTGTTGTAAAAGAAGCTGAAGCTAAGATTGATACAGCTAAAGCTGATGTAAAAGAAAAAGAAGCTACTGTTGCTTCAATTGAAACAGAATATTCTAATGCAGATAAAGCTGTTAACGATGCTGAAGCAATTGCTTCTCAAGTAACACCTGCAAAAGTTGCTCAAGTCAAAGATGCTCAAGCTAAGAACCTTGAAGCGCAAACTAATAACCAAAAAGCAACTGAAGCTACAAACGAACAAATCAAAGCTGAGACTACTGTTCTTGCTGAAAAGCAATCAGACGTGGCAACAGCTAAAGAAAATCTTGACCAAGCTGAAAAAGATGTCCAAACAGCTGAACAAACAGTCGCAAATGCAGAATCTGCACTTGACGGAACTGGACTTGCAAATGCTGAAAACGACTTGAAAGACGCTCAAAAAGGCGTTAAAGGCGCTGAAGCTACAGTCGCTGAAGCTGAAGATGCTTTCAAGACAGCAAAAAAAGCTGATGAAGCACGTGAAGATGCTATCAAATCAGCTGAAACTGATGTAAATACTAAAAATGATGCTGTCAAATTGGCAAAAGAAAAATTGGCAACAGCTAACCAACATGCTGAATCAGTAGAAGCTAAATTGGAAGATGCACAAACTGAACTTACTAAAGCTCAAGATGCACTCAAAAATGTTGATATTGTAAATATCCAAAATCCAACTTTCCACATCTCTGATAATCTCCGTGATAAAATTGGTGCAAAATCAAACGATATCACATACAAAGATGCTTACGAATTGTGGCGAGCAAATGATAACGAAACAACTCGACGTGTTATGCGCGGTATGGCTGTTCAAATGTCTAGCGCATCAACTATCAAAATCAGTGAAGCTGATAAAAATCGTTCAATCGATTTAAATAACTTAACTGATGACCAATTGGTAGAAATTAGCCAGTTCTATGCTAAACTTGTAACTCAGTTGAAACATAATTTCGGTCAAAATCCAAGCAAAAACGTTCAAACTACACAAAAAATCTTAGAACATTCAAAATCAGTTGCTAAGAAATATGAAGAACGTGCTCTTGACCCAAATGT
Organism: Streptococcus pseudopneumoniae; assembly: GCF_001072375.1. Lineage (GTDB taxonomy): Bacteria > Bacillota > Bacilli > Lactobacillales > Streptococcaceae > Streptococcus > Streptococcus pseudopneumoniae_L. The sequence continues at coordinate 8,118 of NZ_JVKV01000055.1, forward strand.
TGCTGGTCATATCCCAGGTGGACTAGAAAATCTAACACCGTTTGGTGACGGACATGATTTTAAAACAATGTATGACTTAAAATATGGTGTAAAACGTTCATTTGAACTATCTTCATTCGAAGATGAACCATCTAAATGGGAGCACCTACGTAACAACTTGTCTAATGAAAACAGCAAAACTGTTGCTCTAACTGTTGCTAACATCAATGGTCAATATTGGATGATTACAACATTCGGAAGTTTCTATAACTTCGACAACGATACAGTCATCGAAGACAAAACAGACATCGCAACTCTTGAAAAAGCAGTCGCAACAGCTGAATCAAACCTTGAACAAGCTAAAACTGCATCAGAAAATGCTAAAAATGCTTTGACAACAGCTTCAACTGATTACGCAAGCGCACTTAGCTTGAAAACTGAAGCTGAAAAAGTCTTGGCTGACGCAATGGCTACGCCACTCCAAGCTCAAGTTGCTGAAAACAACCTACGTTTAGCAAACATTGCTCTTGAAAATGCTAAGAAACGTGAAACTCAAGCAAGTGAAGCAGTCGCTAACTTCTCAGCAAGTCTAGCTGACAAGAAATCTGCTCTTGAAAAAGCTCAAGATGCACTTAAAGAAGCTAAAACTGTTCAAACAATTGCGTCACAAGCTCTTGAAAATGCTTCAGCCAAACTTGAAGACCAAGAAACTAAACTAGACAACTTGAACAAACAAGTTACAAAACTTCTTGCTGAAAAAGATGCTCTTGTTAAAGAAGCTAAAGAATTGGCTGAAACCTTGCAAGCATATTTGGACGCACCTGTTGCTCTAGCAAATGCGAAACAAGCTCGAACAGCTGTTAGTGTCAAATTGGAACTCGCTAAATCTGACCTAGAAATGGCACAGTCTAAGCTTGAAAACTTGTTGACTGCACAAAAAGCTGAAGAAGCTAAACTTGCAGAACTTGAAGCAACATATGCTAAACTCGTTGACCTTGCAGAGAAAGCTCAAGAAAACGTTGTTGCAACACTTCCTGACGGAACAGTAATTGCTATCCCTAAAGATGCACCAGTTGCTGAAGTGCTTCCTGAATTGAATCTTGATGCACTCGTTAAGGAAGATGCTAAAGATAGCACTGTTAAACAACTTCCTGACGGAACAATCGTTGCTATCCCTAAAGATGCACCAGTTGCTGAAGAACTTCCTACTGCCAATGTTGACGAATTGAAGAAAGCTCTTGATGCAGGTAAAGAAGTTACGTTGGATGCACAAGGGAATGTTGTTGTACGTGAAACAAAACCAGCTACTTATGAAAAACCAGTTAACGTTGATCGTCCACAAGCCAAAAATGATAAATCAAATAAAGATTATGCAAGTGATAAAAACGTTACTATCGATAATAAAGGAAATGTTATCACAAAAGGTCAGACTTATACAAGTCAGCAACAAGTATCAGATAAGCCAACTTATTCACGAGTAGAACGCGCAAAAACATTACCAAATACTGGAACGAAAGAAAGTAACTTAACATTATTTGTTTTAGCAATTCTATCAGGACTAGGAATTGCATTAAAAAGAAGACAAGGAAAATAAAAAATGGGATTATTTACAGACTCACTAAAAGTTAGCTCTGGCTTAACTTTAGGCCATGCAGCGACAAAAATAGGTATTCAGAAAACATTGTCAGCAGCAGAAGAGAGAGCGGCTACAAAGTTTAAAACTTATCAAGCTAGATTTTTTGACCCTATTGTACGTGAAGATTTATGTCATTTAGAAGTCGATGGTCATTTAAGAGCTAAAGACTACCCTTTTCCTGAAAAAGCTAGTGTAATAAATGTTTCAGTATTGCAAAAGGATATTCAACATCTAACGAAAGAATTTAATACAGAGAAATTAGTAAACTTTATTAAAAGACATCCATTATTTACAGTTTTTATTATTTGGTTATTAAGTGTACCAATTGGGTTGTCAGATATTGGCACAGTGCTAAGTTTTTCAGCATTTGTTTTTGTTGTAAGATTAATATTCATACGACCTAAAAAATTTGAAAAACTATTGATAGAAGATGCTAAACAATACTGGAAAGTTAGAGAGTATGTAAGACATGCTTTAGAGATGGGAGAATTAACACAACAAGAAAGTCTAAGAAAATTATTAAATGCTAGACTGGTACAACGTTTCCCAGACACAATTGAAGAAATTGAAGCACATGCATTTAATTATAAGCATGGACTGTAATTAAATAAAAAATCTTCTTATTATAAATAGGAAGATTTTTTGGATTCACAAAAATAGTTTAAAAGACTACGCTATTTAGACCATTTTTGAGAATGAATATTGGACTATACCGATTGTGCCGAACACGGTATTGAACTATGTATAAAAAATTGTGATTATTAAATTCCAAGGCTATAAAATTAAAGCAAAAGTTTAAAATTTATTTGGTCAACCACTGGTCAATTTCCTCAATTTCAATACTAATTAGCGTGTGATAATATCTTGATTTAATCGTTTCTTGGTTATTTATTTTAACTTATTTTAACGCTAGTTTGTTGGCCGCCGGTATAGTATTAAAGACAAGGTTTTTGGACCTTGTTTTTTTGTTGAATAATTTATTAAAATTTCACTAAAAAAGGTCTATACCATTTACAAATTGTTTTGAAAGGTTTATAATGTAATTGACATAATAAATAGTAGATTATTTCTTAAGGAGGTTATCATTATGCCTAAGTATATTAAAGCTGATCAATTTTTCTATCCACATGGTATTCGTCGTGGAGGTTATTTGGAACTTATTGATGGTAAGTTTGGTAAGCATGTTGAAGAGATTTCTGGGGATGCTGAAATTTTAGATTATTCTGGTTATAGCATCGCACCTGGTCTCGTTGATACACACATTCACGGTTTTGGTGGTGTCGATGTTATGGATAATAATATCGAAGGTACACTTCATACGATGAGTGAAGGTCTTCTTAGCACAGGTGTTACTAGTTTCCTACCAACTACACTAACTTCATCATACGAACAATTGCTGGCTGTTACTGAAAACATTGGTGCACGCTATCAAGAAGCATCTGGTGCTAAGATTCGTGGTATTTATTTTGAAGGACCTTACTTCACCGAAGAATTTAAGGGGGCTCAAAATCCTGCTTATATGAAAGATCCACGTATGGATGAGTTCCGCGCTTGGCAGAAGGCTGCTAATGGTCTTCTTAATAAAATTGCTCTTGCACCTGAACGTGATGGGGTTGAGGACTTTGTACGTACTATTACTGGTGAAGGTGTAACTGTTGCTCTGGGTCACTCTAATGCTACATTTGATGAAGCTAAAAAAGCTGTTGATGCCGGAGCTAGTGTATGGGTTCACGCCTATAATGGAATGCGTGGCTTAACACACCGCGAACTTGGAATGGTTGGTGCTATGTATGAGTTACCACATACTTATGCAGAATTGATTTGTGATGGTCATCACGTGGATCCTAAGGCTTGCGAAATTCTTCTTAAACAAAAGGGAACTGAAAATATTGCCCTTATCACTGACTGTATGACAGCAGGTGGTTTGCAAGATGGAGATTATATGTTAGGTGAATTTCCGGTTGTAGTTGCAAATGGAACTGCTCGCCTTAAATCTACAGGTAACTTGGCAGGATCCATTCTCAAACTTAAAGATGGTTTGAAAAATGTCGTTGAGTGGGGAATTGCAAATCCTCATGAGGCAGTCATGATGGCTAGTCTGAACCCAGCTAAATCAGTTCATATCGATGACGTCTGTGGACAAATTCGTGAAGGCTACGATGCTGACTTTATCGTGTTAGATAAAGATTTGGAATTAGTAGCAACTTATCTAGATGGTGAAAAACGTTATCAAGCATAATCTAAAAAGTAGAAACGATTTTCGTTTCTTCTTTTTTTAAATAAATTTGTTATTTCTTTCACAAATTACTTGATTTTTGTATTGGGAAGGCTTACAATTATGATATAAATAATACAAATAAAAAAGCGGAGGATTGCTTATGAAAGCTTATACTTACGTTAAACCAGGCCTTGCGTCATTTGTTGATGTAGACAAACCAGTTATTCGCAAGCCAACAGATGCTATTGTGCGTATCGTTAAGACTACTATTTGTGGTACTGACCTTCATATTATTAAAGGGGATGTTCCCGCTTGTAAGAGTGGAACAATCCTAGGACATGAAGGAATTGGTATTGTAGAGGAAGTTGGAGCAGGAGTTTCAAACTTCAAAAAAGGTGATAAGGTTTTGATTTCTTGCGTTTGTGCATGTGGCAAGTGTTACTATTGTAAAAAAGGAATCTATGCTCACTGTGAAGACGAGGGTGGATGGATTTTTGGACATTTGATTGACGGTATGCAAGCAGAATATCTTCGTGTGCCTCATGCTGATAATACTCTTTATCATACTCCAGCTGACTTGTCTGATGAAGCTTTGGTTATGTTATCTGATATCTTGCCAACTGGCTATGAAATTGGTGTCTTAAAAGGGAAAGTTGAGCCTGGTTGTAGTGTAGCTATCGTTGGTTCAGGGCCAGTTGGATTGGCAGCTCTCTTGACGGCACAATTCTATTCTCCAGCTAAATTGATTATGGTGGACCTAGACGATAACCGCTTGGATACTGCAGTTTCTTTCGGTGCTACTCATAAGATTAATTCTTCAGACCCTGAAAAGGCAATTCAAGAAATTTATGATTTGACAGATGGTCGAGGTGTAGATGTCGCTATTGAGGCGGTAGGAATTCCTGCAACGTTTGATCTCTGTCAAAAAATTATCGGTGTAGATGGAACAGTAGCCAACTGTGGTGTGCATGGTAAACCAGTTCAGTTTGATTTGGACACTCTTTGGATTCGGAACATTAACGTGACTACTGGATTGGTTTCTACTAATACAACTCCTCAGCTTTTGAAAGCCTTAGAAAGTCATAAAATTGAACCAGAAAAATTGGTAACTCATTATTTCAAACTTAGTGAAATAGAAAAGGCTTATGAAGTATTTAGTAAGGCCGCCGATCATCATGCGATTAAAGTGATCATTGAAAACGATATTTCAGAAGGTTAATCTTGTTTTTAAATCCAGTCATTCGTTTTTGAATAGCTGGATTTTTTGAAAATGTTATATAATTCGTGAAAATGAGCAAAATTCTTTCATTGTTCTCAAAATTTCGCTATAATATACGGTACAAAGGAAGTTAAACTATGTATCGAGTTATAAAAATGTACGGAGATTTTGAACCGTGGTGGTTTATAGAAGGCTGGGAAGACGACGTCATTGCGAGCAAAAAATTTGATAACTATTATGACGCCTTGAAATATTATAAGTCTTGTTGGTTTGAGTTAGAAAAGGAAATTCCCCTTTACAAAAGTAGAGGAGACTTGATGACTATTTTTTGGGATCCAGAAGATAAACGCTGGTGTGAAGAATGCGATGAATTCCTTCAGCAATATCATTCCTTGGCTTTGTTGGAAGATGGTCAAGTCATTCCTGATGAAAAATTTAGACCTGGTTACGAAAAGCAGACTGGTTTAGAAATCCACCGTACTTGTCGCATAAAAAAAGAAGAAACAACTTTTTAATGACGTTGTTTCTTCTTTTTTTTATATTTTCTTCGAATAATAAGAATGAGGAGGAAGATATGGTACAAATACTTGCACAAGAATTGATTACACTGGCCAAAAAACAGGGAGCTCAGGACATTTATTTTGTTCCTAAAGAAAAGACTTATGAGCTACATATGCGAGTTGGAGATGAGAGACATTTGATTAACACCTATGACTTTGAAAAGTTGGGGGCTGTCATTAGTCACTTTAAATTTATTGCGGGGATGAATGTTGGAGAAAAGCGTCGTAGTCAGCTTGGGTCCTGTGATTATCAGCATGATGGAAAGGTTTCTTCACTACGCTTATCGACAGTAGGAGATTATCGTGGTCATGAGAGTCTAGTAATCCGGCTTTTGCATGATCAAGAACAAGAGTTGCGCTTCTGGTTTCAGGACCTTATGGAACTGGAAAAGGGCTTTAGGCAACGCGGGCTTTATCTTTTTGCAGGACCCGTAGGAAGTGGTAAAACTACTTTGATGCATGAATTAGCTAAGTCATTGTTTAAGGGACAACAGGTCATGTCCATTGAAGATCCAGTAGAAATTAAGCAGGAAGAGATGCTACAATTACAGCTCAATGAAGCTATCGGACTTAGCTATGAGAACTTGATCAAACTTTCCCTACGACATCGTCCAGATCTTTTAATCATTGGAGAAATTCGAGATAGCGAAACAGCCCGTGCCGTTGTACGAGCTAGTCTGACAGGTGCCACGGTATTCTCGACAATCCATGCCAAGAGTGTTCGTGGGGTTTATGAGCGCCTCTTAGAACTTGGTGTTAGTGAAGATGAACTTGCAGTTGTTTTACAAGGTGTTTGCTACCAGAGACTAATCGGGGGAGGAGGAATTATTGATTTTGCAAACAAAAATTACCAAGAACACCAGGCAGAAAAGTGGAATGGACAAATTGACCAGCTTCTTAAAGAAGGACATATCACTGCCCTTCAAGCTGAAACGGAGAAAATTAGCTACCAGTAAGCAGAAGAAAATCATCACTCTTTTTAACAATTTATTTTCCAGTGGTTTTCATCTGGTAGAAATCATTTCCTTTCTAGATAGAAGTCTCTTGTTGGAAAAGGAATATGTATCGCAGATGCGTCTAGGACTCTCGCAGGGAAAATCCTTCTCGGAAATGATGGGGACTTTAGGTTTTTCAAGTTCAATTGTCACGCAACTTTCCTTGGCTGAAGTTCATGGGAATCTTCATTTGAGTTTAGGGAAAATTGAGGAGTATCTAGATAATCTTGCTAAGGTCAAGAAAAAGTTAATCGAAGTTGCGACCTATCCAATCATTTTGTTAGCTTTCTTACTGCTCATTATGTTGGGGTTGCGAAATTATCTCTTGCCCCAACTGGATAGTAGTAATATAGCTACTTTAGTGATTAGCAACTTACCACAGATTTTTCTTGGACTTGTTCTAGCACTAGGTCTTGCATCTTTAACAGGATTGATTTTTTACAGAAAATCTAGGAAGATACAAGTCTTTTCTTTTCTAGCTAGAATCCCCTTTCTAGGTGTGTTTATTCAATATTATCTGACGGCCTATTATGCTCGGGAATGGGGCAATATGATTGGTCAAGGTCTGGAGCTATCACAGATTTTTCAGATGATGCAGGAGCAAGGAAATCCTCTTTTTAAGGAAATCGGACATGATTTATCCCTGTCCTTGCAAAATGGGCATGAATTTTCTATGGTTGTGCAGGATTATCCTTTCTTTAGAAGAGAGTTGGGTTTAATCATTGAATATGGAGAGGTCAAATCCAAGTTGGGAAGCGAATTGGAAATCTATGCAGAGAAAACTTGGGAGTCATTCTTTACTCTAGTTAATCGTACGATGAACTTAGTTCAACCCCTGGTCTTTATTTTTGTAGCTCTGCTAATCGTTTTATTGTACGCAGCTATGTTGCTGCCTATGTATCAAAATATGGAGGTAAATTTTTAGATGAAAAAAATGTTGATGAAATTAAAAGAAGGCAAGGCAAAAGCTTTTACACTGGTAGAAATGCTAGTCGTATTGCTCATCATTAGCGTCCTACTCTTACTGTTTGTGCCAAACCTAACTAAGCAAAAGGATGCAGTGAATGATAAGGGGAAAGCAGCAGTCGTCAAGGTGGTAGAAAGCCAAGCTGAACTCTATACTCTAGATAAAAATGAGGATGCTAGTCTAAGTAAACTAGAGGCAGATGGACGCATCACTGCTGAGCAAGCAAAAGCCTATAAGGAATACCATGCAAAACAAAAGACAAGTCAAACAGTTGCGGATTAGGGCTTTTACCATGCTAGAAAGTCTATTGGTCTTAGGGATAGTCAGCCTGTTAGCTCTGGGTTTGTCAAGTTCGGTTCAATCCACTTTTGCGTGTGTGGAAGAACAGATTTTCTTTATGGAGTTTGAGGAACTTTATCGGGAAACCCAGAAGCGAAGTCTGGCTAGTCAGCAGAAGATCAACTTGATTTTGGAAGAGAGAAGTATTGGAAATGGCTATCAGAAATTAGCCATCCCTAAAGGGATTCAACTACAGTCCAATCAGTCAATCACCTTTGATAAGGCTGGAGGAAATTCGTCTCTTGCAAGTGTGAGATTTCAAACAAGGAAAGAAGTAGTTCGCTACCAACTATATCTAGGAAATGGAAAGATTAAACGTATTCAAGAAGCAAAAAATTAAGGCGGTTATTTTACTGGAGGCAGTGATTTCACTAGCTATTTTTGCCAGTATTGCAACCCTCTTGTTAGGGCAGATTCAAGAAAGTAGACGACAGGAAGCAAGACTCTTAGAACAGGAAGAAGTTTTGCGTGTGGCTCGTATGGCTTTGCAGACTGGACAAAAGCAGTTGACTGTCAATGGGCTTACAGTTCATGTTGTCTCGAATGAGCGAGGTTTGGAGGTGTATTATGGAACTGAAAAATTACTGGCGATTCAAGATAAGTAGAGTCAGAGCGTTTACTCTTTTAGAATCCCTGGTTGCTCTTATTGTGATTAGTGGGAGTTTACTTCTTTTTCAATCTATGAGCCAACTCTTGGTTTCAGAAGTTCGCTACCAGCAGAAAAGTGAGCAAAAAGAATGGCTCTTATTTGTGGATCAGCTGGAAGCAGAGCTGAATCGAGCCCAATTTGAAAAAGTAGAGAATGATAGACTTTACCTCAAACAGGATGGGAACCCCATTTCCATGGGAAAATCAAAGTCAAATGATTTTCGAAAAACAGATGCCAGTGGACGTGGCTACCAGCCGATGGTTTACGGTCTGAAATTAGCTCATATTTACCAAAACGGGCAAAATGTTCATTTTAATTTTCAGTTTGAAAAGGGGTTAGAGAGGGAGTTTATCTATCGTGTGGAAAAAGAAAAAAGTTAGGGCTGGAGTTCTCCTTTACGCGGTTACTATTGCTGGAATTTTTAGTCTCTTGTTACAGTTTTATCTGAATCGACAAGTGGCTCATCATCAGGATTATGCACTGAATAAAGAAAAACTCCTTGCCTTTGCAATGGCTAAGAGAACCTATGAAAAAGCTAGTTCTGAGAGTGGTCAGCAGTCATTTAATGCAGGAAAGGCAACTTATCGTAATGACCAAAAGGGATTTACAGCGATTGTTGACACCGGGAAAAATCAATTTGAATTTCGTTTTCCACCTTTGAAAAAGACCGACGATAAGACGAAGAAAACAGAAAAAAAGTCAAAAGAAGAAAGCGAGAAGAAAAAAGAAGAGGTTAAAAAAGAGGCCACCGAGCCATCTAAAGTTGCTCCTTCTCAGAATGATAAGACATAGATTATCAGATTTGTAAAATCTAGTTGAAGTGGTGATGTTGGACTCAGTGGGTTAGGACAAGGTTTTTGTCTGAAATCATGCTATAATAGATACATATGGAGGACAGAATATGTCAAGTGTAAAATTGTATCTAGTGCGTCATGGAAAAACAATGTTTAATACGATTGGGCGTGCTCAAGGTTGGAGTGATACTCCACTGACAGCTGAAGGGGAACGAGGCATTCATGAATTGGGGATTGGCTTGCGTGAGTCTGGCTTAAGGTTTGAGCGTGCTTATTCAAGCGACTCTGGGCGGACTATTCAGACTATGGGAATTATCCTTGAGGAACTAGGTTTAACAGGGCAAATTCCTTATCGTATGGATAAGCGAATCCGTGAATGGTGCTTTGGTAGTTTTGATGGTGCTTATGATGGAGACCTTTTTATGGGGATTATTCCGCGTATTTTTAATGTCGACCATGTGCATCGTTTATCCTACGCGGAGCTAGCTGAAGGCTTGGTAGAAGTGGATACAGCAGGCTGGGCTGAAGGCTGGGAAAAACTAAGTGGTCGCATCTGGGAAGGTTTTGAAGCCATTGCCAAGGAAATGGAAGCTAATGGCGGAGGAAACGCTCTGGTAGTTAGCCATGGAATGACAATCGGAACCATTGTCTATCTAATCAACGGAATGCATCCGCATGGCCTTGATAATGGAAGTGTGACGATTCTCGAGTACCAAGATGGTCAGTTCTCGGTCAAGATTGTTGGCGACCGTAGCTACCGTGAAATTGGACGAGCTAAACTAGAAGAGCAAGCTAGTTCAGAACAATAAAAATTCTCTACTTAAATTAGAAGATGTTTTAGATGATTCAATAGAATGCTGATGTCGTCATTGTACAAGCTTGCGAGAGCTGAGTGCTTTGACAATAGCATTCTTTTTTGTTAGAATAGCATCAACATGAAAGCATAAGAAGGGACTGACAGAGCTGTCGTTCCCTTTTATCTATCTTATAAGGGGGAAATATGCTGTTTCAGAAAATGAAAACCTATAAATGGCAGGCTCTGGCTTCCTTGGTTATGACAGGATTAATGGTCGCGAGTTCACTCCTGCAACCACGTTATTTACAGGAAGTTTTAGAGGCCTTGCTAACAGGGGATAATAAGGCTATTTATAGTATCGGTTTTTGGTTAATCCTTGTTGCCTTGATTGGTCTAGTCGCAGGTGGAATTAATGTTGTATTAGCAGCCTACATTGCTCAGGGAGTTTCGTCAGACTTACGGGAAGATGCCTTTCGTAAGATTCAAACTTTTTCATACGCTAATATTGAGAAATTTAATGCAGGGAACCTTGTTGTTCGTATGACCAATGATATCAACCAAATCCAGAACGTAGTCATGATGACCTTTCAAATTCTCTTTCGACTACCGCTTTTGTTTATCGGTTCCTTTATTCTAGCAGTCGCGACCTTACCTTCTCTGTGGTGGGTACTAGTTCTTATGGTCGTTCTGATTGTTGCTATGACGGGTCTTATGATGGGAATGATGGGGCCTCGCTTTGCAAAATTCCAGACCTTATTAGAGCGTATCAATGCTATTGCAAAAGAAAATTTACGTGGTGTGCGCGTGGTCAAATCTTTTGTTCGAGAGAAAGATCAGTTTAATAAGTTTACGCAAGTGTCAGATGAGTTGCTGGGAGAAAACCTTTATATCGGCTATGCTTTTTCTATTGTTCAACCTGCAATGATGTTGATTTCTTACGGTGCTGTCTTTCTTTCAATCTGGCTTGTAGCAGGTATGGCAGAGTCAGATCCATCAGTCGTTGGTTCCATTGCTTCCTTTGTGAACTATCTGAGTCAGATTATCTTTACTATCGTTATGGTTGGATTTTTGGGGAACTCAGTTACTCGTGCCATGATTTCCCTCCGTCGTATTCGTGAAATCCTGGATACAGAACCGGCTATGACCTTCAAGGATGTGGAAGATGAAGAATTAGAAGGAAGTCTCAGTTTTGAAAATGTGACCTTCACCTATCCAAATGATGAAGAACCTATCCTAAAAGATGTATCATTTGATATCGCAGCTGGTGAGATGGTTGGGGTTGTTGGAGCAACTGGTGCAGGGAAATCAACCTTGGCTCAGTTGATTCCACGACTGTTTGATCCTCAGCAAGGTTCGATCAAAATTGGCGGAAAGGACATTCGTACAGTTAGTGAAGGGACGCTTCGCAAGACAGTCTCTATCGTCCTACAAAGAGCCATTCTCTTTAGTGGAACCATCGCAGATAATCTCAGACAAGGAAAGGGAGATGCGACAGTTTCAGAGATGGAACGCGCGGCTCGTATCGCCCAGGCGAGTGAATTTATTAGTCGTATGGACTTAGCCTTTGAAAGTCCGGTTGAAGAACGTGGGACCAACTTTTCTGGTGGACAAAAACAAAGAATGTCTATTGCGCGTGGGATTGTCAGCAATCCTAAAATATTGATTTTCGATGATTCAACCTCTGCCCTTGATGCCAAATCAGAACGCTTGGTTCAAGAAGCCCTCAACAAGGACTTGAAGGGTATGACTACGATTATCATAGCGCAAAAAATTAGCTCTGTTGTTCATGCGGATAAAATTTTAGTGCTTGACCAAGGGCGTTTGATTGGTCAAGGTAAGCATGCTGACTTGGTTGCAACAAACCCAGTTTATCGTGAAATTTACGAAACGCAAAAAGGAAAGGAGGAGTAGGATGAAGACATTTGAATTTTTTTGGAACTATTTTAAAGTTTACAAGATATCCTTTATCGTTGTCATTGCTATGATTATCATTGCAACGGTAGCACAAGCCCTCTTTCCAGTGTTTGCAGGTCAAACAGTCACAGAACTGGCTAATTTGGTTAAAGCCTATCAAAATGGAAATCCAGATATGGTTTGGCAAAGTCTATTGGGACTCCTAATCAATCTTGCCTATATTTTGATTGTTTTAGTAGTTTCTAGTCTCATCTATATGGTCTTGATGAGCCGCATTATTGCCGAATCGACAAATGAGATGCGTAAGGGACTTTTTGGCAAGCTTTCTCGCTTGACAGTTTCTTTCTTTGACCGCCATCAAGATGGTGATATCCTGTCACGTTTTACTAGTGATTTGGATAATATTCTCCAAGCTTTTAATGAAAGCCTTGTGTCTGTCATGACCAATATTGCCCTTTATATTGGCTTGCTGATTGTCATGTTCGCAAAAAATGTCACCTTGGCTTTAATCACAATTGCCAGCACTCCAATAGCTGTTATCATGTTGTTCTTTATCCTGAAGCTAGCGCGGAAATATACAAACCTCCAACAAAAGGAAGTTGGGAAGCTCAATGCTTATATGGATGAGAGTATCTCTGGACAAAAAGCCGTTATTGTTCAAGGCATTCAAGAAGATGTGATTGCTGGTTTTGTCGAGCAGAATGAACGGGTTCGAAAAGCCACTTTCAAGGGAAGAATGTTCTCAGGAATTCTTTTCCCTGTTATGAACGGGATGAGCTTGGTCAATACAGCAGTAGTTATTTTTGTTGGTTCAGCTGTCTTACTGAATGATAAGAACATCGAGACAGCAACTGCACTTGGTTTGATTGTCATGTTTACTCAGTTTTCGCAACAGTATTACCAGCCCATTATCCAATTAGCGGCGAGTTGGGGAAGTTTGCAACTGGCCTTTACAGGTGCAGACCGTATCCAAGAAATGTTTGATGCAGAAGAAGAAATTCGTCCTCAAGATGCTCCAATCTTTAACGAATTAAAAGAGGGTGTGGAGATTCGTAACGTAGACTTCTCCTACTTGCCAGGAAAACCCATTTTGAAAGATGTCAGCATCTCAGCTCCAAAAGGGAAAATGATTGCGGTTGTTGGTCCGACAGGTTCAGGGAAAACAACCATCATGAACTTGATCAATCGTTTTTATGATGTGGATGCAGGCAGTATCAGCTTTGATGGTAGAGATATCCGAGAATTTGACTTGGATAGTTTGCGAAGCAAGGTGGGAATTGTTCTACAGGATTCTGTTTTGTTTAGTGGAACTATTCGGGACAATATTCGATTTGGTGTGCCAGATGCCAGTCAGGAAATGGTCGAAGCAGCAGCCAAGGCCACGCATATCCATGAATATATCGAAAGTCTGCCAGACAAGTATGATACATTGATAGATGATGACCAGAGTGTCTTCTCGACTGGTCAGAAGCAGTTGATTTCTATTGCTCGTACCTTGATGACAGATCCACAGGTCTTAATCTTGGATGAGGCAACATCAAATGTTGATACTGTAACAGAAAGTAAGATTCAAAATGCCATGGAAGCAATTGTAGCTGGAAGAACTAGTTTTGTAATTGCTCACCGCTTAAAAACTATTCTCAATGCCGATCAGATTATTGTCCTTAAGGACGGTGAAGTTATTGAACAAGGAAACCATCACGAATTACTCAAGCTTGGAGGGTTTTACTCCGAACTGTACCATAATCAATTTGTCTTTGAATAATACTCTTCGAAAATCAAATTCAAACCACGTCAGCGTCCCCTTGCCGTATATGTGTTACTGACTTCGTCAGTTCTATCCACAA
>NZ_JVKV01000056.1 GCF_001072375.1 Streptococcus pseudopneumoniae
CCAAAAGATAATCAAAACACTCATAAAGAGAATGAAGTGAAACACGAGCATCATGAAGATGAACATGATCACGGCTTTGCCGCTGAGAGAGTGATTAGTGAGGATGAGCAAGGTTTTGTGGTTTCACATGGAGACCATGCTCACTATTTCTTTAAAAAAGATTTGTCAGCAGAGCAGATTAAGGCAGCGCAAGAGCATTTGCATGGGCACCATCAGGTAGAGCCTGTAAAACCTCTTGCCAAGACTGTAGAAAGTTTCTCTCGAGATGCCAGCGATGCAGAAAAGATAGCTTATATCTCTAAAACCTATGGTGTTCCGCTTGAAGCGATTCGTATTTCAAATGGATTCTTTGTATTTGGAAATCCAGACCAGGCTTACGACCCAACTCACATTCACCCTTATGCAGTTCGAAAAGAACACGTTCGTATTCCGCTTCAAACAGGCGATGCAGAACTTGATTTCCTAAACGAACTCTATACAACTGCACTTCGGGATGGTGTCTCTCCATATAGTTTGCAGGTGGAAAATGGCAGCTTCGTCATTCCTCACGGAGACCATAATCACTACATTAAAGTGCAGACTAAAGGTTATGAAGTGGCTTTGAAACATAAGATTCCTGCCTTACAATCCAACTATCAACCAGGTGCCTTTGATGAAGCTACTGTTCAAAATAAGGTTGATCAACTTTTAGCAGAAAGTCGCGAAGTTTACAAGGATAAACCAATTTTACAAAGACAGATTGAACTTGCCTTGGGACAATTCTCTGAAAATATGAAGAAGCTCTCAACAAACTCTACAGCTGGTTATCTGGCTGCTTTAGATCTTTTTGACAAGCAGTACATCCACGTTGACTCTAGTGTAAAACCAACAGAAATCAGTCCTTTAGACAAGAAATATCAAGCTTTAGTAGATAAGATTAATACCTTGGATACGGATGCTTATGGACTTCCTAAAAAGGATCTCTTGACTCAACTCCAAGAAAATAAATTGGCTCAAGATGAGGCTGGTTTAGATGCAGTTGAAGCTAAACTAGAAGCTCTTCAAGACTTTAATGATCGTACTGGAGTTACAACAGTCGAGTACATTAAGTATTTCTATCAACATTTATCTGATAATCACTTAAATGACACTCTTAGAAATAAAGTTGCTAACTTAACTTGGACACTTTATCAATCACAATCCTTCCTCAAGGCGACTGACTTAAACAAACTCTTCCCTGAAATCTATCAAACAAAATTAGAGGTAGAAGAAGCAGTGAAGAATGAATCTGTTGCTCATAAGCCTTCTGAAACGATTTTAGATACTGAAAAAGTGGATGGTCACAGTGCTAAAACGGCAGTTTATGAGTTCTTGAAAGGTTTGTATGATGATATCAAACCTGAGGAACAAAGTAATCATGTTCGAAAAGGTCAAGTAGAAGAACTCTTAACAAAAGCTGAAGAATTAGTGGCTCAAGTTAAAGAAGAAGGTGTTAAAGCTTCTCTTGCTGACGAAGTGAAAAATCTGAAAGCTGCTCTAGATAAAGAAGATGCAGACCTTGATGAACTAAACACACAAGTTCAAGATCTTCTGAAGCGTATTTCACAAACCATTCAGACTGAACGTGAGAATGCCAACCAAGACCCAGAGGTTTTAGTTCTTTATCAAAAACTTTATAATGGTGTCATTGCCCTTCATACTTATTTAGAAATGAATAATGGTTCTGATGCAGACTTTGAAAAAGTGGATGCCTTGTTTGATAAATTGTCAGCTGCAAGCAAAGACAAGCAAGCTCTTCTAGCTCTTGCTCAAGAAATTGTCTCCTTAAACCAAGAATTTCAATCCAAAGACAAGCCAGCTGAAGCTAACTCCGAAACAGCCAATAAAGAAACAAATGATAAACAAGCTGAGTCAACCTTAACTCCTGCAACTACATCTCCAGAAACAAGAGAAAAAGTAACAGAATAATAAAAAGTTCAGACAGCTACCATGTCAAAAGTAGGCTGCTGATAAAAAAGAGGTCGGGAATTTTTTCCCGATCTCTTTAGTCTTTATAAGACACAATTCCAACGATAGTGTCAACAGCACGTTCCATTGTTTGTAGACTAACGTATTCAAAACGTCCGTGCATATTTTCTCCACCAGCGAAGATATTTGGTGTAGGAATTCCCATAAAGGAAATTTTAGAACCGTCTGTTCCTCCTCGAATCGGTTCGATAATAGGTGTGATACCAAGGTCTTCCATTACTGCTTTAGCAATGGTTACTGGTGTCATATCCTTTTCAATGACTTCCTTCATGTTGTAGTACTGGTCTGTCAAAGTCAAGGTTACACGATCACTACCAAGTTCTTGGTTCATCTTATCAGCAATAGCTTGCATGGCATCTTTACGCGCTTCGAAGCTTTCTTTTTCGAAGTCACGAATGATGTAGCTAGCACGCGCTTCCTCAACAGTACCTGTTACATCCATGAGATGGTAGAAACCTTGATAACCCTCAGTCAATTCTGGTCGGTCACCATCTGGGAGTTGATTGTGGAAGTCGATAGCTAACTGAAGCGCATTGACCATTTGCCCTTTAGCAGTTCCTGGGTGAACATTACGTCCTTGGAAGTGAAGTTCTGCACCTGCAGCAGAGAAGGTTTCGTATTGCAATTCTCCAAGAGGTCCGCCGTCCACTGTATAAGCGAAGTCAACATTGAAGTCTTCTGCATCAAATTTGTTGGCACCAACACCGATTTCTTCATCCGGACCATAGCCGACACGGATTTCACAGTGTTTAATCTCAGGATGAGCAGTCAAGTATTCGATAGCAGTCATGATTTCAGCGATACCAGATTTGTCATCAGCACCGAGAAGTGTAGTCCCATCTGTAGTAATTAATGTTTGCCCAGGATATTTCTCTAGGCTCTTGAAATCTGCTGGATCAAGCTTGAAACCAGAATTACCAAGCTCGATAACTCCACCGTCGTAGTTTTCAATAACTTGTGGATTGACACCTTCAGCATTAAAATCAGCTGTATCCATGTGGGAGATAAAACCGATCTTACGAGTCAAACTTGGGTCGTTGGCTGGTAAGGTTCCGATAGCAAAACCGTTTGGTAGATAGTAGACATTTTGCAAACCAACACGTTTCATCTCAGGGATGAGGACATTGGTTGCGAAGTCTACTTGACTTTGGGTACTTGGTGTAGTGGTTGAATGTTCGTCAGAACGTGTATTGACTTTGACATAAGTCAAAAAACGCTCCAACAATGTTGGATATTTCATCGTAACTCCTTTTTTCCTTCTTTTAAAACCATTGTATCATAGAAAGAAGAGAAAAACAAAAGTCAGAAGGGAGGTAACATTCTTATGTTAGCGTTTACTTATGGCTGTTTTAGTGATACAATAAAAAAGATAAAGATATCACAAGGATGCAGAGATGAAAAAAGCGATTTTAATGATGACATTTGGTTCCCCAGAAGAGATTACCTTTGAAGGAGTGGCTGACTTTTTTACTAACATTCGTCGAGGAGTTCGACCTCAAGACCACGAGATTCAAACACTTTATGATAATTATGTTCGAATTGGAGGAACTCCACTACAAAAAATTACCCGTGAAGAAGTTGCCTTAGTAGAAGCTAGATTGGGAAATGAATATAGTGTCTATTTTGCCAATAAATTTTCAACCCCCTTTATTCCAGATGTGATTCGGAAAATGGAAGCAGATGGAATTGAAAAGTGTATTTGCTTGATTTTGGAGCCACACTATTCCTTTTACTCTGTCATGGGGTACGAAAAGTTTTTGGAAAGCAAACAAATTCAGTTTTTAGTTATTAAGGACTGGTATCAAGAAGAAGCCCTCTTAAACTATTGGACAGATGAAATTGCTAAGATTTTAAAAGAAAAGGTGAAACAGGATAGCTTTAAAGTCATCTTTTCTGCCCACAGTGTGCCCATTTTTGCCTTGGATTTTGGTGATCCCTATATCGACCAGATTTTCGAAAATAGCAAGTTAATTGCTGAGAAATTAGGCTTGAAACCAGAGCAATATACCAACACTTGGCAGAGTGAAAGTGATATTGGTATTCCTTGGATTAAGCCAGATGTCCTGGAATATCTTAGAGAACAGAAAGAACATCCAAATCATTATATTTTTGTACCTATTAGTTTTATTAGTGAGCACATTGAAGTTTTGTTTGATAATGATGTGGAATGTTATGATTTATGCCAGGAATTGGGTGTGAACTACCATCGTCCACCAATGCCAAATACAGATTCTCGTTTGATTGATGCTTTGGTCAATATTGTCCGAGCTAATAAACATAAAGAATTTAGAGAATTCCTCCCAGAAGAAGAGACCTTTGATGAATTAGTCCCTTCGGATGAAACTAAGAATATTTTAGATGAATCACAAGATTTACAAATGCCAGAATTTGTTAAAAAATTAATTGAGAAAAAAGGTCGTGAAAATGTCAAGATGCCTTATTTAATCAAAAAAATGCTTGAAAAAGCTGGTAAATTACCTAAAGACTAAGTGAAAATAGAAAAGAACTGGTAATACTCTTCGAAAATCAAATTCAAACTGCGTCAACGTCGCCTTGCCGTACTCAAGTACAGCCTGCGGCTAG
>NZ_JVKV01000057.1 GCF_001072375.1 Streptococcus pseudopneumoniae
AGCCTATTATTTCAAAAACACTATCATTGTATTTTTCAAATTTTTTAGTTGCTGTACTTTTTAAATAACCTGAAATACAATTTACAAAAGAGTAGTAATACTTAGAGTCACGAAATGAATTGTATTCTGCACTATGAAAACTTGGATCGAGAATTCGTGCTGATAGCACATCTTCCATAGTGGGTTTTGTGGGCATTTTAATATCAGTCTGCAGATAAGCATAATAGGTTTCCTTATCAAAGAAAGCTCCATCTACTGCTATCAAAGCACCGTATATGCCATCTTCATACTGAAAAACAATCACAGCACCGTTCCTATATTTGCTTTCTACAGGAACAGGCGGAGCAATTCTCTTTTTGGGATTTTCTTTTTTTATACTAATTTTTTCTAAAAACTTTTCTAGATTTTCACTTCTTTGTTCTAAAAATTCACTATCTGCACCCAATTCTTGGGCAAGTTCTAAATCCTCTTTGTTGAGAATGATTTCTTTAATTTCAAGCAAGAATTCGTCATCTAATTGCCCAACTTCCCATAAACAGTGTGCCAAGGCGAACAAGACATCATACATATCGTCATCGTATAAATCCGACGTCAAGTCATTTTTAATTGTATTTGCATCTTCTCCTTGATTGTATCTCTCGAAGAATTCTTCTTTAATATCTAAGGAGATGTCATTTCCAAAAATCGTTGCATCCCATGTGCCCATAATTTCAAGACTCCTATCTACTTTTAAAAAGTTCTAAATATTTTACAAGGTTTTGCAAAGAATCTATTGTTCAGAATACTCAGAAAGATAACTGATCATTATAAAAAAAAACTATCATGATATCTTTCAAATCTTTTCCTTGCAGGACTTTTCAAATACCTTCTAAATCTATGCTGACAACAAACTAGATTAAATCTCCCCTTAGCCAGAGATAAGGAGAGATTACTAAAACTATACTTAAGCACATATTAAAGATTAAATTTCTATTATTTGACTTTCACCCAATAAATAAACTATTTAACAATCAAATAATGTGCATCTTTTATCTTATAATTTTCTAGATTGATAACTGTTTGTTTCTTATCAACAATATCATATTTAACCAGAGAATCATTAAATAAAAAATAATAGATGTTGTCTTTAAATGTAAAATACGGTGCAATATATTGCTCTGTACTAAAGCCTTCCAGATGAATAATATCTTCTTCTAAATTGTCTAGATTGACTGTAGTAAAGGAAAATTCGCCATTATATAATCCCTCATTCTCTATAATCAATTGATTATTTTTAGCATCATAGTGAATATTTGTTGGATACTTATCAGGAATATCGATATAATTCTTGCTCTGACTCTTTAAATCAAAAACCATTATTTTATTTCCCGACTTATATTCTCCATCAGAATTGCGCCCACTAAGTGCTTCCACAATATACAAGACATCATCTACATTAACCATTCTCATATATGCTGATGTTTCGTCAAGATTATATTTTTCCACGATGTTGAACTCTTTATCCATTTTCCAAATTTCCGTATTAGGAACTTGGGTTGATAAATCCAATGTGGTTACAAGTAAGTATAAATAATTATCTACAATAACAAACTGTTGACTGGCATTTAACTGACCATCATTTTTCACGGTAACATTAGTAATAACCTCTAAATTATTATCATATTTATAAAATTCAATTCTATCTGTAAAGACAGCAGTTGCATATAAATAATCCCCATCTGTTATAGATGCGTATGCATCATTTCCTTCTGCTAATTTAAACGTTTCACTTAAATTTTCCTTATTAATTCTAGAGACATATCTTTTTAGACCTGAGGTATCTTTTGTTTTTGCAGTTGAATAGGATCCTGCTTCCGAAAAACTTTCTGCCCAATAGATAAATTTCTCTTTTCTAGATATATTAACCTTGAACTCATTTAAATCATAATCATCAAAGACAGCTATTTTATCGCTATCCCAGATAGCCATTTTATAATCATCTACCGAATTTACCTTATTTGACTGACAGGCACTTAGACAAATAAGGCAGCAACAAGCACTTATTAACATCAACATGAAGTTTATGGGTCTTTTATTACTTTTCAATATCATACTGATTTGCTCCTATATAGCTTTTTTATACCAATTTAAGACGTTCAAACAGATGAATAGATAATTTATTGACTAGTTTAGATGCTTCTTTTTCAATACCTACTTGATTAACTGTACTACCAATTTGATATCCATATACAACTTAACGGTAGATGACAATCACAATATTCTTGTCATTATATCCTAGTATGATTTATTATATCAAAAAAATAAAACGTTTTCAAAAAATACTAAAATTTCTTGCATTCAATGCTCCAGGTTTTCTAGAATTTTATATATTTTGTGATTTTTAAAGGAGCCCCAAGCAATCAAGCAGAGCCTGATAAGAGTCGACTTCATAAGTTGGCTGAGCTTGTGTCTTATTTTCCAGATGATGAGGATTGTACCAGATGGTATCGATGCCAGCATTATTTCCACCTTGAATATCAGCTGACAAAGAATCACCAATCATAAGGGTCTGATTTTTATCAAAGTTAGGGATTCGAGCTCCAATTTTTTCATAAAATTCAGCATCTGGTTTTTGCGTATGGAGCTGTTCTGATATGAAAATTTCCTTGAAATATGGTGCAATTCCAGATTGTTCCAAACGACCTGTCTGAATATAGGTGATTCCATTTGTCGCAGCATAGAGTTCATAGCCCTTACTTATCAATTTTTTTAATAAATCTTCGACACCTGGGAAAGTCTGTCCTTGTTTTGATAGGAAAAACTGGTAGCGCTCTGCTAAGTAAGCCCCATCTTTTTCAATGACAAAGTGAGCAAACAATTTTGCAAAACGTGTCTTAATTAACTCAGCCTTTGTAATTTTTTTCTGTTCCAAATCCTTCCAAAGGGCTTTGTTCATGGGTACATAATAATCTTTGTAAGTTTGGATATCCTCAACTCCTTCCTCTTCTAAGAGTTGCGTCAGAGCTATATCCTCAGCAGCATCAAAATCGAGTAAGGTGTGATCGAGGTCGAATAATAGAAATTTGTATTTCAATTTTAAAAACTTCCTTTCTTGGGGGGACAAAGAGTGGGACTAAATGATTCAAAAAAATTTAAAAAATTTTACCTCTACTTATTGAATAGCTTAGCCCAATTCTGCTTGGAATTTAAAATTCTGGAGACATAAACCTCATATTTGTCGATATAATAAAAAGCTAAGTAATTTTCAATTGGCATATATCGATAACGTTTTCCGTCATCTGTTAATTCACCATAACCTCGACTTGAAACCAAAGGACATGCTTCTGGAAAGGTTTCTAAAGTTTCTAGTGCCGTTAGAATAAGGTCTAGTTTACTATCGGCAGATTGCTGGCTGTAAAAATTCAGTACAATATAATCATGTATTTCTCTCAAGTCTTTCTTAGCTTGATCCGTAAGAGAAACATGGTAACGCTTATGATTAGTCAAGTCCAAATTCCTTTCTTACATCTGCCAAAGACGTTAGTTTACCTTGCTCAATTTCTTGATGTCCCATCAAGATTTCCTTTTTCAAGTCTTCAAAAGCAACCTGATATTGAGTCTCTTGTAAATCACTAAATACGAACTCTTTAGGATCAACTGCACCTGTCGCAATTTTACGAAGTGCAGCATTAAAAATATCTGATAGAGTTAACTTTTCATCAGCTAAGATTTCTTTCGTTTGTTGGTAAAAAGTCGAATCTGCTCGAAAATTAACAGGTTGAGTACTTGCCATGATTAATACCTCTTTGTAAAGATGATTTGTAAATACATTTTATCATCTTTAGATTTGAAATTCAACGAAAAGCTCCTTTAACAGAAAAGGAGCTATCTTGTATTTTATTGGTGTACAGCTTGTGCTGCTGTGATTAGAGTAAGTTTGAAGACGTCGTCTGAGTTACATCCACGTGAAAGGTCATTAACTGGTTTGTTCAAACCTTGCAATACTGGACCAACCGCTGCAAAGCCACCGAGACGTTCTGCCATCTTGTAACCAATATTCCCTGCTTCAATACCTGGGAAGATAAAGACGTTTGCTTGTCCAGCAACCTTGCTTCCTGGTGCCTTAAGAGCAGCTGTTTCTGGAACGAAGGCAGCATCAAATTGCAATTCCCCATCAATTTCAAGGTCAGGACGAAGATCATGAGCAATCTTAGTTGCTTCAACAACTTTATCTACGCTTTCACCAAAACCAGAACCTTTAGTTGAATAGCTTAGCATCGCAATTTTTGGTTCGATACCGAACATCTTAGCTGTGATAGCAGAGTTAATCGCAATCTCTGCCAATGCTTCAGCATCAGGATTGATATTGATTGCACAGTCACCAAATAGGTAACGCTCAGTGCCACGAACCATAAGGAAGGCACCTGAAGTACGACTAACATTTGGACGTGTTTTAATGATTTGAAGGGCTGGGCGAACAGTTGCCGCAGTAGAGTGAATAGCTCCTGAAACCATTCCATCTACCAAGCCCATGTATACTAACATAACACCAAAATAGTTCACGTCTTTAACCAATATTTCGCGAGCTTCTTCTTCAGTCATTTTTCCTTTACGACGTTCTACAAGTGATGCTACCATGTCTTCAAATTGAGGGTAATGTGCAGGATCGATTACTTCATAACCATCCATGATTCCTTCGATTTCAAGATAGATTTTAATTTTATCAGGATTTCCAAGTAGGACAGGAATAACTTCTGTTTCTTTTACGATGCGTTTTGTAGCTTGAAGAATACGTGGTTCTTCACCTTCAGGCAAAACAATACGTGCATTTTTACCAACTAGGTTGGCTTTTAAATTTTCAAAAACTTCCATGAGTTTTTACTCCTTTTAAGATAAATTATTATTTGATAACTGAGTAATAAGGGTGTTGAAATCATCCGGCAGTGGACTTTCCATCTCCAACTGCTCTTCAAGAAAAGGATGATAAAACGATAAGTAATGGCAATGCAGAGCTTGACGCTCTATGCCATGTTCAAGACTACCACCATATAGGTCATCACCAAGCAAAGGGAAACCTATATGGGAGAAATGGACACGAATCTGGTGTGTCCTTCCTGTATGCAGTCGAATATCAACTAGATGAATATTGCCATAAGACTCAACTATACGATAGGAAGTATGGGCATACTTACCACCTTTTGCAACTCGTCTAGTAATGATTGAATCTAAGTCACGGGCAATCGGTGCAATAATCTCACCTTGAGGTTCCAGAAAACCATCTCCTTTAACCAGAGCAAAGTATCGCTTTTCAATGGCTTTCTTTTGCAATTGTTTGTCTAGTCTAGCATGAGCATAACCATGTTTCGCAAAAAGCATCAAACCCGAAGTATCTCGATCTAGTCTGGTTACAATGTGGACCTGCTGATTTTCGTAGTTCTGATTCACATAGTAGCCCTTGATAAAGTTAGCTATGGTATTAGAATGATTGACGCTCGGAATTGAGGCCACACCAAAGGGTTTGTTTAGAATTAAGAAATGATCATCTTCAAACAGAATATCCAGTGGATAATCAATGGCTTCCAGTGTCTCGAAACCTTCCTCAGGAGGAATGTCGATGACAACCACATCCCCAATATCTAAGAGATAGGTTGCATTTTGTGGATGACCGTTTACGCAAATATCTCCACCTCGAAACTTGATTTTGGCAAGTAAACCTTTCGAGACTTCGTGTTTTTTTAAAAAGGTCTTTACCTTGACATGTTCGTCAGCAATAAATTCAAACCTCATTCATCCACCTCACCAATAAAGGCATCCTTGACACGATTCCAAAAACTAGTATGGCTTGGTGTTGCGACAAAGTGGATCTTGTGGTGGTCTATTTGGTATTCTATTCTTTCAATATTACGGTAAGAATAAATGCTATTGTCAACAGAAATCGTATGATAATCATTGCGAGTCGGTATCAATTCAATCTTATCCTTCTTAGGCACAATGATAGACGAACCTAAGGTTCGGTAGACACGATTGTTGAGACTCGCAATTTCTGTCAATTGAAGGGCCTCAATAGTAGGATGCAAAACAGCTCCACCAAGAGATTTATTATAGGCTGTACTCCCGGTTGGCGTCGATACCGTCAGGCCATCTCCTCGAAAACGTTCAAATGGCACTTGGTTAATGATAATATCGGCCACCATTGTCCTATCAGCTCTCCGAATGCTAGCCTCATTCAAAGCTCGGAAAATCTTCACTTCTCCGTTTTCCAAAAATACCTTTACATTTAAAAGTGGGTAAGACACACGAGCTCCAGTATCTAACTGTAAATTAGTAAGCAATTGATCTAGTTCAAAATCACGGTAATCCGTATAGAAACCTAAATGACCCGTGTGAACACCAACGAAACGAACCTTATCCAGCTGGTCTTCATACTTGTGAAAAGCAGACAAAAGCATCCCATCCCCACCTATGGAAATCACGATATCGGGATGTTTATCATTTAATATAAAGTTATTCTTTTTTAGTCGATCTCTTAATTCATATAAGACTCTTTGACTTTGAGGTTTGCGATTAGCGATTAGATCAATTCGTTTACCTGTATTCTTCATCGGTATCGTCACTATTACCTACCCCGTCATTTAACTTTCTATACAATGGATCAAAGAGTGCCTGTGCTTCCTGGATATCATCACGAATTTTACTCATTTCTTCATCTAATTGATGGGATATCCTTGCAGTAATTTCCAAGCGTTTCTTAATTTCTTCTGGAAAATCGCCTTGATATTTATAATTAAGAGAATGCTCGATGGTAGCCCAGAAATTCATAGCCAAGGTACGAATCTGAATCTCCACCAGAATCGTTCTTGCCCCCTTGATTGTGTCAACAGTATACTCAATAATCAAATGGTAAGAACGATAGCCTGAAGCCTTTCGATGAGTGATGTAATCACGTTCTTGTACCACTCTCATGTCTTGCCTCTTACGGAGGATGGCAACAACCTCGCTCACGTCATCTACAAATTGAACCATGACGCGTAAACCTGCAATATCTTGCAAGTCCTGTTCCAACGTATCGTATCCAATCCCTCGACGAGCCATTTTTTCTTTTATACTTTCGATCGGTTTGACTCGACCAGTTACAAACTCAATTGGAGAATGTTTATTTTGTTTGCGGTATTGTTTTCGAATACCTCGGAGTTTTATCTTCAGCTCTCCGACAGCCTGAATGTAAGGATCTAAAAATTCTTCCCATTCTGTAATCATATATCTTTTTCATCCAATTCTCTATACACTTCGATTTATCTAGCTTTTGATTTTCTATGAAAAATCTTATACAATAAATACAATGCTTATTATACCATATAATCGCTTTCAAAGATAAGGAAAAAGTAAAAAAAATGAAACATTTAGAAATTGAAATGAAAACACTTCTAAACAAGGATGAATATCAAAGATTGCAGGAGCACTTTTCAGGAGTCACACCTATTACACAAAAAAATTACTACCTAGACACGCCTGATTTTTACCTTCGCCAACATAAAATCGCTATGCGCATTCGTACTTTTGATAATAGCGCTGAATTGACCATAAAAATTCCCCAAACAGTTGGGAATATGGAGTACAATCAAGATCTCAGTCTTGTGGAAGCAAACCATTGTCTTAAAGAATGTAAACTTCCGCAAGGAATGATTCTTGACGAATTAACTAGCCGTGGACTTTCAACCAGTGGCTGGGTAGTTTTAGGTTGCTTAACTACTGTTCGCTACGAAAAGCAAACTCCGATCGGACTCATGGCACTTGATCAAAGCCAATACTTTGATATTGTTGACTATGAGCTTGAATTAGAAGTAGAAGATAGCAACCAAGGAAGTCTTGATTTCCAAGAATTTTTACAAACCAATGAAATCCATTACAAAAAAGCTCCTTCAAAATTGGTTCGTTTTATAGAAAATATGAAAAAATACTGAAATAATCTTCTTTTTTTGATAAAATAAAAGGGATGAAAAATAATAGAATCTGTTGTAGAGAGCTTTTATCACTAAAAGTGTTTCACTACAGCGATTCACTTAGTTTAAAGAGGACGGTTTATCGATGTCAGATACAAAAAACATGAAACTTTTCGCACTATCTTCCAACCAGGAAATTGCTCAAAGAATCGCAGAGGCTGCAGGTGTTCCACTTGGAAAAGTATCTTCACGCCAATTTTCAGATGGTGAAATCCAAGTTAATATTGAGGAAAGTGTTCGTGGATATGATGTTTATATCATCCAATCAACTAGTTATCCAGTAAATAACCACTTGATGGAACTTTTGATTATGGTTGATGCTTGTGTTCGCGCAAGTGCTAATACTATTAACGTTGTACTTCCATACTTCGGCTACGCTCGCCAAGATCGTATCGCTTCTTCTCGCGAACCACTTACTGCAAAACTAGTTGCAAATATGTTGGTGAAAGCTGGAGTTAGTCGTGTATTGACTCTTGACCTCCATGCCGTTCAGGTTCAAGGATTCTTTGACATTCCTGTAGATAACCTCTATACAATTCCACTTTTTGCAAAACATTACTGCGATAAAGGTTTGACTGGTTCAGATGTGGTTGTTGTCAGTCCTAAAAACTCTGGTGTAAAACGTGCGCGTAGTCTTGCAGAATATCTAGATGCTCCAATTGCCATCATTGATTATGCACAAGATGATTCTGAACGCAGTCAAGGTTACATCATCGGAGATATCGAAGGTAAAAAGGCAATCTTGATCGATGACATTCTGAACACTGGCCGTACCTTCTCTGAAGCTGCTAAAATCTTAGAGCGTGACGGCGCAACTGAAATCTATGCAGTTTCAAGTCATGGCCTATTCGTTAACGGTGCTGCAGAGTTATTAGATGCAACAAATATTAAGGAAATCTTGGTTACAGATTCTGTTGTGACAGAAAGTAGAAAACCTAAAAACGTGCAATACATCACTGCTAGCGAATTGATCGGTGATGCTATGGTTCGTATTCATGAAAGAAAACCAGTTAGTCCACTATTTAAATAGAAATTAGGTGAGTTTTTGATTTATTTGGATAATGCTGCAACGACTCCGATGTCTTCAATAGCTATCTCAGCAATGACTCAAGTCATGCAAGAAACTTATGGCAACCCTTCTAGTATTCATGGCCATGGGCGCCAAGCAGGTAAACTATTACGAGAAGCTCGTCAAGAACTAGCTAGTTTACTAGGAACAAAGCCACAACATATATTCTTTACCACTGGTGGCACTGAAAGCAATAATACTGCTATCATTGGTTACTGCCTTCGCCATCAAAATCATGGAAAGCACATTATCACTACTGCGATTGAGCACCATGCTGTTCTAGAACCCATCAAATACTTGGTTGAAAATTTCGGTTTTGAAGTGACTATTTTACAGCCTGAACATCAAGAAATTACTGCAGACCAGGTCAAAAATGCACTGCGTGAAGATACCATTCTTGTTTCTACTATGTTTGCAAACAATGAAACTGGTACACTTTTACCTATTGCTAAAATTGGTGAAGTTCTAAAAAATCATCCAGCCGTCTATCATGTCGATGCGGTTCAGGCAGTTGGTAAATTTGAGATTCTTCCCGAAAAATTGGGAATTGATTTTCTTAGCGCTTCTGCACACAAATTTTATGGTCCAAAAGGAGTTGGTTTTCTCTATGCTGCATCTACAGATTTTGACTCCTACCTTCATGGTGGCGATCAAGAGCAGAAAAAAAGAGCAGGAACAGAAAATCTTCCTGCCATTGTGGGAATGGTAGCAGCTCTAAAGGATGATCTTGAAAACCAAGAACAAAACTTTAAAAAGGTTCAAAAACTAAAAGAAACATTCTTAAAGGAAATGGCTGACACAGACTATTATCTCAATCAAGGGAAAGACCAGCTACCTTATGTCCTTAATATTGGATTCCCAGGTCAACGTAATGATCTACTACTCCTTCGTCTAGATCTTGAAGGTATTTCTATTTCAACTGGCTCTGCTTGTACTGCAGGTGTCGTTCAGGTTAGTCATGTTCTTCAGGCTTTCTACGGTGAAGACTCTCCTCGCTTACACGAATCCGTTCGCGTCAGCATTTCACCTCAAAATACAGAGCAAGAAATAATCACTCTCGCACAAACTCTAAAAGAAATCATTGGAGGTTAACTCAATGGCATTCGAAAAAACCATTAGTCTTAAAAATTGCCGTTATGATTACACACTTAGCCCAACCGTCAAAAAGTTCACTCTAAAAGATAACACTTTTTTTGAAACTAAGGTTGGTAATTATGAACTAACACGTCTTCTTGAAAAAGTTCCAAATAGTGGGGAAGGTTTCCAACTTAAGATTATCATCAACAAAGACTTAACTGGTGCAAAAATCAACATCACTGATAAATTTGGTCTACGTTTGGTTGATATCTTTAAGTCAGAAGAAACTCATATCCACCAAGAGAAATTCTACTTCTTGATGGACAGTCTTGTTGAGCGTGGTGTCTTCACTAAAAGTGAAAGATAGGGGGACCCTATGTTTCGATTAAACTATAAGGATGCCTATCAAGTCGATCGCCTTTTAGAATACGAAGATTACGAAGCACTCATGCTGTCACTTTCAGGATGTGTGACTCTTCCAGATACGACCGTCATTACTTCTCTTACCTATAAGGGAAAAGAAATCTATCAGGGACTTCTAGGAGATCTCTATCGTTTTCTTTATCACTATGATTTTACAAAGATAAACTAAGATTTTCTTAGTTTTTTCTTGTTTTTGTTGATTTTTTCACAATCTTTCTATAAAATAGTATTTAGAAAGGTTGTGATTTTGTGAAAGAAAAACAGTCTGCTATTCCAAAAGCAACAGCAAAGAGACTTTCTCTTTATTATCGTATCTTTAAAAGATTTCATGCAGAAAAGATTGAAAGAGCCAACTCAAAACAAATTGCCGAGGCTATTGGTATTGATTCTGCTACCGTTAGACGAGATTTTTCCTACTTTGGTGAACTTGGTCGCCGTGGATTTGGCTATGATGTCAAAAAACTAATGACGTTTTTTGCTGATCTTCTAAATGATAATTCTATTACAAATGTTATGTTGGTGGGTATTGGTAATATGGGGCACGCTCTCCTTCACTACCGTTTCCACGAACGAAACAAAATGAAAATCATTATGGCTTTTGATTTGGATGACCATCCTGAAGTTGGGACGAAAACTCCCGATGGAATTCCAATTTATGGAATTTCCCAAATCAAGGATAAAATAAAAAATGCAGATGTAAAAACTGCAATTTTAACTGTTCCGAGTGTCAAATCACAAGAAGTAGCTAATCTACTTGTCGAAGCAGGTATTAAAGGAATTTTAAGCTTTTCACCCGTTCATCTCCAACTACCAAAAGATGTGGTGGCTCAATATGTGGATTTAACTAGTGAATTGCAAACTCTCCTCTATTTCATGAGAAAAGAGGATTAGAAAGCGAAAGCATTTATGAAAAAACCAGTTATTGGGATTACAGGAAACGAAAAAGCTCATCCTGATGATGATCTGATGATGAGCTATGCTGCAAAGGGCTTTGTTGAAGGAGTCAAGGAAGCTGGGGGAATTCCCATTATCCTACCAATTGGTGATCAAGAAATGGCCAGCTACTACATTGGCTTGATTGATAAACTCATTTTAACTGGTGGGCAAAATGTTGATCCCAAGTTCTACGGTGAGCCTAAAACGATCGATAGCGATGACTACCACCTTCAGAGAGATATTTTTGAGCTAGCTCTTATAAAAGAAGCCATTAAACAGAAGAAACCGATTTTTTCTGTTTGTCGAGGCACCCAGCTCTTTAATGTGGCTATGGGAGGAACTCTTTATCAAGATATTGAAGATCATTGGCAGGATACTTCAGCTGAGTATACAACTCAACGTTTAGTCACCGAGCCTGATACTATTCTTCGAGATATCTATGGAGAAATCTCTCATATCAATTCTTTCCATCATCAGAGCATTAAAGATCTTGCTCCAAATCTAAAGGTTGTCGCTCATGATCCTAAAGATGGTATTATCGAGGCTGTAACAACGACTGATGGTTTCCCTTACCTCGGTGTTCAATGGCATCCGGAATTTCTTTTTGAAAATCGCCCCAAAGATAAAACACTTTTCGACTATGTCGTCAATGAATTGTAAAACCTGTATCATATACAGGTTTTTTAAATCAGATCCGTCTTCTCACGGTAACTAAAATAATCAGAATGTGAAACAATGAGATGGTCCAATAAGACCAAACCCATTAATTCGCAGGCTTCTTTAACAAGTTTCGTAACATGGTCATCATTTCTACTAGGCATGACAGCTCCAGATGGATGATTATGAACAAGAATCACGGATGTTGCCATATGCTTTAGAGCATAGTGGAGAATTTCCCTTGGTTCCGCAATACTTCTAGTAGCAGATCCAATAAAAATGGTTTGCTGATGAATAATTTGATTTTGTGTATTCAGATAGAGCGCCACTAGGTGCTCTTGTTTTTTATCTCCCAATTCTTGTTGCATCTTTTTAGCCAGTCTTTGACTACTCAGAATGCTCTCTGCCTCAATGGTTTCATGTTTGTGAATACGACTTCCAAGCTCAATCATAGCTTGCAATTCAATAGCTTTTACTCTCCCGATTCCTGATAAACTCTGCAGTTCTTGCAAGGTCATTTTTTTTAACTCAGTTAAACTATTTAATTGAGACAATACTTTCTGTGCAATTTCAAAAACGGTAGATTGACGAGTTCCTGTTCGTAATAAAATGGCTAGTAATTCCTGATTACTCAAACTTTCTACTCCTTCTGTCACCAAGCGTTCCCTTGGCAAGAGCGAATCTTCTTGAAATGAAATACTGTACATAAAAATCCTCCTCACTTAATTATTCGTGAGAAGGATCCTTAATTCGATAAAAACTAGTTATTTTTAGATTTTTTCAAGCGCTAGTCGTAAATCTTCAATCAAATCATCAACATTTTCAAGACCGATTGAGAGACGGATTTGATTTTTAGTTACTCCTGCTGCTTCTAGATCAGAGTCTGACAACTGAGCATGTGTTGTAGTTGCGGGATGAACTACCAATGATTTAGCATCTGCTACATTGGCTAAGTTTGAAAAGATTTCCAAGTTGTCAATCACCTTACGAGCTTCTGCTTCTCCACCTTTAACGTGGAAGGTAAAGATTGATCCAACACCTTTTGGTAAGTATTTTTCAGCCAAGGCATGGTATGGACTATCAGCTAATTTTGGATAGTTAACTTTTTCAACCTTTGGATGGTTAACAAGGAAATCAACGATTTTTTCAGCATTTTGAACATGGCGTTCAACACGTAGAGAAAGTGTTTCAAGCCCTTGCAAGAGCAAGAATGAGTTAAATGGTGAAAGGGCAGCTCCCATATCGCGAAGCAATTGAACACGAGCAGCAACGATAAAAGCTGCAGCACCAACATCACGAGTATAGCTGATATTGTGGTAACTTGGATCTTCTTCGACTAATTGAGGGAATTTCCCTGAAGCTGCCCAGTCAAACTTCCCACTATCAACGATAACACCACCGATTGTTGTACCATGACCACCGATAAACTTAGTAGCCGAGTGGACTGCGATATCTACACCGTGAGAAAAGACATTGATAAGATAAGGCGTTGCAAAAGTATTATCAGCTACCAAAGGAATCTGATGTTTATGAGCAATTTCAGCTATTTTTTCAATATCAGGAATGTTGATAACTGGATTACCCAAAGTTTCAATCAAGACAAGTTTGGTATTATCTCCAATCGCTGCTTCAACTTCTTCTAAATGATCGATATCAACAAAAGTTGTGGTGATTCCGTAACGAGGAAGGGTTTCTTTCAAAAGGTTAAAGGTCCCACCGTAGATAGTTGAAGCTGCAACCACGTGATCACCTGCGTGAGCAAGTCCAAGGATAGTATAAGTAAGAGCTGCCATACCTGACGCAGTTGCAAGTGCACCTACACCACCTTCAAGGGCTGCGATACGTTCTTCAAAGGCTGATGTTGTTGGGTTAGTGATACGAGTATAGATATTACCAGCTTTTTGAAGAGCAAAAAGCTCTGCACCTTCTTGTGTATCTTCAAATACAAAAGATGTTGTTTGGTAAATAGGAACAGCACGAGATTTTGTAGTCGCATCTACCACTTGACCAGCATGCAATTGAAGAGTTTCAAATTTAAATTCACGAGTCATATTTAGACCTCCAAAGATTTCATTAGGTTCATTGTATCACCTAATTCGTTCAGTTACAAATACAACTTTGTTATATATTGGCATAAGCAAAAGCTATGGCTATTATTAGAATTGTAGAACTTTTTTCAGATAGTTTAAAATGTTTGTGTTCACTTCTAGTATACTTTATAATGTTTACAAAGGAGAAAACAATGTCAGAAATTACACATAAAATTGATGCAAACTTTGCTGGCCGTTTAAATATCTTACGTGCTGGTGTACTTGGGGCTAATGATGGAATTATCTCTATCGCTGGAGTTGTTATAGGGGTTGCCAGTGCTACAACTAATATCTGGATTATCTTTCTTTCGGGATTAGCTGCAATCCTTGCTGGCGCCTTTTCTATGGCTGGAGGAGAGTATGTATCCGTATCTACTCAAAAAGACACGGAGGAGGCCGCTGTAGCCCGTGAACAACTACTTTTGGATAAAGATATGGATGCTGCTAAAAAATCACTCTACGCAGCCTATCTTCAAAATGGTGAGTGCGAAACTTCAGCTCAACTATTAGTTAACAAAGCTTTTCTAAAAAATCCACTTAAAGCTTTGGTTGAAGAAAAATACGGTATCGAGTATGAAGAATTTACCAATCCTTGGCATGCTGCAGCATCTAGCTTTATTGCCTTTGTCCTCGGAAGTCTCCCGCCAATGCTTTCAATAACCATCTTCCCAAGTGACTATCGAATCCCTGCTACTGTTATGATTGTAGCAATTTCACTTCTAGTCACTGGATATACAAGTGCCAAACTTGGAAAAGCACCAACCAAAACAGCCATGATTCGTAACCTTTGTATCGGCCTTTTGACCATGGGTGTCACTTATCTATTTGGACAGTTGTTTAGTATTTAAGATAAAAAATAATGCTGAGAAAAACTAGCTTAAAAATAAAACCACACAGTGATTTCAAGCTTGAATAGCATCAAGCCGAAAGAAATACTGTGTGGTTTTTGAATAGTAGACCTTTTAGAGTCTAAACTACTGGCCAATTTTGCTAGATTTATAGTCGTGAAGGTGAATCCTAACTCTGTTTAAATGGCTTATTTGCCTCTAATACTCAATGAAAATCAAAGAGCAAACTAGCCACAGGCTGTACTTGAGTACATCAAGGCGACGCTAATGCAGTTTGAATTTGATTTTCGAAGAGTATTAATTATAAACCATGACATGAGAAAGTGATTCTTTCATAAAATACTGGTACTGAACCTCTGAAATATTAAATGATGCAACAACTGCTCAATTATTGATAAACATAAATTGATGATGGGATGGACCTAACTTTGTATGCACATGATACATATAAGTAAACTGAATGTCATTGTCTTCTTCAGGACTATTTGTAAGTTTTATCAACTAAAAAGCGCGATTATCAAGATAAGATATTAGAATTAAAAATTGACTTTTTTCTATCAAAACAGGCAAATAAATCGCAATCACTTACTTTTTTCTTTAAAAGATTCATATATTTTTTTATATACCACTTTTATATCTTTTTTCTGAGAATTCAACTCTTCATTACCGTAGTCAAAATTTGCTACTACAAATCCCTCGTCAGCATTAGAAAAAGTAAAAAATTCTATTCCAATGAGTTTATTATGCTTAGAGTCCTCAATAGTGTCTCCTAAATTATTATTAAATTGCTTCACCTCTTCTTCACGAACTCCGAACCCAGAAGCAGCACCATTTGCAATGATGTTTGAAAATACTTCTTCTGAAGACACTACTTCTTTCACAGTTATGATGTATGTAGCTTCTTCCGTTTCTACTTGTTTCACTTTATTCCATTTTTCTGTATCACTAGAAGAAACCGTAAAAACTGTTAACTCCAACGTTGGTTTATTGGTATTCTCTTTTGAGATCATTTGTTTTCTAAAAAAGAAGAAGGCAAGTAACCCAGCTACAAAGATCAAAGCAATATAAATTATCTTTTTCATACATTATCCCCTATATCTTTCATATCAATGATCACATCAACTTTGTTATAGACAGCTGGATCATGCGTCGCTATAATAACATATTTGTCTTCATCTCTTTCATTTAATAATAAACGAATGATTTCTTTTCCAATCTCACCATCTAAAGCTCCTGTGGGTTCATCTGCTAAGATAATTTTACGTGGTTTCATTAACATTCTGGCAATAGCTACACGTTGAGCCTGCCCTCCAGACAATTCATATATTTTTTGATGTAAATGGTCGCTCGACAGTCCTACTTTTTCAAGTACATCAGTTATTGTTTTTTTGTCTTTAGTGATAAGTTTCAGATTATCATATACTGTTTTGTTTTCGATTAAAGAATAATTTTGAAATACATATCCAACAGTATTTTTAAAAAAAGTTCTTTCTTTTATCTTCCAAATATCCTGTTTATCAACTAAAACATTCCCACTATCAATTTTTTCTAATCTTCCTATAATATTAAGAAGGGTGCTTTTACCAGATCCGGAACCTCCAATCAATGCATAACTTTTTCCAGATTCAAATCTTAAATTTAAGTCTGTAAAGATCTTCTTTGAGCCGAAACTTTTTGAAACGTTCAAAAGGTCAATTGTCATGTTTCATCTCCTTTTAAAATTTTAGTATAGCTTTCAGATAATTTTCTAAAACTCATGATTATTGACAACATCAAAACCAGCAGAGAAGCAAGACCAATATATAGCAACTCTATTTGACCTGTCATAAGAAATGTAAATAGGATAACCATTGTAATAGTCATCATAAAATACTTGAGACTTGAAATTGCTATATATGTTTTTGACAGACCCAAAATGATTTTCTTCACATATTCATTCTGTTTTAGGGCAATATAAAGTTGGACATATTGATAAATGAGTATAAAGACAATACTGTAAATTATCTTCTGCAAGATTTGTGACAGTAGAATTTGGTGCTCTAAGGACTGGATCTTTAATTTCACAATTTGGTAAACATCTACTGGATTCATTGAAACATTCAACTGGCTAGCCATCTCATTTATTTTCTTTACCGCTTCAGGACTAAAAAGAGACTTATGTGTTATATTACTAGCTAAAGAAAACTGGTTGTTTTCAATCATTTTGTCCGTATCTAACACAACAACAATGTTATCTTTACTATCTGCTAGACTTGCCATTGGTAAAATATCTTTATTTTTATGATCGATATCAGCATCCTCATTGAAATAAAAAATTTTTTCCCCATCAGGAATTATTTGTACTGCAAGCTCTTCTTTTGTATAGTTTGTTCCAATAAATTGTTCTGCTACAACTGTATTTTCAATAGATTTCTGGTTTTCTTTCCATTTCTCAGGAATATAGATGGTTGCTATCTTATTATCTAAAAGATGATAGTTTGTTCCATTCACTTTATTTTGTAGGTTAGCACCTGTTTGATTGATATAAATCAGGTCCTTATTTATTTCTGGATTCGTTATTCCATCGTTTTCTAATTGTTTAGAAAAGTCTTCTAAAACATGAGATGTTTTCATAAGATCTGGTACATAGGCCGAGGATCGTTCTATATATAAATAATCTAAGTTTTTTAAGGAAGCAGCTATCTGTAGATACTTACCATCCGAATCATTAACTTCTCCAGTTTTGGCAGAGTTATTTTCAATTCCAAGGAACTCAATCCTTCTCCAGTCTTTTACTGTGTCCCATGGTACTAAATTCTGTATCTGGATGTTAATACTGGATTGACTACTCTTTGTTTCTTGTAAAAAAATTCCTGAGATAAGGATGATAATCGAAATAATAGCAAGCCATACGATAAAAATAAGCTTGTTTTTCGCCTTGTTTTTGATAATTTCAATGGGCTTTTCAACCTGAATCGTCAACCAAAATAAAACAAAGGTGATGAGATCAATGATTTGAAATAGTATAAAATTCGTTAAAAGAAGAGAGAAAAATAACTTAGAACTATAGGTGAAGAAACCATTTCCCAAAAAAGAACTGTAAGAAATCATCAATAAAGCCATCATAATCAGTTCAAAAATAAGAGAAATGCCATACTCTCTTCTTAGATCGTATACAGGCAAGCCCAAAGAACGTCGTATCACTCCTTCTTTAATCTGCTTCGTTCTAACAACAAATAACACAACTAATAAAGTTAAGTAAATGGAGCTCATTAACAGTATTCTTAAAGTTCCAGTAAATTGTAAGATTCCTCCTATATACCAAGGATAAGCCATATATACTGTTTGCAACCCCGTCATCGTAAGTGGTTTCAAACTATCTATATCCATTTTCCCAAGGGTGTAATACATCCCTATTATTGGTGCTGACTTTAATTGTTCATTATTTACATCATCAAAATTTACATACTTCAACTGACCAGAACTCTGAACGATTGGTTTGTAAATGGTAACTTTTTCCGTTTTTGATAAGTCACGAAGCATTTCGTATATTTCGTTATTTGAAAGATTGCTTTTTCCTTGAATAGAAAAAGCACCATCAATTGGTAAAGGTATGGGAGTTTCGGTATCGCTGATAGTGACCAGACCAATTGCAGCGATCAAACAAAAGAAAAATCCAATAGTACATAATTTTAATTTCATAAGCATTTACCATATTACAAAAGACCCTAACTTATAATCGGCTCTCTTGTTTTCATAAATTATTTTTAAAATCTATAATAATCTCAATATGCATTTAAGCGAAAATTGTTTCAAGATTTTTTCTTGAAATGTCTATCTATAATCTTTTTATCGTGAACTTTAACGTTCCCCAAATATTCGTTGGGGTTAATACTAAGACTCCTTGACAAATATTTTTTATTATATTTGAACAATTCTACGATAACTTCTTGAAGTAATTATAAAGATTAGTACATAGACTAAAGCAAAGATACCACAAATGGTAAGAGTTACGCTTAACATCATAGCTGTATCTACTACACCAATGACCTTGAGGATCAAGCTTAACATACGATATGCAAATGCTAGATGAAGGAAGGCAAAGATTACAGGGAGGAAGAAGACAGTCAAGATCTGCTTGTTAATGGTTTGCTTGATTTGTTTTTGATCCAAACCAACCTTTTGCAGGATGACAAAGCGTTCACGGTCTTCATAACCTTCTGAGATTTGTTTATAGTAGATAAGCAGTACAGTACCTATCATAAAGATGATAGAGAGGAAAATACCAATAAAGAGGACACCTCCATAGAGAGCATTCATTTGGGCAATTGCATCACTTGAACCATTACCCCCGTAAACCATAGCATCTTCACTCTTGAGATTATGGCTAAAATTATTTACATACGCATCAAAATCATCAGATAGCTTTAATTGTTCCTCTAGACTTGCGGTGACATCCATACCACCGTAGAACTGAGTGTAGACAGCAGAATCTTGGTACTGATCCAAAAAGCTTTGAAGATCTGGTACAACTAGGTAGTTAAAATCTGAAACTAAAAGGATATAGAGATTGGAAACATGGTTAGCTAAAAAATCTTGCTGGATTTCTTGCTTGATACTATACTCCTGACTGTTAAGACTAAATGATTTCTGACCTTTTAGTTGGTTATTTTTAGCCCAAAGACCTACTTCATTACCAGTAAGATTTAGCTTTTGTCCAGTCATTTTTTCATAGTCTTTTTGATCAAATACTAGAAAAACTGTCTTAGGTAATTCCGTGATTTGTTCTTTAGTCATGATGGTTAATTTAGTTCCATCTTGACTAGAAAGGCCAAAGCTAGCATAGCTAAGAACGTCTTTATTGCTAATCGTCAAGTTCTTTTCACTGGCATATTGAGTCAATAGTTGGTCTAAATTCTCAACTTCAATATTATTTCCCTTAGCCTTAACATCGAAATCATGAGGATACATGATATTTTTTATATTTTCAGAACCGTTGTAGATACTGGTTGCTGCTGACATAGTAACCAAAACCATGGTGGAGAGGATGGCAATGGTTGCTAAACCGACAGCGTTTTTCTTCATACGGAAGATAAGGTTAGAAACAGAGATGAGGTTATTTGGTTGGTAGTAATAACGCTTGTTTTTCTTGAGTAAGTGTAAGAAAACTGTAATACCCGCATTGAATAAGAGGTAGGTCGCAACAATTACCAACAGGACGGCTATAAAGAAAGTAACAGTCGCTGAAACTGGATCTTTTACGCTTTGTGCTAGATAGTAGCCACTACCTAGTGCAATTAGCCCTAGTAAAGTTTGAAGGACTAAGAAACGTCCCTTCTTCTCCCCTTTTACTTTTTCACGAGATAGTTGCAGAGCATCCATACGGATGATACGTAGGGTATTTAGAAACACAAGGACTAAAAAGATAAGACCAAATACTAGAAGAATTGAAAGGGCTACGGACCATTGAAAGGTTGCGACTAGCTCTACCTTCATCTTTGCAAGTTTAAGCAATATAGCAAAGATGAGATTGTCAAAGAGGGCACCAATCCCAATCCCAGAAGTCACTGTTACTAAACCAAATATCAGGAGCTCCTTGAAGGTCATACCAATTAAATGGCGCTTTTCTAGTCCCAACATACCATAGACACCCAGTTCTTTTGAGCGATTTTTCATGACAAAACTGTTGGCATAAAGTACGATAATGGCAGATGCGAGTGTCACTACGACAAGCCCTAGTTGTAGGGTAAATTGAATAGCGGATGCACCACGCAAATCACCAATTTTAGGATTAAAGGCTACGGAATAAAAGAGATAGCTGATAGTGACTGCCAAAATGACAGACAAAGCAAAGGGATAATAGAGTTTGCGGTTTTTGATTAAGTTGGATATGGCCAACTTATTGGTTAATCGAAACATACTAGTTCACCTCAC
>NZ_JVKV01000058.1 GCF_001072375.1 Streptococcus pseudopneumoniae
GATTCATCCCTAGGCACATGGAGCAACCTGGGTCTCTCCATTCAAAGCCAGCATCTAGAAAGACCTTGTCCAAGCCCAACTTCTCAGCAGCTCGTTTGACAGGACGAGAGCCCGGAACCACGATAGCCGTTAAGTTAGGAGCAATTTTCTTTCCTTTGACAAATCGCGCAGCAAGTTGCAAATCGCTAAGTCTAGCATTGGTACAAGAACCAATAAAGATATAGCCTAGTTCGATATCTGCTGGTTTCTGACCAGGTTGTAAATCCATGTAATGATAAGCACGTTCATCGTTCATATCCTTTATTTCTGGGAAGCTACTATCAAAGTCAACACCCATAGCTGGATTGGTGCCCCAAGTCACCATAGGAGCCAATTCTGAAACATCCATACGGATAACCTTGTCATAAACGGCATCGTCATCACTAACCAGTCTTTTCCAGTCAGCAACTGCTGCATCAAAATCCTTTGGAACACACTCACGTCCCTTTAGATAGTCATATGTTGTCTGATCTGGATTCATGATTCCCATCTTAGAGCCAAATTCAATGGACATATTGCAGATAGTCATTCTCTCTTCCATACTGAGTGCATCAATCGCTTGACCACGATACTCAACCACGTAGCCAACACCACAAGCAACACCGTATTTGGCAATCAAGGCTAGAATGAAATCCTTGGAATAAACTCCCTTTTGAGGAACTCCAGTGAATTCTACCAGCATTTTCTTGGGTTTGACCTGCCAAATGGTTTGAGTTGCAAAGACGTGCTCGACCTCACTGGTTCCAATTCCAAATGCAATCGCTCCAAAAGCTCCATGGGTTGCTGTATGGCTATCACCACAGACGATGAATTTTCCTGGTTGTGTTCGTCCTGTTTCTGGACCAACCATGTGAACAATGCCCTGTTTTTCAGAACCATGGGCCGCATGTTCAATCCCGAATTCCTCAACATTTTCTGCCAACTTATCAATTTGAGCCTTGGATATCACATCTCGAATATCGTAGATATTAACTGTCGGTACATTGTGGTCAAAGGTCCCAAATGTCAAGTCTGGTCGTCTCAATCTGCGTCCTGCGTCTCGCAATCCTTGAAAAGCCTGAGGACTGGTCACCTCGTGAATATAGTGTTGATCCACATACATAAGCTGAGGTTGTCCCTCTTCTCCTGTGATCACATGGAGGTCCCATAATTTATCAAAAATCGATTTTCCTGCCATTCATTACCTCCATACAAAATACAAAGCTACTAGTGTAGTTACTATTCCTAGGAACCAAACTGTTTTAAAGTACCATTTTCTAGTCTTGTGATGAAAAGTGAGTCCTGCCAACCAGGCACCAAAACCACCACAAAAAAATGCAAATGATAGTAAATATTTTTCAGGTATTCGCCAAGCACCTCTTCTTGCCTTGAATTTGTCAATGCCATATATCAAGAAAATGATGAGATTCCAAATCAGGAGGGCAAAAGTAATTCCTTCGTTTAGTTTCATAGTCTTGCGATAATGGCTTCTGTCATTTCCCTAGTCGAAGCCTGTCCTCCTATATCTCTCGTTAAAATGCCAGCAACTAAAGTTTCTTCTACAGCACGCTCGATACGCTCCGCATCCTCATAACGTCCAAAGCTTTCTCTTAGCATCATGGCAACTGACAAAATCATGGAAATAGGATTGGCAATGCCTTGACCTGCAATATCAGGCGCCGAACCATGAATGGGTTCATAGAGACTCGGACCATCTTCAGAGTGACTAGCCGATGGCATAACTCCAAGTGTACCAGATAGAACGCTTGATTCATCAGATAAGATATCTCCGAAAAGATTCTCTGTCACGATAACATCGAACTTGGCTGGATTTGTAATCATGAGCATGGCAGCTGAGTCGACCAACTGGTGTTCCAAGGTTACATCCGGAAAATCTTTTGCGACTTCATCAGCAACTCTCCGCCATAGTTTTGATGTTGCCAAAACATTTTGCTTATCAATACTGGTAAGAATTTTTCTCCGACTTCTTGCCATTTCAAAAGCCTTACGTATAATCCTCTCTACTTCTTCATAGCTGTATTCATTGATATCACGTGCCGATTTCTCTTCAAGGATATGATCTCCAAAGTAAATCCCACCTGTCAACTCACGTACTACTACAAAGTCAACACCAGTTATTCGTTCTGGCTTCAGAGGTGATAAGTGCTTGAGACTCTCAAAGATTTTAACCGGACGAATATTGGCATAGAGATTGAGTTCCTTTCGAAGGGCCAGAAGCCCTTGTTCAGGTCGAACTGGAGCATCGTCATACTGAGGACTACCGATTGCAGCGAGTAGAATAGCATCCGCTTCTCTAGAAGCCTTGAGCGTTTCGTCTGGCAAGGGATGTCCTGCAGCATCAATACCCGCCCCTCCAAAAGGTCGTCTGTCAATCTCATAGTCAAAACCTGTTTTTTCAGCTAGAGCCTCCAAAACTTCTAAACCAGCTTCCATGATTTCTGGGCCTATACCATCACCTGCTAGGGCAACTATTTTTCTTGTCATAGCTTTCTCCTTTATACGGTAGGCATGTCGCGATAGGAAACTGTTGTTCCCATCTCACCAGCATTCTCTTTTTGAACAAAGGTATTGGCATTAATGTAGGCAATAGTCGAAGCCTTCAACACATCGAAATCAAGTCCAGCTGCGTTAAAGATAGTCTCTGTATCTCTGTTTTCAACAGTTACCAATACACGTGCCTGGGCATCAATCCCATCAGTTACCGCATCAATCGTATAGGATACCAAGCGAACAGATTGATTAAAGAATTTATCAATAGCATTGAAAATAGCTTCAACAGAACCCTGACCTGTTGCATTAAATTCAACTTTCTCACCATCAAAATTAGCTAATCTAACTGTCGCTTCAATGTCATTTTCAGAATGGGTTTGAAGTTGCAAGTCATCAAAGTGGAAGCCTTCTGGATTTTCAACCATGGTACCAGCTACCAGAGCTCGAATATCAGCATCTGTGATTTCTTGCTTCTTATCTGCCAAGGCCTTGAACTTAGTAAAGAGTGGCTTGATATCTTCGTCTGTATAGTCTAGAGCCAAATCTCTTAGTTTCTCAACAAAAGCATGGCGACCAGACAATTTACCGAGTGGAAGACTATTACTCTTGGCACCAACCAATTCAGGTGTAATGATTTCATAAGTGAGAGGATTTTTAAGAACACCATCTTGGTGAATACCTGATTCGTGAGAGAAGGCATTTCCTCCAACAACCGCCTTATTTTTTGGAACTGGAATTCCTGAGAAACGAGAAACCATTTCAGACGTATTAATCGTTTCGTTTAGGACAATACTTGTCTCTGCGTGGTAATAATCTTGGCGAATATTGAGGGCCACCGCTATTTCTTCTAAAGCAGCATTCCCAGCTCGTTCTCCAATACCGTTAATAGTTCCTTCA
Organism: Streptococcus pseudopneumoniae; assembly: GCF_001072375.1. Lineage (GTDB taxonomy): Bacteria > Bacillota > Bacilli > Lactobacillales > Streptococcaceae > Streptococcus > Streptococcus pseudopneumoniae_L. The sequence goes on from NZ_JVKV01000058.1 coordinate 3,427, forward strand.
ACACGCCCCGCACCATTCTTAACAGCAGCAAGGCTATTGGCAACTGCCATTCCAAGGTCATCGTGACAGTGAGGCGAATAGATAATCCGACGGTCGGTTTTAACATTGTCAATCAGATACTTGAAGATATTCCCATATTCCTCTGGTGTGGTAAAACCAACCGTGTCAGGAATATTGATATAAGTCGCACCTGCGTCTACCGCTGTTTGAACGACTTGTAAGAGGAAATCCAGCTCAGTTCTAGTCGCATCTTCAGGAGAGAATTCTACCACTTCAAATTTACTACGTGCATAGGAAACATGCTCTTTAATAGCTTCCAATATTTCCTCTTTGCTTTTATTCAACTTAAATTCACGATGAATAGGACTAGTAGCGATAAAAACATGGATTTGTGGATACTTAGCATCCTTCAGTGCTTCATAACAAGCGTCAATGTCTGATTTAACAGAGCGAGCTAAACCAGTCACCGCTGTTTTCTTCAAGACTTTTGCGATTTCCCGAACTGCAGTAAATGAGTCTGGACTAGCTGCTGGAAAACCAGCTTCAATTGCCGAAATTCCCCATTTTTCCAGTTGTCTTGCAATGGCAATCTTTTCCTTGATCGAAAAATTAACACCTGGTGTCTGCTCACCATCTCGAAGGCTAGTATCTAGAAATTCAACTGTTCTCATAAGATTTCCCCTTTTCTAAATTCGGTTTTAAAAAAACATCTCGCTCGGAGTTCCAAGCGAGATGTTGATTTACTCCCGCTTGGTAAGCCAAACAGGACTAATGCTTTTGCACTAGCCCGAGTATCTCAACAACAAAGCAAATTGATTAAACTTAGCTGTTTTCATGTTTGACTTTCTCCTTCGTTTGATATCTTGTTTAGTATTTTAGCATAGGAAAAAACACATGTCAAGAAAAAATCCAATATTTTCTGAAAATTTCTTCAGTAAAGAATATTTTGCTAATTGAAAGTATTTGAAAAATCAAGTAAATCTAGTTATTTTTTCAAAGTCAAATTCCAACTTTTTTCGATTAATTCAAGAAGCTCTTCATCTGATAAACTATCATCAAGTGGCACACTTATCCAGTAGTGCTTGTTCATATGAAAGGCTGGATAAATTCCTTTTTTTACCAACAAATCAGATACTTGATCCTGTTTGAGATTGACTGCTTCCACTGTTCCTTCTCTGCCCTTTTCAAGCTTATCCCAAGAGATTCTCATCAAAACAACATACCACTTCTGATTATTCTCATGGCGTAGAATCGCAGTATCAGGAGATTTCTCCCATAAGTATTCTAATTGATTTTCATACTTTTCTTGAACAAGTGACATGATTCTCTTGGTCTGAGGATAGATAAATTCCTTCACCTCAAAACAGGCCTTTCGAATGTCATAAAGAACTTCTAAACAAGCCTCTCGAACAGTTCCAACAAACGTACCTCTCATACTTTCCATATGAACTTGAGGATAAAGATCGCCAGTTTCTTGGTCATAAACTTGAAAACTTAAGTCTCCATCCTCAACTGTAACCATCATGAGAAAATCTCCGTGCAAGATAGTCGAACTATGGTTCCATACGCCTTGATTTTCTACAAATCCATACTCTTTAGCCTTTTTACTATTAAACTGATAAGCTTTAAAAATTTCAAGCATAAGCGAAAACTGCTACCAAAAGCTAGCAGTTCCTTTCTATTTTTTAAAAGACGACCTTAGTTCCATGTAATTGTGTCACACCCAGTTGGTCAATAAAGGTTTGACGGTTGTCCATGTCAATCCCTCCACCAGGTAAAATTTCAATTTTTCCTGCAGCGTGTTCTAGAATTCTATGATAATGAGCAAAGCGTTTCTCTAACGAGTCGCCAGATACACCAGCACGAGTCAGAATGCGTGTCACTCCAGCTTGGCTGAGCCAATCAATAGCTTCTAACTGCTCCTGTTCACTCAATTCATCAAATGCCATATGGAAAACAATTTCCATACCTTTAGATGCAGCAATTAATTTTTCAAGATTGGCCTTGTCCAACTTCTGATCAGCTGTTAAGGCACCAAAGACGACACCTTGGCTACCTGCCTGAGCAGTTAGTCGAATATCCTCGAGCATAATAGCAATCTCGAGGTCATTGTAAACAAAGTCACCACCACGTGGTCGAATCATAGTCATAATGGTCGTATCGTAGTCGGTAGCCAGTTCCACAGCTGCCTTAGTCACTCCGTAGCTTGGAGTTGTTCCACCAACTGCTAGATTGTCACAAAGCTCGATGCGACGAGCTCCTGCCTGCATAGCTTTTTCAAGCAAGGTTACATTTTCAGCACAAAATTCGTAAATCATTTGATTCTCCTTGAAGATTAGTTTAAATTTATTATATCATATTATTTCGAATATGTTTTTGTTTTTATCAAGGAAAATCGTTACTTATTAAAGCTATTCTTTATCAGGAATCACCTTAAAAAGATAGTAGGTAATAAAGATGGTTAAACATCCCAAACCAATTTTGACTGGTAAAAGAGGCGCAAAATAAATGGAAATTCCCATCAAGATATAAATCGATACAATAATTTTTTTCTTACGTTCACGCGCAATAGACTTGGTCTCACGAAAGTCCGCCACGTAAGTCTGATAAAGTTTGGTATGATAGAGCCAATCTTCAAAACGCTTGGAACTTCTCGAAAAACAAGCAATAGACAACAAAAGAAAAGGAGTCGTGGGCAACAAGGGCAAGACAACTCCAACAATAGCCAAAGCTAATGACAAAAATCCAATAGTCAGATAAACAATACGCATAACTTCTCCTAGTTAATACTCTTCGAAAATCTCTTCAAACCACGTCAGCGTCGCCT
>NZ_JVKV01000059.1 GCF_001072375.1 Streptococcus pseudopneumoniae
TTTCTACCATTTGTCAAGTATATTAAGGTATTTGATGAAAAATAGTTTTAGTTTGACTTTAATTCGTTTGTTGTTTTAGTTCTGGAGAATAATAACGATTCATCCCTTTCTTGACGATATCTATGCCATAACGGTCAATTAATTTCATCATGTACTTTAGACCAGAAACATCCACACCAAATCTTTTCAAAAGCTGTTTGAAGCTTTGTCCTTGCTTTCTTAGTTCATAAATCTGAACTTTATCTTCATAATTCAATTTCATAATAAAACACCCCAAAAGTTAGATTTTTTCTGTCTAACTTTTGAGGTGCAGTTCAAATTTCTGATGGGATTTTAACATTTCAATATGATTCTTACCAGAAAAACTTTCGATAAATTCTAGCAATCGTTAAAAAAATAGCGTAGACTATACCTAAGATGGTTAAAACAATTTTTCCAGTAGTCACCTCTGAGCCGATGATCGATATATGAAAGAGAGGAGCGAGACCAGTACACACATATATCAAATAAACAATAACATTTATTTCACCAATCCCAGTGTAGAACTATAAAAAAACAGTAAAACCGACTCGGTTCTACTGTTTTATTCTTAAAATGTCTGGCGCTTGGCTTTTCGCTCTGCACGTCCGCGAGCACGACCTTCTGCTCGCTTGGTTTTACGGCGTTTTTCATCGACGGCCCACTGGATTTTTTTCTTATAACCTGGTTTGACTTTTTTCTTTTTCTTTTTAACCAAGCCAATCATTTCGATGTCCAGTTTTTCCTGTTTCTTCTCACGATTAGCACGGCGGTCACGGTCATAAGTATCTTGGAACTCTCCGTCTTTAACCATCTTAGGAGTAAACTTAATTCCTAGTTTTTCCAACTCACGAATATCTGAGTCATCACTAGGCTGGTAAAGTGTAATGGCTGTTCCTGGTAAGCCATTACGTCCAGTTCGTCCGACACGGTGGACAAAGAAGGACAAGTCTTGTGGAATAGCATCATTAATAACGTGACTGACACCTTCGATGTCAATCCCACGCGCAGCCAGGTCAGTTGCTACGATATACTCAAAATCAAGATTTTTGACCTGATTCATGATCCGTTTACGTTCACGAGGAGCAATATCCCCATGAATCTTAGCAACCTTCAAGCCTTGGGCTGTTAAGTATGTATGCAATTCATCAGCCCGCGTTTTAGTATTGACAAAAATCATAGCTAAGTATGGTTGCATGACTTGAGTCAATTCATAAATCTGGGCATTCTTATCACGACCTTTAGTCGAAATCAACCAGTTATCAATGGTATCTGAGATAACTGTTTTGGTCTTGATTTTTTCCATAACTGGATTAGACAAGTATTTTTTCAAGAATGGTTGCAGTTTTTGTGGGATAGTCGCTGAAAAGACCATAAACTGTAAGTCTTTCGGAAGACTTCCTGCAATCTTATCAACCGTCTCTAGGAATCCCATATCCAAGGTCATATCAGCTTCATCGACTACAAAGGTCTTAGACTTGTGGATAGCTAAATCGCCTGATTTTACCAAATCATAGATACGACCTGGTGTTCCGATAACAATATGGGGCTGATTACTTGCCAATTTTTCAATCTGACGGGCCTTGTCCGTACCACCCACATAGTTAACGACACGAATCTCTACTTCTGAGTGTCCTGCAATCTGACGAGCAGCTTGATAAATCTGTGTTGCTAACTCACGACTCGGAGCTGTGATAACTGCCTGCACGCTATCGCTCTCTTCATCCAACTGTTGGAAAATTGGAAGCAAGAAGGTATGAGTTTTCCCTGAACCTGTTTTTGATTCACCAACCAAGTCACGACCTGCCAAGACAATAGGAATCAACTTATCTTGCACCTCTGTTGGAGTGGTAAACTTCAACTCCTCCAAGGCTTCTTCTATATATTTTTTAAACTTAAATTTCGTAAATGACATAATATCCTCGATTCTATCTATTTACTCATTATACCACATTTTGATGCATTACAGTTAAACTTTCGTTTTGGATAATCACGTGGAAATTTCAAAATATACCCGAATAATGACAAGAAAAATACTCTCTGTCCATCCTAAACAAAGAGTATTAGATTTTTACGTAAGCTTCCACTCTTCTCTCAGCCAATCACAAAAATGATGATAGCGTTGGTCGAGAGCTTCATGATGCCCATAAGCATCAAATGTGCAATAAGTCGAAGGCACATTCTCTGAAATCAGATCATGTAGATCTCTGGCATAAATAGGAGCCTTAGACAAACGGTTGGAATGATTGGCACCTTCTGTCTGACCATTTTGTAGATAAATCAGGCTTTGGCTCTGTATCAAGTCATGTTCCCTGCAAAAGTCTATAAAGTCTGGATACCAGAAGGAACCACAGATAGAGAAAATACAGGTCATAGGTAGATGATTGCTATAGAGACTATAAACAGCAGCAAGACCGCCCAGTGAATAGCCACCATAAGCAATCCTACTTTCATCAATCAAGTAGGATTTTTTTAGAGTTGTTAGAATCCCTTGAAAGACCTTTTGATTGTAGGCATCTACCTTTCCACCAAAATCTGGAGCCCCTTCTTTCAAAGAACTAGCTTTCCAAGGTGTAAAGTCATCCAGACGGTTTTCTGGAACCAAACCCACTAAAATCACAGATTGGGACAGGTCTGATAAATAATCCAGTTCCCCATCGTTTAAGAGCACAACTGGATAGGCTTGTTTAGAGTCATAGTTTGAAGGAAGACTGACTCTAACACGAATCCCTTCCCAGTTAAACTCCTTATTTCTTGATAAAGTCATTGATTTTTTCAAGTGAATCAATCACTGCAGGACCGTAGTCCATCAACTCATCGTAAGAGATGGTCATGATTTTTTGATTCTTGATTGCTGGTACCTTTTCCAAAACAGCATTTGCCTTCATCAAATCCACTGCTTTTTCATCCAACTTTTGATTGCGGTCGCTGGTTACATAGATAATCAACTCTGGATCCATTGATACTAGATTTTCCAAGGTCAAGCCAGATGTTCCTGTTGCGACATTTGTGTAACCAAGTTGGTTGAGCAAACTTTCTTGAAGGGCTGACTTGTAAGCACCAAAAGTTTCGTCATTGTAGGCTACCATAATCAAAGCCTTTTTCTTTTCACCCTGTGTTTCTGGGTTAGCTTTTTTAACCGCATCGATTTTAGCTTGCAATTGCTCTGCGTATTGATTAGCCTTGTCTTGGACATTGAAAATGGTACCAAGATTCTTCACATCTTCTACGATATTTCCCAAATCCTGTTGGATATTTGAAAGTGAGGCTTTTTGCGTATAAACAGGGATTTTATTTTCATTCCAAGCGCTGATAGTTCCCATTGACTTTTCAGAGAACATCATATTACGTCCCATCAAAGCATCTGGTTCATAAGAAAGAACCGTTTCTTGTGAGACTGATTTTTTATCCCCAATATGAGGGATGGCTTCAATTGCTTCCTTGTATTTACCAGTTACGGCATTATCAGGATTGAGCATGCCGGCAATTTTATCCTTCAAACCAAGTTCGAGTAGGATTTCAGTTGTTGAAAGATTGTTGGTAATAACCTTTTCAGGTGCCCTTTCAAAGACTTGTTCGACTTCGTTTCCTTTGGCATCATAAGTTTTGATGGTTACAGGATAGTTGGTTTCTGTAGTAGATTTTTGACTTGTCTCTGCGCTTGATTGTGTGGTAGCTTTTTCTGTTGAACTATTGCCACAAGCTGCCAAAGTTAAGGTAGCTACTGTTAGGAGCAAAATACCGATTGATTTTTTCATGTTTTGTTTTCCTTTTCATTTTTTATAAATAGTGAATCATGGCTTGCTGATCTTCTGTCCAAGTAACCTTACTTTGGACACCATAGACAGCCTGCAAAGACTCAGGAGTGATGGTCTCTTTTGGAGTCCCTTGGTAAACAATCTCTCCTTCTTTCATCAGATAGAGATAGTCTGAATAGCGACAAGCTAGCTGAATATCATGCAACACTGCTAGCACATTGATATGGAGATGTTTGACAATGGTTAACAAGTCTAGTTGGTACTTGATATCCAAATGATTGGTCGGTTCGTCTAAGAGCAGGAGAGTCGGTTCTTGGGCCAAGGCTCGTGCCAATAAAACCCGCTGCTTCTCTCCTCCTGACAGAGAAGAGTAGAGTCGATTTCTCTTTTCGAACATATCTACCTTGACCAGAGCATCCTCAACCAAGGTAAAGTCTTTTTCTTTTTCCTTTTGTAAGAAAGAGAGATGGGGTGTTCTGCCCAGCATGACGATTTCCTCAACCCTACAATCAAATTGTAACTGATTAAACTGCGTGACGACTGCCATCTGTTTTGCCGTTTCCTTGACGCTCATTTGTTCTATCGGTTTCCCATTTAGAGAAATCAAACCTTGATCAGGTTTTTCCTGTCGATAGAGGAGTTTCAGCAAGCTAGTTTTCCCACTTCCATTGGGTCCCAAAATGGTATGAAATTGCTTGCCCTCCAGTTTGAGCGACACTCCTTTGAGAATTTTTTTCTCTCCTATTCCAAAGTGAATATCCTGGCACATTAAGTCCATATCAGACTTTCACCTCCCCTCGTCTACTTCCAACCATGTAAATAAAGAAAGGAGCACCTACTAGAGCCGTGAAAATCCCAATCGGCAGCTCAGCATTTTGAATCAAGACACGAGCAAGGACATCTGCCCAGATAACAAAGAGGGCGCCGAGCAAAGTAGCGATCGGAAAAAGTCTTCTGTAATTAGTACCAACCAAACTTCGTGCCAAATGAGGTGTGATGAGACCAACAAAACCAATAATCCCACAGGTCGATACCAAGATTGCTGTCATTACAGCCACAATCGTCACATAAAGATACCAGTAAAAACGTAGGGGAATCCCTAAGGTCAAAGCCGCCTCATCACCCATCATCATGGCATTAAAAACACGATATTGGGTAGAGAAAAATAAAAAAGCAATTCCCACGATTATAGTTGGCAAGGTTAAGTGAGCCCAGGAAGTCCCCGCTAAAGAACCCATGGTCCAAAACTTGATGGTCATGACACTATCAGCATTAGCGCCAATTGAGATAATAAAGTTTGAAAAAGCCAAAAATAGTGCATTCACTACTGTCCCGGATAAAATCAGGCTTGAAGTTGTCATTCTGCCCTGCATGGATGCAATGAGTAGAACTGCAATTGTTGCCACAAGCGCTCCAAGGAAAGAGCCAAGACCAATCATGACCTTAAACCCGAGAATGATGCTCAAAGTCGCACCAAAGGTTGCCCCAGCTGAAATTCCTAACACATAAGGTTCTGCGATTGGATTATTGACTGTTGACTGCATAACGCTACCACACATGGAAAGGCCAGCACCAACTATCAAACCAAGAAAAACCCGTGGTAATCTCATATTCCAAACAATAGCAAGTGTAGACTTCGAAAGGTCTCCTATATCCAGAGGAGCCCCCATCTTACTCAAAATAATCCGATAAGTATCACTCAAGCTAATTTGAACTGAACCCATAGAAACAGCCAAAAATAGAGAAACTCCCAAAGCTCCCAGCAACAGAGATAGGAGAAAAACATACCGCAGGTTTTGATGGCTTCCAGAAGATTTGGAAATCATAAAACTCTCCCTTAATAAAATTAAAAATTTAGACAATTTTCATAAATAGTATACCACATTTCTAAAGTAGGGACAAGACTAGAAAGATACAGCTAAAAAGACTGTTAAAACTAGATAGCTGATTGAGCTCGGGCTAAAATCCTAGTGAACAAAAAAACTCCCCGAAGGGAGATCATTCTGGTTTATTTTACCTTACAGTACTAGGAACCGTAACCTAAGATTATACTTGAGTATATCGAGGTAGGTGACAAAAATAAAAAAAGCTCCCTGAGGTCAGAGAGCTGATTTGAGCTCGGGCTAAAATCCTAGTGAAAAAGATGAAACTCCTTGTGTTCATCGAACACGGTGTCGTTTCCCTATTTTCATACGGATTTCTTACGCCCTTAGCATCATGATTCTTGCTGGATCAAACGTTTATAGACTAGGCGGCAAGCCGAAGATTGTACAAAAATGTTAGTAAAACAAAAAATCTCCCCGAAGGGAGATCATTCTGGTTTATTTTACCTTACAGTGCTAGGAATCGTAACCGAAGATTATACTTGAGTATATCGAGGTAAGGTGACAACGCAATGTAAGTGGAAAATAAAGCAGATTAGCGACGAAGTCCTAGAGAGTTGATCAACTCACGGTAACGGTTAACGTCGTTTTTACGCAAGTATGCAAGCAAGTTACGACGGCGACCGATTTTCTTCATCAATCCACGGTAAGTAGCGTGGTCTTTTTTGTGTTGTTTGATGTGTTCGTTAAGGTGGTTGATTTCCCAAGTAAGGACAGCAACTTGAACCTCTACTGAACCTGTATCACCTTCGTGACGTGCATATTGTGCGATGATTTCATTTTTTTTCTCTTTTGAGATTGCCATGATGTTTCTCCTTTTTATTTGGCTTCATCCGAGTGACAGGTTGGCATGCCTGTAACCAAGAAGAAGTTATTTGTCTTTAAGACAATTTCTATTCTACCAATAACTAAGTTCTTTGTCAACTGATTTACTATCCATACCACAAATATGCTATAATAGTTATAGGAAGGATATCTAAGTAGACAGCTTGAAAAGTGAGGTGATTACCATGCGTAAATTTTTCAAATATCTCCCCTACTATCTGGTCGTATTTTTCTTTTATTGGCCACTTTATGGATTATTTATACTACTATCATCGAATCCTGATTTAACAGGTCTCTATCTTCTAAATATATTCATCATTTCGCCTGTTGTAGTTTTTATAGTTTCTCTTCTTTATAGTTATCGTTTTGGTTTTTCACTGCATTGGCTTCTAGGTAGTTGCTTGCTCTATTGTTTTACTATTATTCCTTTCAGAGAATTTATTATTGTTTATTTCCTAGCCTATGAAATTCTTATTATACTAGGTACAGTTATTGGTGCCATTATCAGGTATCTGGTTCAAAAACTGAAAAACAAAAAACTTTCACAAAATCCTTGAAAAATCTCGCAATCATGCTATAATAATGCATAGAGACAAGTCGCTTAGAATCTTTCTTTTAGAGAGTGCGTGGTTGCTGAGAACGCATAGGAAGTCTAAACTGATACTACTCTACTAACTTTTATGCAAACATAAAACGGTGGCCACGTTAGAGCCAATCAGAGGTGTCAACAGTTTTTGTTGTACATAAATGAAGGTGGAACCACGTTGCGACGTCCTTTCGAGGATGTCGCAATTTTTTATGAGGAGACTAACTATGGAGTTGCAAGAATTAGTGGAGCGCAGTTGGGCAATCCGACAAGCTTATCACGATCTGGAAGTTAAGCATCATGATTCCAAGTGGACGGTAGAAGAAGACCTCTTGGCTTTATCGAATGATATTGGAAATTTCCAACGATTAGTGATGACCAAGCAAGGACGCTACTATGATGAAACACCCTACACACTGGAACATAAACTTTCAGAAAATATCTGGTGGCTAGTAGAACTTTCTCAACGTTTGGATATAGACATCCTGACGGAAATGGAAAACTTCCTCTCTGATAAAGAAAAGCAGTTGAACATTAAGACTAGGAAGTAGTCTCATAATAAAAAGTCAATGCTTAGAAACTATGAAATATAAAAAAGGAGAAAACCATGATTAAAATTACTTTCCCAGATGGCGCTGTTCGTGAATTCGAATCTGGCGTTACAACTTTTGAAATTGCCCAATCTATCAGCAATTCCCTAGCTAAAAAAGCTCTTGCTGGTAAATTTAACGGCAAACTCATTGACACTACTCGTGCTATCACTGAAGATGGAAGCATCGAAATCGTGACACCTGATCACGAAGATGCCCTTCCAATCTTGCGTCACTCAGCGGCACACTTGTTTGCCCAAGCAGCTCGTCGCCTTTTCCCAGATATTCACTTGGGAGTTGGTCCAGCTATCGAAGATGGTTTCTACTACGATACAGACAACCAAGCGGGTCAAATCTCTAACGAAGACCTGCCTCGTATCGAAGAAGAAATGAAGAAAATCGTTAAAGAAGACTTCCCATCAATCCGTGAAGAAGTGACTAAAGACGAGGCGCGTGAAATCTTCAAAAACGATCCTTACAAATTGGAATTGATTGAAGAACACTCAGAAGATGAGGGCGGTTTGACCATCTACCGTCAGGGTGAATATGTAGACCTTTGCCGTGGCCCACACGTCCCATCAACAGGTCGCATCCAAATCTTCCACCTTCTCAACGTAGCTGGTGCTTACTGGCGTGGAAATAGCGACAATGCCATGATGCAACGGATCTACGGTACAGCTTGGTTTGACAAGAAAGACTTGAAGAACTACCTTCAAATGCGTGAAGAGGCTAAGGAACGTGACCACCGTAAACTTGGTAAAGAATTGGATCTCTTCATGATTTCTCAAGAAGTTGGTCAAGGACTTCCATTCTGGTTGCCAAATGGTGCGACTATTCGTCGTGAATTGGAACGCTACATCGTCGATAAAGAGTTGGCTTCTGGCTATCAACACGTTTACACTCCACCACTTGCTTCTGTTGAACTCTATAAGACTTCTGGTCACTGGGATCATTACCAAGAAGACATGTTCCCAACTATGGATATGGGTGATGGGGAAGAATTCGTCCTTCGTCCAATGAACTGCCCACACCACATCCAAGTCTTTAAACATCATGTTCACTCATACCGTGAATTGCCAATCCGTATTGCTGAAATCGGTATGATGCACCGTTATGAAAAATCAGGTGCCCTTACAGGGCTTCAACGTGTACGTGAAATGTCCCTTAATGATGGTCATACTTTCGTAACACCTGAACAAATTAAAGATGAGTTCCAACGTACGCTTCAATTGATTATCGACGTTTACGAAGATTTCAACTTGACTGACTATCGTTTCCGTTTATCATATCGTGACCCTCAAGATACTCACAAGTACTTTGATAATGATGAGATGTGGGAAAATGCTCAACGTATGTTGAAATCAGCTATGGATGACATGGGACTTGACTACTTTGAAGCCGAAGGCGAAGCAGCCTTCTACGGACCAAAATTGGATATCCAGGTTAAGACAGCTCTTGGTAAAGAAGAAACTCTTTCTACAATCCAGCTTGACTTCTTGCTTCCAGAACGCTTCGACCTCAAATACATCGGAGCTGATGGTGAAGAGCACCGTCCAGTCATGATCCACCGTGGGGTTATCTCAACCATGGAACGCTTCACAGCTATCTTGATTGAAAACTACAAGGGTGCCTTCCCAACATGGCTGGCACCACACCAAGTAACTCTCATCCCAGTATCTAACGAAAAACACGTGGACTACGCTTGGGAAGTAGCGAAGAAACTCCGTGACCGTGGGGTTCGTGCCGATGTAGATGAACGTAATGAAAAAATGCAATTCAAAATCCGTGCTTCACAAACTCAAAAGATTCCTTACCAATTGATCGTTGGAGACAAGGAAATGGAAGAGCAAGCCGTCAACGTCCGCCGCTATGGTCAAAAAGAAACAGAAACCATGCCGGTAGATGCATTTGTAGACTTGATTCTTGCAGATATTGCTAACAAATCACGAGTGGAGAAATAAGAGATAAAACCTAGGACAAAATCCTAGCTAGCTAAAAAGAGAGTGGGACAGAAATCGGTAATTCGTTAGAATTCGAT
>NZ_JVKV01000060.1 GCF_001072375.1 Streptococcus pseudopneumoniae
AGGCGACGCTGACGTGGTTTGAATTTGATTTTCGAAGAGTATTAAAAGAGTTTTTTTGACATAGACTTTGGGCTCTACTAGGTAAAGTAGAGCTTTTTGTTATGCAATATAGACATTCTAGAAAGGGCATTAATATGATAAAAATTAACCATCTAACTATCACTCAAAACAAAGATTTACGAGACCTTATTTCCGATTTAAATATGACTATCCAAGACGGAGAAAAGGTCGCTATTATTGGTGAAGAAGGAAATGGCAAATCAACCTTACTTCGAACTTTAATGGGAGAAAGATTAGCTGATTTCACTATCAGGGGAGAAATCCAGTCTGACCTTCAGTCCCTGGCCTACATTCCTCAACATCTCCCTGAAGAACTGAAGAAAAAATCTCTACAGGACTACTTCTTTTTAGAATCTACTGATTTGGACTACAGCATTCTCTATCGCTTGGCTGAGGAATTGCATTTTGATAGCGACCGTTTTGCTAGCAACCAAGAAATTGGGAATCTCTCGGGGGGAGAAGCTTTGAAAATTCAGCTCATCCATGAATTAGCCAAACCCTTTGAGATTCTATTTTTAGATGAACCTTCAAATGACCTGGACCTTGAGACAGTTGATTGGCTAAAAAGTAAGATTCAGAAGATGAGGCAGACCGTTATTTTCATTTCTCATGATGAAGACTTCCTCTCTCAAACTGCAGACACCATTATCCACTTGCGACTAGTCAAGCATCGAAAGGAAGCTGAAACCCTAGTCGAGCACTTAGACTATGATCGCTATAGTGCCCAAAGGAAGGCTAACTTTGCCAGACAAAGCCAGCAAGCTGACAACGACCAACGAGCCTATGATAAAACCATGGAAAAGCATCGCCGAGTCAAGCAAAAGGTAGAAACTGCACTTCGAGCTACCAAAGACAGTACTGCCGGACGACTACTGGCTAAAAAGATGAAAAATGTTCTTTCTCAAGAAAAACGCTACGAAAAAGCAGCTCAGTCCATGACCCAAAAGCCACTTGAAGAGGAAGAAATCCAACTTTTCTTTTCAGAAATAGAGCCATTAGCAGCTTCTAAAGTCTTACTTCGACTGGAAAATGATACTTTATCCATCGGCCAACGAATTTTGTCTCAAAAACTCCAACTAACTGTTTGGGGGCAAGATAAAATCGGCATCATCGGTCCCAATGGAGTTGGCAAATCGACTCTGTTAGCCAAGTTACAACAACTACTAAGTGGCAAAAGTGAGATTTCACTTGGATTTATGCCACAAAATTACCAAGAAACATTGAATTTGGATCTATCTCCAGTAGAATTTCTTAGCCAAACTGGACACAAAGAGGAATTACAGAAAATCCAATCTCACTTAGCTAGTCTCAACTTCAGCTATCCAGAGATGCATCACCATATCCGCTCCTTATCTGGTGGTCAACAAGGTAAACTCCTTCTTTTGAATTTAGTTCTGCGAAAACCAAACTTTCTCCTTCTGGATGAACCCACACGAAATTTTTCTCCAACTTCTCAACCAGAAATCAGAAAACTCTTTGCCAATTATCCCGGTGGTCTGGTTACTGTTTCGCATGATCGACGTTTCTTAAAAGAAGTCTGTACGAATATCTATCGTTTGACAGAACATGGTTTGGAAGTCGTTGATTTACAAGATTTATAAATGTAGAAAATCTCAAAAATCCAGAGGAAAATCTCTGGATTCTTTTACATATGTTGTAAACGCTCAATCCGTTCTGAGATTGGCGGATGAGTATAGAAGAGTTTTTGCAAACCACCTCGCTTTTGAGGATCATTGATGTAAAGTGCACTGCTAGCATCATCTACATGACGGCTCATTGGTTTACTATTGTCCAACTTACGCAGAGCATTGATCATCCCTTGAGGATTACGAGTCAATTCCACGCTTGAAGCATCTGCTAAAAATTCTCGCTGACGAGAGATGGCTAGTTGTACCAAAGTTGCTGCTAGGGGAGCCAAAACAATTGCTAGGAGAGAAACAACTAGCATAATAATTTCAAGTCCACCACTATCACGGTCATCACTTCTACGACCACGGCCTGCACCACCCCACCACATCATGCGTCCAGCCATACTTGATAAAAGCGTAATCGCACTAGCAAGGGCAACCGCGATAGTAGAAATACGAATATCATAGTTACGAATGTGACTGACTTCATGGCCTATAACCGCTTCTAACTCTTCACGATTCATAACCGCTAAGAGTCCTGAAGTTGCTGCTACAGCTGCATTTTGAGGATTTGAACCCGTAGCAAAGGCATTCAAGCTGGCATCATCGATGATGAAAACACGTGGCATGGGGATTTGCGCAACCATAGCCATATCTTCCACAACATGATAGAGGGTTGGTGCGGTCTGCTCATTCACCTCACGCGCACCATTCATGCTCATGACTATCTCTGTTGATTGAAAAATCATGGACAAGGCATAGATAAAGCCGATAATCAGAGCGATAACTAAGCCACCAAGACCAGACCGCATAAAGAGGTAACCAACTGCATATCCAACCAAAGCCAAAAGTAAAAAGAATACTAGTAGTAAAATCCAAGTTCTTCGCTTATTACTCGCGATTTGATCATACAACATCCTAGTCACCTAAACCACTAAAATCGACTTTAGGTACTGCCTTTTCCTCTTCAGGAGTTTGAAGGAAATCAGCGACTTTAAAACCAAAAAGTCCTGCAATTAGATTACTTGGGAAAGTCTCCAATTTAACATTATAGTTGCTAACAACACTATTGTAGAGTTGGCGAGAGTAAGAAATTTTATTTTCAGTATTGGTCAGCTCTTCTTGCAATTGTGCAAAGTTGCCACTCGCTTTTAGGTCTGGATAATTTTCTGCAACGGCAAAAATACCTGAAACCTGGCGTGTAAGAGCATCACTAGCCTTCATAGCTTCTGCTGGTGAAGTTGCTGCGGCTACTTGATTACGAAGTTCTGCAACTTTTTCAAGCGTTGAACCTTCATACTTTGCATATCCCTTCACGGTCTCAATCAAGTTTGGCAAGAGATCGTTACGACGTTTCAACTGAACATCAATCTGACTCCATGCCTCCTTAGTTTGCATACGATTTTTAACTAAACCGTTATAACTAACAATTACGAAAATAACAATAAGAGCAAGAACTCCAAGAATAATCCAAGTCATCATATAATTCCTTTCTGCTTTTAGATTAATACTAGTATATCAAATTTCCATCTTTTTGTGGTAAAATAAGATGATACTTAAGAAGGAAACTACTATGAAACCAGAAACATTTTATAACTTGCTAGCTGAACACAAGATTCATCTTTCTGACCAGCAAAAATTTCAATTTGAACGTTATTTTGAACTCTTGGTTGAATGGAATGAAAAAATCAACCTGACTGCTATTACAGAAAAAGAAGAAGTCTATCTCAAACACTTCTATGATTCCATCGCTCCTATTACACAGGGATTGATTGAAAACCAGCCTATTAAACTCTTAGATATCGGTGCTGGAGCAGGATTTCCTAGCCTTCCTATGAAGATCCTCTATCCTCATCTAGATGTAACCATTATTGACTCTCTCAATAAACGAATCAACTTTCTGAATCTATTAGCCCAAGAACTAGGTTTAGAAAATGTTCACTTCTATCATGGACGTGCCGAAGACTTCGCCCAAGATAAGAACTTCCGTGCTCAGTTTGATATCGTTACAGCTCGTGCAGTTGCCCGTATGCAGGTCTTGTCCGAGTTGACTATTCCCTACTTAAAAGTTGGTGGAAAATTGCTTGCACTAAAGGCTAGCAATGCACCTGAGGAATTAACTGAAGCTAAAAATGCCCTCAATCTTCTCTTTAGTAAGGTTGAAGAAAACCTCAGTTACACTCTTCCTAACGGAGACCCTCGCTACATTACTATTGTTGAGAAGAAAAAGGAAACTCCAAACAAATATCCACGTAAGGCTGGCATGCCTAACAAACGTCCACTTTAGAAAGATTAAAAAATCTGCAAACTCACACCTCGCTTTCTTATTTCAAGGCTCGGGAAAAAATGATTTACAAAATCATACCTCGCTTTCCCATTTCAA
>NZ_JVKV01000061.1 GCF_001072375.1 Streptococcus pseudopneumoniae
CTGTTTCTCTATATCGTCCTTCCTGACGTCTAAAAAACATTTTTAAAATCTCCTTGGATTCCGTTTTTTTATAAAACAAAGTCCTGTTTATATTTTTTTGTAAATAATGGCTATAATTTGGAGTTTTACTTATTTTATCATCTTTATCAGCATATATATTCAAAAATTTATAATATAGACTAATGTTTTAATCATTATATTATAGCACATTTTGTCATATATGTCTAAACTTTTTGACGATTTTTTACCATATTTTAACCTTCTAGGCTTCATTTTTTTCATTTTATAAGTAAAAGGAATATCAGTGAACTTTGAGTTCCTGTTTTTTCAAACTTGTTTAGTTTGATTCCTCTAGATTTTGTCACCTCTACCATAATCTTAACAGTGATAAGATAACACTTTAGTTCACACCAAAAAAGCCGCCTGATTGGGCGACTTAATTTTTTATAGGGAGATTATTATGAAAAAGTTTTAGGAGTTAAAGTTAAGTTCTTCTTAACTTATGAAATAAGTATACAGCTCCTATCTTAAAGTTTCCTTAAGTATTTTTAACTGTAAGATTTTTCCATTTTTCTCGCCAGTTTTTCTTGGATAAACGCTTTTGATAGAGCTTCATTCGGTCTTGATTTTCTAAAAAATGAGGAGTTGGACGAACTTGAAAGTTTAAAATATCCTCCAAACCATAAGGAGCAAAGAGCTCTAAAGTTGCGTCAGCTTGCAAGCGCAGTCCTACTGCCGTACAACGTTCAGGATACTTACTCATGGCATCGCAGGAATTTCTATACGGAGGCGTATGGGGACTATGCTGATGCATATAGACTTGATTTTTCAGCTCCCACTGATACTGAGGAAAGTCCTCTCTCAACTTGTTCTCTATAGCCAGCGTTTCTTCGTAACTCACATCTGGATCAAAGAAAATCACATCCACATCCGTTTCACGGTCAAAGGCTGGCTTATCTGACAAGAGATTCCAGATAAAATTTCGGACCGAACCTGCTGCCAACCAGGAATCATTTAATTCCAAGTCACGGATGATAGTCAGAATAGCCATCATGTCAGAATTATCTCTGAAAAAGTCTAAGATTTCAACCTTATTTTTCAATGTATTCATATCCCAAATGTTCATATGCCTTAGCTGTCGCGACCCGACCTGAACGAGTTCGCATGATAAAGCCTTTCTGGATTAGGTAAGGTTCGTACATATCCTCAACCGTCTCACGTTCTTCCGCGATATTAACAGAAAGTGTTCCTAGACCGACAGGACCGCCACCGTACATCTCAATCATGGTGCGGAGAATTTTCTGGTCCACATAGTCCAAACCTTCATGGTCTACATCCAGCATGGTCAAAGCCTTATCCGTAATCACATCATCAATCAAGCCATCGCCCATAATCTGTGCAAAGTCGCGCACGCGCTTGAGAAGACGATTGGCAATACGAGGAGTTCCACGGCTACGGAGAGCCAACTCAGCAGCAGCTTCATGGGTGATTTCCATCTCAAAAATATCTGCCGTCCGCTCGACAATCTCTGTCAAGTCATCATGGGCATAATACTCCATGTGGCCAGTAATCCCGAAACGTGCACGAAGAGGATTTGACAGCATTCCTGCTCGTGTCGTCGCACCAATCAAGGTAAAAGGTGGTAATTCTAGATGGACACTGCGACTACCTTCCCCCGCACCAATCATGATGTCGATGTAGAAGTCTTCCATAGCACTGTAAAGCACCTCTTCCACCGACATAGGCAAGCGATGAATCTCATCAATGAAAAGAACATCTCCTGGCTCCAAGTCATTCAAAATCGCTACCAGATCACCGGCTTTTTCGATAACGGGACCAGACGTTTGTTTGAGATTGACTCCCAGTTCATTGGCAATGACAAAAGCCATGGTTGTTTTCCCGAGACCTGGAGGGCCAAACAAAAGAACATGGTCTAGCGCCTCGTCACGCATTTTTGCTGCTTCAATAAAGATTTGAAGCTGGTCTTTAACCTTGTCTTGACCGATATATTCACGTAAATATTGGGGACGAAGGGTACGTTCTACCAACTCCTCATCGCCCATGATTTCATTATCTAAAATTCTACTCATGCTCCTATTATAGCAAAAATCCAGCCCACAAACAAAAAAGCCACCGAATTTGGTGGCTTCATTAGGGAGATTATTATGAAAAAGAAAAGTTTAGGATTTCTATTAAATAAAGGTTACTCAATGAAAATCGAAATCAGACTAGGCAGAGCGACGCAAGCATAACTAAAGTTAGGTAAGTCGACTCTAACGAAGTATGGTGAGATTTTCGAAGAGTATTGGGAGGTCTTTATTTAATGGTTACATGATACACAAGCAGGCTTAAAGTTAACTTAAGAATTTCTAGTTTTTTAATTTTGTTCAAAAATGAAAAATACTGATTAAAAATTGCTAAAAGCAAACAAGAAAAAAGCCACCGAATTTGGTGACTTCTTTAGGGAGATTATGATGAAAAAAGTTTTAGGATTTCCATTAAATAAAGTTAGGAGGTCTTTATTTAATAATTACATGATACAGGGTAAGACTTAAAGTTAGCTTAAGTGAAAAAGATTATTTTAATTTTTTTCGGTCCACCCAAATCATGCCCGTACACTGGAAGCTAGACAAGGTTTCAAAACCTAAGGAACGATAAAATCCAAGAGTCTTTTCAGACTCTTCTGTCGCTAGTTGGATTTGGTAGGTATCCTTATAATCGGATAAAGCCTGCTTCATCAAGGTGCTGCCAATTCCTTGACGCTGATAAGTAGGCAAGACGATCAAATCCTGGACAAAAACCGAAGAAAAACCGTCTCCAATCAAGCGAACTAGACCAACGATTTCCTCACCATCACGCGCTAGATAAATGGACAGTGAATGAGTCAGAGCCTGGGCTAACATTTGAGGCTGATTGGTATAATTTGTCCAACCAACTGCCTGGTAGAGATGCAAAACGTCATCAAGTGAAACAGATGTTTCTTTTGTAATCTTAATCATAACAAACCTTTCTAACATTCTCTAAGGGATTTCAACTGCTCCCCATTTTCATCAAAATTATCTGGACTCAACCACGATTCAAAACGAGCTTTGACCTTTGGCCAGTCCTTATCAATCATAGACATCCAGTCCGTATCCCTAGTACGCCCTTTATAAATAACAGCTTGACGGAAAGTGCCTTCGTAGATAAAACCCAAACGTTCTGCCGCTTTTCTAGAAGGGAGATTTAGCGCATCACATTTCCACTCATAGCGACGATAGTTGAGTTCTTCAAAGACATAACGAGCTAGCAAATAGTGTGCCTCTGTTCCCATCCTTGTCTGTTTGAGAGCCGGAGAAAAGGTCACCGCGCCAACTTCAACCACGCAATTAGCTTGGTCAATACGCATGAGAGAAAAAGTCCCCAGCGCCTTTCCAGTCGCTTTATCAATAATCGCATAATAGAAGCGATCCTTGCGCTCAATCATCTGCTTTAAAGCAACAATTAATTCTTCAAGATTTTCTACTGGTGGTTGAAAGAGATAGGTCCACATCTCTCGAGGTGATTCTGGACCATAAACAGCCAGCAAATCCTCCGCATGCTTTTCCACTGACAGAGCTTCGATAATCGTATACTGTCCTTCTATCCGTACAAGTGACGGTAAAACTCCAGGTGTATCGTCTACAGGTTCACCAATCATCTGACCATATTCATTTACAGGCATAGTTTTCTCCTTATCTCACTCTTATAAGTTTAAAGATGTGAATAGTATATCACATCTCACACATAATATTCAAAAAATCCTCCAGTTTATGGAGGATTGATCAAATATGGAAACAAGTGAGTTAATGCCCCCTGTGCTTCTCTCTACGTTTTTGCTGTTTGCGTTCGAATTTCTCTTGTTTGAGCAATTGCTTTTGGACACTAGATTGATGTTTTGAAATCTTTTTCCTTTCCTCATACTGCAACTGCAATAGTTCTTTCGACTTGGAAGAAACTTTTTGATTTACTTGTTTCCTCACCATTCGTTGTAATCGTTTAGGATTCTTGATTTTTACATGTTGCTTAACTATAGTTTCTGGACTAAAAGATAATTGAGTAAACTGAGTCTGTAAAATCTCTAGAATTTCATCATCTTTTGGCTCCTGACCAAATGTCACACGACAAACTTGATAAGTTTCTCGATACACTTGTTCAAACAAACCATGCCAAAATCCATCTTCAAAATAAACTGTCAATCCAATTGAAATTGTTTCCATGACAGCACCTCCTTAAATCTATCCCTAAGAATGGACAACCAAGGAGGAAGGTTACTGATAGGCTTGCCTACGTCTGGACTACCAACCAGAACTGTGTTTTTATCTTAGTTGAGATAATTATAGCATAATCCAATTTAAAAATCCTCCAAAGCTTAGCTCTGAAGGATTCATTTCTTATTTAACAACGATATTTACGAGTTTATTAGGGACACTAATCACTTTCACAATTTCTTTGCCATCGATCTCTGCCTTAACTTTTTCGTTAGCCAGAGCCACTTCTTGCAATTCTTCACGTGAAAGGTCCTTCGCAACCATGAGTTTGGCACGGACTTTTCCTTTGATTTGAACGACGATTTCGACTTCGTCTTCAACCAATTTGCTTTCGTCCCATGTTGGCCAAGCTACATAAGAGATAGACTCACCTGTTGCTGCGACTGTTTGCCAGAGTTCTTCTGCCAAGTGAGGGGCAAATGGGGCAATCAATTGGATAAAGCCTTTGGCGTAGTCTACATAAAGTTTGTCTTCCTTATTAGCAGCGTTGACAAAGACCATGAGCTGGGCAATGGCTGTGTTGAATTTCATAGACTCGATTTGCTCTGTAACAGATTTAACGGTTTCGTTGTAAACCTTGTCAAGAGCGCCATTGTTTTCCGCAACGATTTCTTTACTTGTAATCAAACGGTAAACACGGTCAAGGAATTTACGGCTTCCTTCCAGACCTTCTTCAGACCAAGCGATGGAAGCATCAAGTGGTCCCATGAACATTTCATAGACACGAAGGGTATCCGCACCGTATTGTTCCACCACATCGTCTGGGTTAACAACGTTCTTGAGGGACTTAGACATCTTGGCTGGTGCTTGCTCCAACTCTTCCCCTGTTTCCACATGGAAGAAGGAACCGTCACGTTTTTCAACCTTGTCAGTCGCCACAAGTGCGCCACGGTGGTCACGGTAGCTTGTTCCCAAGATCATTCCTTGGTTAAAGAGTTTTTGGAATGGCTCCTTAGTCGGTACAACACCAAGGTCATAGAGGAATTTGTGCCAGAAACGAGCGTAAAGCAAGTGAAGCACGGCGTGTTCTGCACCACCTACATAGATATCGACTGGCAACCATTGTTTGAGGAGGTCCTCGTCAGCCAATTTCTCTGTGTTTTGTGGATCGATATAGCGAAGGTAGTACCAGCTTGAACCTGCCCATTGTGGCATAGTATTCGTCTCACGACGACCTTTGACACCATCTTCACGAGTCACTTCAAGCCAGTCTGTCAAGTTGGCCAATGGGCTTTCCCCAGTACCTGAAGGGCGAATGTCCTTGGTTACTGGCAAGACAAGTGGCAATTCACTTTCTGGAACAGCTGTTGAAGTCCCATCTTCCCAATGAATAATTGGGATTGGTTCACCCCAGTAACGTTGACGGCTAAAGAGCCAGTCGCGGAGGCGGTAAGTCACTTTTTCTTGACCACAGCCTTTTTCTTCCAACCAAGCCACAATTTTAGCAATGGCGTCTTCTTTGTTGAGACCGTTCAAGAAGTCTGAATTGACATGAAGGCCATCTTCTGTGTAGGCAGCCTCTTCAACGTTTCCACCTTCCAAGACTTCTACGATTGGTAGGTCAAATTGTTTAGCAAATTCCCAGTCACGTTGGTCATGAGCAGGTACAGCCATAACAGCACCTGTTCCGTAGCTAGCAAGAACGTAGTCAGCAATCCAGATTGGAATTTCTTTACCGTTAACAGGGTTAATAGCATAAGCACCAGTCCAAACTCCTGTTTTTTCCTTGGCAAGGTCTGTACGAGCCAAGTCTGATTTAAGGCTGGCTTGGTGTTTGTAGTCCGCTACAGCCTCAGCTTGTTCAGGTGTCGTGATGGCATCTACTAGTTCATGTTCAGGCGCCAAAACAGTGAAGGTTGCACCAAAAAGTGTATCAGGACGTGTTGTAAAGACAGTGAATTCCTTGTCAGTCCCTTTCACTTTGAAGGTTACATTGGCACCAGTTGATTTACCAATCCAGTTGCGTTGCATATCCTTGATAGATTCTGGCCAGTCAAGGTCATCCAAGTCATTGAGCAAGCGCTCTGCATAGGCAGTGATTTTAAGCATCCATTGGCGCATTGGTTTACGGACAACTGGATAGCCACCACGCTCAGATGTTCCATCTGGAAGAACTTCTTCGTTGGCGATAGCTGTTCCCAATTCTTCAACCCAGTTTACTGGCACTTCTGCTTCATAGGCTAAGCCTTTTTCGTAAAGCTTAGTGAAAATCCATTGCGTCCACTTGTAGTAGTTCGGATCTGTAGTATTGACTTCACGATCCCAGTCGTAAGAGAATCCAAGCGCATTGATTTGGCGTTTGAAGTTAGCAATATTTTCCGCGGTGAAGTCTGCTGGATCATTACCAGTATCCATAGCATATTGCTCTGCAGGCAAACCAAAGGCATCCCATCCCATTGGGTGAAGGACATTGTAGCCTTGCGCACGTTTGAAACGGCTAAGGATATCTGTTGCCGTATAACCTTCTGGGTGTCCTACGTGAAGACCCGCTCCAGATGGGTAAGGGAACATATCAAGCGCATAAAACTTAGGTTTTGAAGCGTCTGTTCCTGTCTTAAAAGTGTGATTGTCAGCCCAGTATTTTTGCCACTTAGGCTCGATTTCTTTATGATTGTAAAAACTCATAGCGTCTCTCCAATTTTCGTGATGCTCCTATTATACCATTTTTAGGGGGAATATTGTTCCTCTTTTCGTGATTTTATTGTTTTGACCTTTGAGCATTAGACTATTTTACTGTGTTTTTTTCATTTTCATTCACAGACGCATAAATATCCTGATAAAAATCTCTTCATAAATAATATAGATGCAAGATAGGGCTTTTTATGGTAGAATATAGGAAAGTGCTTTCTCAGAAGGAGGAAAATATGGACAAACAAACCATCGCTGTTTTAGGGCCTGGTTCATGGGGTACTGCGCTGTCACAAGTTCTAAATGACAACGGACACCAAGTACGTATCTGGGGAAATATTCCTGATCAAATTGATGAAATTAATACACAACATACTAACAAACGCTATTTTAAGGATACTGTATTAGACGAAAAAATTGTGGCCTATCATGATTTGGCAGAAGCCTTGAAGGGTGTTGATGCTGTCTTGTTTGTGGTGCCAACCAAGGTGACCAGATTGGTAGCTCAACAAGTGGCTGCTGTTTTGGATCATAAAGTGGTGGTCATGCATGCTTCAAAAGGCCTCGAACCAAATAGTCACAAACGTCTTTCAACCATTATAGAAGAAGAAATCCCTGAAGAATTGCGTAGTGAGATTGTGGTTGTATCTGGTCCTAGCCATGCAGAAGAAACGATTGTACGTGATATTACCTTGATTACGGCTGCTTCTAAAGATTTACAGACTGCTCAATATGTTCAGAAACTCTTTAGCAACCACTACTTCCGACTTTATACCAATACAGATGTGATCGGAGTGGAAACAGCTGGTGCTCTTAAAAATATCATCGCTGTTGGTGCAGGTGCCCTCCATGGACTTGGATTTGGTGATAATGCAAAAGCTGCTATTATCACGCGCGGTCTGGCAGAAATTACCCGTCTGGGTGTTAAACTTGGAGCAAATCCATTAACTTACAGTGGACTTTCTGGGGTTGGAGATTTAATCGTTACCGGAACTTCTGTCCACTCACGTAACTGGCGTGCAGGAGATGCTCTTGGACGTGGTGAAGCCTTGGCAGATATCGAAGCAAATATGGGAATGGTCATTGAAGGTATTTCAACAACCAAAGCTGCTTACGAATTGGCGCAAGAACTCGGAGTTTATATGCCTATTACTCAAGCCATCTACCAAGTTATTTATGAAAATGTTAATATTAAGGATGCCGTTTCTGAACTCATGAGCAATGAGTTCAAGGCAGAGAACGAGTGGTCTTAGTCACCGTTAGAAAGGAAGCTCATGAAACAAAAAGTTAGAAAAGCCGTTATCCCTGCTGCGGGACTTGGAACTCGTTTCCTACCTGCTACTAAAGCTTTGGCCAAAGAAATGTTGCCAATCGTCGATAAACCAACCATCCAGTTCATCGTTGAAGAAGCTCTTAAGTCTGGAATTGAGGACATTCTTGTGGTAACAGGAAAGTCAAAACGTTCTATCGAAGACCATTTCGACTCAAACTTTGAACTAGAATACAACCTCAAGGAAAAAGGAAAAACCGACCTTTTGAGACTAGTTGACGAAACAACTGGTATGCGCCTTCACTTTATCCGGCAAACACACCCACGTGGACTCGGAGATGCCGTCTTACAAGCCAAAGCATTCGTCGGAAACGAACCCTTTGTGGTTATGCTTGGAGATGACCTCATGGATATCACTGATGACAAAGCTGTTCCATTGACCAAGCAGCTCATGAATGATTATGAGAAGACTCATGCTTCTACTATCGCCGTAATGCCTGTCCCACACGAAGAAGTTTCTTCATACGGTGTTATCGCTCCTCAGGGTGAAGGAAATGACGGTCTTTACAGTGTTGAAACCTTCGTTGAAAAACCAGCGCCTGAAGACGCACCAAGTGATCTAGCTATTATCGGTCGTTACCTTCTCACACCTGAGATTTTCGGTATCCTTGAAAATCAAAAACCAGGTGCCGGAAATGAAATCCAGCTAACAGATGCTATCGATACTCTCAACAAAACCCAACGAGTATTTGCTCGTGAGTTTAAAGGTTCTCGTTACGATGTCGGAGACAAGTTTGGATTTATGAAGACTTCCATCGAATACGCTCTTAAACACCCACAAGTCAAAGACCACTTGAAGGACTACTTGATTAATCTTGGAAAAAAACTTTCAGGAGACAAATAAACAATTTACCAAACAGTCAGATTTAACTTAAATCTGGCTTTTTTGATGTCTAAATCTCAAGACCCAAGCCCTATCCAAAGCCCTGTTCTAAGCCTAATTTCTTGCAAGAGATGCTTTTATGGTATAATAATAAAGAGTGAGGAATTCTATGAACAAACATGTAACAAGAATCAAACAAAAAGGACTGGCCTTACTTGGGTCTCTAAAATTAACAATTTCTAAAATGAATACAAAGAAAAAGAGTAGAAAAAACTCCAAGAAGAAAAAGCAAACGCAAGCACCATTCGATATCTGGACTTTATTTGCAAAAATTTTACTTGGAATAAAGGCAACTTTCAACACACTTTTCATCCTAGCTTTTATTGGTGGTCTCCTTGGAACAGGGGTTGCCTTGGGGTATGCTGTTTCTCTCTTTGATCAGGTTAGTGTCCCTCAAACAGAAGATTTGATCAAGCAGGTCAATAATATTTCATCCATCTCTGAAATCCGCTATGCAGATGGTTCTATGATTAGCGCTATCGAAAGCGATCTACTTCGCACATCTGTATCATCAGATGCCATTTCAGATAACCTCAAGCAAGCTATCGTTGCAACCGAGGATGAACACTTTGCAGAGCACAACGGTGTCGTTCCTAAAGCGGTTATTCGTGCCAGTCTAGGAAAATTCATCGGACTTGGTTCTTCCAGTGGAGGATCTACCCTAACACAACAGCTCATCAAACAACAAGTAGTTGGTGATGCTCCTACGCTTGCCCGTAAAGCCAGTGAAATCGTTGACGCCTTGGCCTTGGAAAGAGCCATGAGCAAGGACGAAATCCTAACAACCTATCTCAACGTTGCTCCTTTTGGTCGTAACAATAAAGGTCAAAATATCGCAGGGGCTCAACAGGCTGCCAAAGGGATTTTTGGGGTGGATGCAAGTAAACTGACCATCCCTCAAGCGGCTTTCCTAGCAGGTTTACCACAAAGCCCTATTTCCTACTCACCTTATGAATCTACTGGTGAGATGAAGAGCGAAGAAGATATTGAACTCGGTATTAAGCGCTCCAAAGATGTTCTCTACAATATGTATCGAACAGGAGCCCTCAGCCAGGAAGACTATGAAACCTACAAGGCTTATGACATTAAGCAAGATTTCTTGCCAGCAGAAAATGCTAGCGTTACCTCTAAAGGCTTCCTCTACTTCACTGCACTCGATGAGGCTACCAAGATTATGTATGATTATCTGGTGCAAAAGGACAATGTTTCTGACCAAGAACTACAGAACGAATCGATCCGAAAATCTTATCGAGAATTGGCCGAAAAAGAAATCCAAAACGGTGGTTACCGTATTACAACTACCATCGATAAAACGATTCATACTGCTATGCAAAATGCCGTAACAAACTACGGATACCTTCTAAATGATAGCTCGGGGCAACCTGAAGTTGGGAATGTCTTGATGGACAATCAAACTGGGGCGATTTTAGGGTTTGTAGGTGGACGAGATTATCAGACCAATCAAAACAATCATGCCTTCGATACCAAACGTTCGCCTGCCTCCACTACCAAGCCACTATTGGCCTACGGTATTGCTATCGACCAAGGGCTTATGGGAAGCGCTAGCATCCTCTCTAACTATCCAACAAACTTTTCTAACGGAACTCCGATCATGCATGTCAACAGTCCTGGAACAGCCATGATAGACCTTAAAGAAGCTCTAAACTATTCTTGGAACATCCCAGCCTACTGGACCTACCGAATGCTCCGTGAAAAAGGGGTTGATGTCCGTTCTTACATGGAAAAAATGGGCTATGAAATCCCAGAATACGGCATTGAAAGTCTTCCTATGGGAGGAGGAATTGAAGTTACTGTAGCCCAGCATACCAATGGATACCAAACACTGGCTAACAATGGTACCTATCATAAGAAATACATGATCTCAAAAATTGAGAAAACGAGTGGCGAGGTTCTCTATGAACATCAGGCTAAACCTATCCAAGTTTACTCTAAAGCTACCGCAACCATTATGCAGAGTTTGCTAAGAGATGTGCTTTCATCTCGAGTCACTACAAGCTTCCAAACGGATCTGACTTCTATCAATTCCAGTCTAGCAGGTGCTGACTGGATCGGAAAAACTGGTACAACCAATGAAGAAGGGGATATGTGGCTAATGGTCTCTACTCCAAGATTAACCCTTGGAGGCTGGGTTGGACATGACGACAACAGCCCTCTAGCCCAGGGAGCATACTACCGCAATGCAAAATACATGGCTCATCTGGTAAATGCCATCCAGCAAGCATCTCCCTCTGCTTGGGGTTCAGAACGTTTCAAACTCGATTCAAGCGTCACTTCATCACAAGTCCTCAAATCAACTGGTCAAAAGCCAGGAAAGGTGACTATCAATGGGAAAGAAATTAATCTAAGCGGAGAAACGGTGACTAGCTACTGGGCTAACCAAGCTGGCGCGCCGACTACCACTTATAAATTCGCTATTGGTGGAAGCGATTCTGACTACCAAAATGCTTGGAACACCATTTTAGGAAGTCTACCAAAAGCATCTTCTTCCTCATCAAATAATAACAATAGCAATAGCAATAATAATAACAATAACAATCGTAATAATACTTCTAATAGTAACGGGAACAGTAATAATAGCTCTAGTTCCAATAACAGAAATAGCAATCAACGGCGCTAACTAAACAGCACAATTATTGAGAGTGGGAAAGAAATGATTTTTCTCCACTCTCTTTTTTCTTTCTTCCTTTCATGGTACAATAGCAACATGAATCACTATCAAAAGAATATTTTTAAGGGAACCATTTATTCTCTCCTATCTGGCTTGATCTGGGGAATCTGCGGAATCTTTGGAGAGTACTTTTTTTCACATTATCAGGTCTCTTCAGGGTGGATTACTTCTATGCGTTTACTCGTCGCAGGTAGTTTCGTAATCATCTTATCTAGCCTTAAACTCCGGTTCCAGCTTTTCGATATCTGGAGAAATCGAAACAACTACCTTCCTTTCCTTGCCTATGCTATCTTAGGGATCTTCTCTGTACAATTTTTCTTTTATCTCTGTGTGGAGTACTCCAACGCCACAACTGCAACCATCCTACAATTTATCAGTCCTGTCTTCATTCTTATCTACAACCGCATTATCTACAAGAAAAAAGCTTCTAAAAAAGCGATCTTCTATGTTCTGACTGCTATGCTTGGAGTCTTTTTGATGGCTACCAAAGGAGACCTATCCAAATTATCTATTACACCACTTGCTTTACTGACTGGACTTCTCAGTGCCCTAGGCGTCATGTTCAATGTCATCTTACCCCAACGTTTCGCTAAAAAATACGGTTTTGTGCCAACTGTTGGCTGGGGAATGATTATCGCTGGACTTTTTAGTAATTTTCTCTACCCCGTTTATAAGATTAGCTTCCAGGTTGATGCCATCAGTATCTGTATATGTTTGACCATTGCCTTTTTGGGAACTGCCTTTGCCTTTTTCCTATCGATGAAGGCTGTCTCTCTCGTTTCCCCATTGGTGGTGTCGGTCGTTAGCGCAAGCGAACCTTTATCATCTGCTATTCTAAGCGTTCTCTTTCTAGGTTTAGTCTTGGATGGGTATCTGCTACTGGCTATGATTTTGATTATTATTCCAATGATCTTTCTATCCATTGAAGAATCAAAAAACAAACTGAAAGAATCCTCTTTTAACACTTAAGGCTTCAAAATTGAAGCCTTTTTTGGTAGAATAGTAAGCATTACAAAGAGTGAGGAGACACCTATGACTGCTACAAAAATGAATGCACAAGAAATTATCCAATTTATCGCAAATGCTGAGAAAAAGACAAGTGTAAAAGTGACCTTTGAGGGGCAACTTGCTGGAGCTATCCCTGCTTCTGTTATCAAGCTTGGAAATGTTCTCTTTGGAGACTGGAAAGATATCGCTCCACTTCTTGATGGACTAACAGAAAACAAGGACTATGTTGTTGAACAAGACGCTCGCAACTCGGCTGTACCTCTCCTTGATAAACGTGATATCAATGCTCGTATCGAGCCAGGCGCTATCATCCGTGACCAAGTTGAGATTGGTGACAATGCTGTTATCATGATGGGTGCTGTTATCAATATCGGTGCTGAAATCGGTGCTGGCACTATGATTGATATGGGAGCTATCCTTGGCGGACGCGCTATTGTTGGTAAAAATAGCCACGTTGGTGCAGGTGCTGTTCTTGCAGGCGTTATCGAGCCAGCTAGTGCCGAGCCTGTCCGTGTCGGTGACAATGTTCTCATCGGTGCTAACGCTGTGGTTATCGAAGGTGTTCAAATCGGTAGCGGTTCTGTTGTTGCAGCAGGTGCCATCGTTACTCAAGATGTCCCAGAAAATGTTGTGGTGGCTGGTGTCCCAGCTCGTGTTATCAAGGAAATCGATAGCCAAACCCAACAAAAAACAGCGCTAGAAGATGCGCTTCGCACCTTGTAATTAGTAACAGAGGCGGAAATATTTCCAGCCTCTTTATCGTATCAGTAGAAGGAAATTAACTATGTTAGATTTGATTCAAATTCGACGTGATCTTCACCAAATTCCTGAGATTGGTTTAGAAGAATTCAAGACTCACGCTTATTTACTCAATGTTATTGAGAAATTAACAGCTGGCAAGGATTTTGTTCAGATTCGTACCTGGCGAACAGGTATTTTAGTTTACTTGCAAGGAAGTCAGTCAGAACGTACCATTGGTTGGCGAACAGACATCGACGGACTCCCAATTGTTGAACAAACAGGCCTTCCTTTTGCCTCTCAACACCAAGACCGTATGCATGCTTGTGGACACGATTTTCACATGACCATTGCCCTTGGAAGTCTTGAACGTGCTTTAGAAAACCAACCAAAAAACAATCTCCTCTTTCTCTTCCAACCTGCAGAAGAAAACGAAGCAGGTGGTATGCTCATGTATGAAGATGATGCTTTTGGAGACTGGTTGCCTGACCAATTCTATGGACTTCATGTCCGTCCTGACTTAAAAGTTGGACAGATTGCGACCAATACCCATACACTCTTTGCGGGCACTTGCGAAGTCAAGATTCGCTTTAAGGGTAAAGGCGGACACGCTGCCTTTCCACACGAAGCCAACGACGCTCTGGTTGCAGCTAGCTATTTTGTGACCCAAGTCCAGTCAGTCGTCAGCCGTAATGTCGATCCTATCGAGGGAGCTGTTGTCACTTTCGGTGTTTTTCAAGCTGGTACAACCAATAATGTCATAGCTGATACAGCTTTCTTGCATGGAACCATTCGAGCTCTCACACACAGCATGAGCCTCTTGGTTCAAAAACGTGTCAAAGCTATCGCTGAAGGTGTCGCAGCTGCTTTTGATATGGATGTGGAAGTTGAACTCAAGCAGGGAGGTTATTTACCAGTCGAAAACAACCCTGAACTAGCCTGTGAATTGATGACCTTCTTTGATGAAAAAGAGGGAATTGAACTAATCGACATCGAACCTGCCATGACAGGGGAAGACTTTGGGTATCTTCTATCAAAGGTTTCTGGTGTCATGTTCTGGCTTGGAATTGATAGCCCCTATGCTCTTCACCATCCAAAGATGAGTCCTAAGGAAGAAGCTCTGGCAATCGGTGTCGAGGCTGTATCAAGCTTTTTAGCCAAGAAAGCTGCGGAGTAAATTATGAAAAAAAGCTTACGCAAGCAGGTCTTGCAAGGACTTAAGTCTCTATCCAAGGAAGAAAAGCAGAGCATGAACGATTGGCTCACAGAGCGGCTCCTTCAACATCCTTTTTATAAGGAAGCAAAAACCATCGCCACTTACCTGTCTTTTCCCCATGAATTTCAGACAGCTGAGCTCATTGAACAAGCTCAAAAAGATGGGAAGACTATTCTCATTCCCAAAACTTATCCACAAGGGAAAATGGACCTGGTGCTCTATGAACCAGAGAAACTCGAAAGAAATTCTTTTGGACTTCTTGAACCTCAGGGGGAAGCTATTGTCTTTGAGCCGTCTCAGATTGACTTGATCCATGTTCCCGGTTTAGCTTTCAACACTTCTGGCTATCGAGTTGGTTACGGCGGCGGCTACTACGACCGCTACTTAGAGCATTTCCCAGGCCACACTATCAGTACACTTTATCCTTGTCAGATTCAGGACTTCCATCCTGATCCACATGATATTCCCGTTGAGGAGGTACTCATCTATGAAAGAAATTTTTGATCGTCGGTATCCTGTCACGAGCTTCTTTCTACTCGTGACAAGCCTGGTTTTTATACTCATGTTTCTAACCAGTGGTTTCAATTACACAAGCGCAGCCACCTTGTATAAATTCGGAGCTGTTTATCCCCCAGCAATTAAGGCCATGCCTGAACAAATCTGGCGCCTATTCTCGGCAACCTTTGTTCACATTGGCTTGGAGCACTTTTTAGTCAATATGCTATCCCTCTACTTCTTGGGACGTCAGATGGAACATATCTTTGGCTCCAAACAGTTTTTCTTTATCTACCTTCTATCAGGTATGATGGGAAATCTCTTTGTACTCGTTTTTAGTCCCAATGCCATTACTGCAGGTGCTTCAACTGCCCTCTACGGTATGTTCGCCTCTATTGTCGTTCTCCGTTATGCCTCACGCAACCCCTATCTTCAACAGCTTGGTCAATCTTACCTCTCCCTCTTGGTCATCAACCTAGTAGGAAGTATTTTAATGCCTGGCATCAGCCTTGCTGGGCATGTCGGGGGAGCTGTCGGAGGTGCATTACTGGCTATCGTCTTCCCAGTTCTAGGCGAACGAAAGATATACAGCCCAAGCCAACGTGGTCTAGCAACCCTAGCTTTCATTGCTTTATCAGCCTTACTACTCTTTATCGGATTACTTTAAGACAAAGAAAAACCATTGGAATCTCTCTCAGAGAGCTTTATTGCCAATGGTTTTTTCTTAATCTAATTGGTTATTTTACTTTTAAAATCCATTATTGTCACTGAGTTCTTTGAACCAGTGGCCTGATTTTTTCAGACGGCGTTCTTGCGTTTCAAGGTCAAGCTCGACTAAACCATAACGGTTTTTATAGCTATTGAGCCATGACCAGCAATCGATAAAGGTCCAAATCAAGTAGCCTTTACAGTCAGCACCGTCTTCGATAGCACGATGGAGTTCACGAAGGTGACCTTTGACAAAGTCGATACGGTAGTCGTCCTGAATCATTCCATTTTCGCGGAATTTATCTTCACCTTCAACACCCATCCCATTCTCAGTCAACATCCATTCGATATTACCATAGTTTTCCTTGATATTTTGAGCGATATGGTAAATCCCTTGCTCGTAGATTTCCCAGCCACGGTGGGGATTAATCTTACGACCAGGCATGACATAAGGTTCATAGAAATGCTCTGGCAAAAGCGGGCTATCAGGATGCTTAGCAAAACGCGGCGCCATAACACGCAAAGGTTGATAGTAATTGACTCCTAGGAAGTCAACTGTGTTCTCACGTATGAGTTCCAACTCTTCGGCTGTGTATTCTGGTAATAAGTCATGCTCAGCCAAAATTTCCACCAATTCCTCTGGATAAGTTCCCAAGACAGACGGATCTAGGAAAGATTGAGCTTGGAAGAGGTCGGCAATACGAGCAGCTTTTACATCTGCAGGGTGTTGGCTACGTGGATAGGCTGGTGTTAAGTTGAGGACAATCCCAATCTTAGAACCAGGCAAGACTTCATGACAGGCCTTAACGGCAAGAGTGCTGGCTAGTTGGGTATGATAGGCAACCTTAACGGCAGCTTTGGCATCCACCTTGTGAGGATAATGGGCATCATAGAAATAACCGAATTCTACAGGAACGATGGGCTCATTGAAGGTAATCCATTGGTCCACAAGGTCCCCATAGGTCTCAAAACAGAAGCGAGCATAGTCTTCATAGGCCTTAATAGTTGCTTTATTTTCCCAACCATCGCCATCTTCTTGAAGGGCAAAAGGCAGGTCAAAGTGATAGAGATTGACTAAGAGGCGAATACCCTTGGCCTTGATGGCTTCAAATACCTGACGGTAGAAAGCCACACCTTGAGGGTTGACTTCCCCACATCCCTGTGGGAAAATACGAGACCACTGAATAGAAGTGCGAAAGGCTGTGTGGCCAGTTTCTAACAAGAGTTCGATATCCTTTTCCCAGTTTTCATAGAAGGTCGACGTTTTGTCTGGTCCAATACCATTGTAGTAACGATTTGGCTCTACTTGAAACCAATAATCCCAGAGATTATCTCCCTTGCCGTCACCAGGTACTCGTCCTTCTGTCTGCGGCCCAGAAGTTGAGGAACCCCAGACAAAATCCTTTGGAAATTTTAGCATAGCACTACCTCTTTTTACGCTTTTAATGTTTATACTCTTCGAAAATCAAATTCAAACCGCGTCAACGTCGCC
>NZ_JVKV01000062.1 GCF_001072375.1 Streptococcus pseudopneumoniae
ACGTCAGCTTCACCTTGCCGTACTCAAGTACAGCCTGCGGCTAGTTTTCTAGTTTGCTCTTTGATTTTCATTGAGTATAAATGCAAAATCCAAATGCTTATTTAAGTAACAACTTTCCAAAAAAAGGCTGAAACAATCTGTTCCAACCTCACAATTTTAAATAATCTCAAATTTCAATTGACCTGCTTTGACACCAATTTTAAGTGTCTTACCTTCTTTCAGTTCACCTGTAAGAAGGAACTCTGCAAGCTTGTCTTCTACTTCCGTTTGCAAAGTTCTACGTAGTGGACGAGCCCCCATCTCTGGATCATAACCCTTCTGAGCTAGAAGTTTAAGGGCAGATGCTTGGAGTTTCAAGTCAATGCCTTTCTCTGCCAAGCTCGCAATCAATGGTTTGACCATAATCTTAACCACTTCTTGCATATCTTGACTTGATAGGCTATGGAAGACAACTTTTTCATCAATACGGTTGATGAACTCTGGGCGGTAAGCCTTTTTCAACTCTTCAAACATCCGTTTTTCCATATTTTCCTGGTCAAAACGAATATCCTTGGCTCCAAATCCGACTGTCTTGTCATCACGAAGAGCTGTCGCACCTAGGTTTGATGTCATGATAATAATGGTATTTGAGAAATCAACCTTGCGCCCCTTGCTATCTGTAAGAACCCCATCATCCAAGACCTGCAAGAGAACATTAAAGATGTCTGGGTGAGCCTTCTCTACCTCGTCAAAGAGCAAGACTGAGTACGGTTTGTTACGAACCTTCTCGGTCAACTCTCCACCTTCTTCGTAGCCTACATAACCTGGAGGAGCTCCGTTAAGACGGCTGGCTGCGAATTTTTCCATATATTCACTCATGTCAAAGCGGATAAGAGCAGACTCATCATCAAAGAGAACTTCCGCCAAGGCCTTGGCCAACTCGGTCTTACCAACACCTGTTGGTCCTAGGAACATAAAGGAGCCAATTGGACGTTTGTTATTGCGAATACCCGATTGATTTCGGCGAATGGCACGACTGATACTAGATACAGCTTGTTCCTGTCCGATCACACGCTTATGCAGTTCAGCTTCAAGATTGAGATATTTCTTGGCATCTGTTTGGGTCAATTTTTGAACTGGAATACCTGACAAGCGACTCAAGGTGGTCAAAATATCTGATTCTGTCACCAAATCTTTATAGACTGGAACTTCCTGTTCTTTTGCAATGAGTTGAGCAGCTTGCTTCCATTTACCATCCATCAAGGCCTTATCAGCTGGTGTTAAACCTGACTCATCTTGTTTAGCGTGTTTCGATTTATTTTGCACTGTTGCAGCTGCTTCATCCAAAAGATCGATTGCTGAGTCTGGCAAATGACGACTCGTCAAATAACGATGTGCCATTTTGACAGCTGTTTCTACTGCATCGTCTGTAATTTGGACATGGTGGTGTTTCTCGTAAGTTGCTTTCAAGCCCTGCAAAATAGCCATACTATCTGCTAAACTTGGCTCTTCAATCATCACTTTTGCAAAGCGACGAGAAAGGGCTGCATCTTTTTCGATGTGCTTTTGATACTCTTCCTGAGTGGTCGCACCGACAGTTCTCAGAGTTCCACGTGCCAAGGCAGGTTTCAAGATATTGGCCGCATCCAAGGTCGAATCAATCCCACTTCCCGACCCCATAATGGTATGAAGCTCATCGATAAAGAGGATGACCTTTCCATCTTCCTCAATATCTTTGATGATATTGTTCATACGTTCTTCAAAGTCACCACGGAAACGAGTTCCCGCAACCACATTCATCAAATCAAGTTCTAAAACTCGCATCTTAGCCATTTCATCAGGTACATCCCCGTTGGCAATACGTTGAGCAAGACCAAGTGCTAGAGCTGTTTTACCGACACCTGCATCTCCAACTAGGACTGGATTATTTTTTGTCTTACGGCTCAAGATTTGAATCATACGAGAGATTTCTTGGTCGCGCCCGATGACTGGTTCCAATTTACCCGAACGAGCTTGCTCCGTAAGGTCATGCGTATAATCTTCCAAACCTCCACTTGGTGTCTGAGGCATACCCATCATATTAGCCATGGAATTTTGCTTATCCGCTACCGTACGATGACGCTGGCGAAGGGCCTTCAAATCTTCTCTAGTCCAACCAGCACGCGCTTCAAGACTTCGACGAAGTCCAGCAATCTTGACCTGATCCTTCTGATCTTCGTAAGAAAATCCCGCTTTTTCTAAAATGCGAGTAGCTAAGGCATTGCCATCATGTAAGATAGCATAAAGAACATGCTCTGTTCCCAATACCTTGGCATGTACGACAGAAGCAACGTGCTCTGCTTCCAACAACAATACCTTCAACCGGTGTGAAAAAGGCAACTCCTGATAATGTTCCTTATCGCTATACTTTGTTTCAGTCAGCTCTACAGCAACTTCCTCCAGACGATCAATCTCATATGGAAATTCGTTTAAAGTCGCCCCAGCTACACTGTAACCATGATTGGCCATAGCAATCAATAGGTGCCATGACTCTAGGTATTCTGCCCCAAAATGACTGGCGACCAGAAAGGCACTTTCTATACATTCTCTCAATGCTTTTGAATATTTCATTTAGTTCTATTTTCCTTTTCTATCTACCTCTTGTAATAACTGACGGAGCATATTGGAACGGATAAGATTGGCATCATCGCCTAAAACTCGGTCTGTCGCCATTGCTAATAATAGATTCATCTCCTGACGAGTCACCAAATCCTGCTCAAACAAGAGTCTTAAAACATCTTCAAAGATAGCTAGGCTAACTTCTTCACCTACCGAATACAGTAAATCGCGGAGCATTTCATGGTGGTTTGAGAATTCAATCCGACCAATGCGAATATAACCGCCACCTCCCCGCTTACTTTCAACTAAATAGCCTCTGCTTTCAGTAAATCGAGTCTTAATCACATAGTTGATCTGGCTAGGCACGACTTGAAAGGTATCCGCTAATTGGCTTCGTTGCAATTCAACCATACCCGACTGCTCCAAAATCGCCTTGATATAAGCTTCTATATGGTCTGATGTATTTTTAAATCTCATAGAACGCCACCTCTTTCTTTGAACCTTGACTATCTTTGACTATTATACCGAATTTTTCGATTTTTTAAAAGAAAAAGGGGCTGGTAATGAAGAATCCTCACCAACTCCCTGTCTTTCTAATTATTTAAGCCCAATTCCGCTAAGATTTGTCGTTTATAGGCAATCTTTTGAACTTCCTTGTCTTCGGTTTCAGACCAGTCGAGTTTGACTTCAGAAACAATCTGACCAGGGCGATTTTTCAAGATATAGATACGATCACTGAGATTAAGGGCCTCCTCGATACTATGCGTAATGATGAGTGTTGTCAGACCTAGCTGTTTATGAATCTCCAAATACCAGGCGTGGAGCTCCATCTTAGTCATCTCATCCAAGGCACTAAAGGCCTCATCTAGAAGAAAGAGCTTATGTCCAAAAAGATAGGTACGAAGTAAAGCAACACGCTGACGCATCCCACCACTAAGCTCATGAGGATACTTGTCCCGTATCGCCGTCAACTGAAAGGTAGCAAGGATTTCATCTGCTTTCGCAACAGCTTCTGCCTTATCCACTTTTTGAATCAAAAGGGGCAAAATGATATTGCCAAGTACCGTCTTGTGTTCCAAGAGCAGATCCTTTTGTAGCATATAGCTCACGCGCCCCTTGGGATTTTCCTCCCCATCAAGCACAATTCTACCTGACTGGACTTCCAAAATCCCTGCAATCAGGTTAAAGAGAGTAGTCTTTCCTACACCACTGGGCCCTAGGATAGAGACCACTTCACCTGAAGTTACCTGTAGGTTAATATCCTCTAAAATCTTTTCATCATCGTAGGCATAGCTTACATGTTCTAGTCTAATTTCTGTCATTATTTTACAAATTCGTTGGTAAATCCTTTATCTGTCAAGTCTTCCTTGAGGATTCCATTTTCTTTATCCCATTTGTAGAAGGCATTCCAGCGGTCCGCATCAAACTGTCCCCATTTTTCCTTGTCGCTTGCATATTCTTTTGACAAGTATTTTTGAGATTCGATGACAAAATCACGCTTATCTTTGAGTTCTGGGGCATTCTTGATGAGGATATCTGCAGCTTCTTCTGGGTGCTCCATAGCGTATTGGTAACCTTTTTTAATAGCTTGAATGACTTTACGAGCTTCTTCCTTATTATCTTTCAAATAATCATTGTTTGCGATGATAACTGGTGAATAGTAGTCAAATTCTTTAACATAGTCTTTCAAATACATAAAGTTAGCATCTACACCTTGAGATTTAGCAAGGATTCCATCCCAACCATAATAAATCCAGGCAGCATCAAAAACGCCATTGGCAATCGGTGTAATCGAGTTTGAGTCGTTGTTTGGTACTTTTTCAACCTTCTCAAAGTCTCCACCTTGAGATTCTACCAAGGTTTTCAACATCGCAAGCTCAGTTGGGTCATTCCAAGTTCCGTATTTCTTACCAACCAAGTCTTTAGGGCTATTGATATTGTCAGACTTACGAGAGATAATCCCTGATGTATTGTGCTCAACGATCGCTGCAACGGCAGTAATACCTGCCCCTTTTTCCAATTTCTTAGCCATGTAGTCTTGGAAATAGATAGCAAATGGTGCCTTGCCATTGATAACCAAGTCTGATGAGCTTTCTTCTGGTGGCAATTTCAAGTCAACGTCCACTCCAGCTTCTTTGAAATAACCTTTTTCCTTGGCTACATAAAGTCCTGTATGGTTGGTATTTGGTGTCCAGTCTAGGATAAAGTCAATTTTTTTGAGTTCTGCTTCTTTGTTATCCTTAGAAGCTGTTCCTTGGCCACAAGCCACAAGCACGACAGCTAGAAGAGCTGTTACAAGCGTTAAAAACACTTTCCATGTTTTCTTCATTTTTATTTCCTCTTTTCTTTTTCCAAAACACTCTATTTTAAGTACGTTTCCATTTAATCACATATTTTTCACTGATATCGACTAATTTCATACCCAGAAGACTGATCAGTGATACCAGAATAATAATCGCAAACATGGTATCATACTGAAACAATTTTTTAGACTGAATCATGTAAACACCTAGTCCTTCAAAGCCTCCCAACCACTCAGATACTACTGTTGTGATAAAGGCGTAGGAAACACTGACCCTAAGCCCTGCATAAAAGTAAGGCAGGCTGACAGGGATTTTAAAATGCCACAGGATTTGCCAAGGATTGGCTCGCATCAGACTAAATAAGGTCAGCATATCCTTGTCACAATGCCTAAAACCATCTAAAATACTGACGATGATAGGGAAGGTTGTCGTCAAGATAATCAAAACAATCTTGGGCAAGATTCCATAACCCAACCATAAAACTAGGATAGGGGCTATGGCAATTGTCGGTATGGTCTGAACAACCACCATCATGGGGTAAATCAGGTCATTGAGCCAACTCAGACTATCCATAAGGACGGCCATGATACAGGCAATCAAGACACCCAGCACCAAACCTAGTAAGGCTACTCTCAAGGTTGCCCAACTATGGTACCAAAGAAATTCTCTATCACGAACAAAAGACTGGAGGATTTCAAGTGGCGTCGGTAGGATGAACTTT
Source organism: Streptococcus pseudopneumoniae (assembly GCF_001072375.1). Classification (GTDB taxonomy): domain Bacteria; phylum Bacillota; class Bacilli; order Lactobacillales; family Streptococcaceae; genus Streptococcus; species Streptococcus pseudopneumoniae_L. Next base: position 5,602 of record NZ_JVKV01000062.1, read on the forward strand.
GGTAAGAGTTTTAAGAATCCCGCCACCTGCCAAAGAGACAAGACACCCAAAAATCCCAGCAGACTAATATGCCGTCTCATTATACTTTTCAAGTTTCTCATCGATGCTTAAAATCTCTCCTACATTTATTTTCACATTGGCAAAAACATTGTCTGCTCCTTGCCCCGCCACTTCTAACGCTTCTTTGAGAATGCGTATAAGCTCATCAAACTCTCCCTCTAAGACCGTTTCAAATGGTGTCACCACCATGGTCACTTCTTGAGCTTGCAGATAAGCAATGACCTTATCAATTACAGCTATGCGGTCAATCCCCTGTGACAGGGGCAGGACTTGTAAAGCAATGCTTGCTTTCATTCAAACCTCCTTTTAATTTACAGTTTTTCTTTATAAAAAAAGAAAAACCTCTTTCATATATGAAAAAGGTGCAAAATTAGGCTAAGTATCGTTCCCTACGCTGGCATTACCCAGATCAGGTGCGGTCGAAGTTTAACACTTCCTCTCAGACTGTACACAGACTCCCATATATTATATGGACATATGATAACGCAAAACAAACAAGATGTCAAGGAAACTGCTTACAGAAAAAGAGACGGCAAACCTTCTCTTTCTCTAATTATAAAGATGAACTAGCTCTTTCAATTAAAGCATAGGGGCGAATAACTGAGCTACTTCTTTGATTAATGTTTGATACCAAGTAGGCTTGATTGTTCCAGGAAAAATTTCTTGCGATACTTCAAAAATCTCTTCAAAGTCCTTACGAATATCTGCAATCGATGGTGTTTCGTACAATAAAACTGCATTTTCATAGTGGTGAACCAAGCTGCGATAATCAAGGTTTATGGTTCCAACAACCGCAAATCGATCATCAACAATCATTTGCTTACTATGGATAAAACCAGGAGTATACTCATAGATACGTACACCAGCAGACAAAAGATCAGGGTAAGACCCTCGAGTTACTAACTGGATGAGCTTTTTATCTGGGATAAATGGAGTTATAATTCTCACATCTACACCTCGCATGGCTGCATTTTTTATATCCTCTGTCAAATCATAATCAATAATGAGATAAGGCGTGGTGATATAGACAAAATCTTCCGCTTGATTAATCAGATTTTGGTAGACGATTTTCCCTACCTTCATTTTATAGATAGGCTTAGGGCCACTTCCATACGGGATACAAAGACCGCTACCAAATCGTGTCTGATTTTCCAAATGATACTGATCAAAGTCACTGATTTCCCCACGGTTGATGTACCAGTTCATGAGAAATAGTCTGGTAAATGCTTGAGTCGCCGGACCATCAATCCGAATCCCACTATCTTTCCAGTGTCCAAAACGTTCAATCTGATTGATATATTCGTCTGCAAGATTAATCCCACCAGTATAGGCAATCTGCCCATCAATGACCAAAATCTTACGGTGGTCACGGTTATTATAGGCCACTGTCATACGAGGAATCACCTTATTAAACTTATGAGCATCAATCCCTTTAGAACGCAAATGAACGGTATAATCCCCAGGCAAGGTCACCATACAACCAATATCATCGTAGAGCATCTTGACCTCGACTCCCTGAGCAGCTTTTTCTTCAAGAATTTCAAGCATACTATCCCACATCAAACCTTCGTCAACAATGTAGTATTCTAGAAAAATAAATTTTTCAGCTCTCTTCAAATCCTCGAGCATCTGTTGCCACATTTCTTCTCCATTAGCAAAGAATTGTGAGTTTGTATGGTCATAAACCTCTGCATTACTATCCATATGTAGCAAGGCATTGATAATACCGTAGGCAGATTTATCAGTTTCTTGTAGGATCTGATGAAGACTATGCTCTCGCTTTTCATGAGATGCAATAGAACGAAGTTCCTGCAGTTGTTTGAATTCCTTTTTTGATAACCGACGCTCACCAAACATGATATAAAGTAAGGGACCAAAAACAGGGACAAAAGTGACAATCAACCAAGTCACCTTGCTCTCAGGAGACATGGAACGATTAACAATGGCTAAAACAGTTGCTACGCTGATCAAAAATACAAGAGTCACCCAAATAATTGGAGCAATCTGGCTCATGTAAAGAATGACTGCAAAAACTACAAATAATTCTATCAGAATTATCGCAATGCTAAAACCATACTTGGACATCAATAGTCGCAATTTTCTAATTCCCATAACTCCCCCTCAATTTCTAAGTCTACTCCCTAATTTAACGTCTGAAAACGCTTGTTACCTTCTAGTATACTTAGTTTATAAGAACTTAGCAAGTCTTTTCTGTTTAGGCCGATAATTCTCCAACTGAGGTGAACAATAAAAAGCAGGCCACATACATGCCTGCTCTTATATTACAATTTTAATGCCAACATATTAACCGTCATACCAGCTGCAGTTCCCATTAAGAAGATAGTATCTCCTTCCTTCACATAGCCATGATCGAGTGCATAAGCCAAACCAAAAGGTACAGCAACGGAGACCATATTTCCATAATCCGTAACGAGATTAAGGTACTTGTCTTCATCTACACCCAGTTTTCCCATGACCAAAGGAAGAGCGCGACTGGCTTGGTGGGGAATAATATAGTCTACAGCATCTTTAGAAATGCCTGATTTCTCTTGGAATTCTTGGAACATTTCTGGAATGACACGAGCAGAAAGCAAGAGGATTTTCTTGCCTTTCATATCAAACATAAAATTTGTCTTGGTCTCTTCAGAGTATTCTTTTGGTTGATATGAAGTCAAGCCTCCACGAATCTCTGTATCGTGAGCCCCCTCTGACCAAGTACGTTGAAGACTAGCGATAACTCCTTTGTCCTGACTACTTTTTTGGAAAATAAAGGCTGCTGCCCCATCACTAAAGAGTTCAAAACTTTCTTTTTGCTTTGGATTAAGACCCAAGCTACCAACTTCACTAGATACAATCAAAACACGACGGTATTCCCCAGCTTCAATCAAATGTGACATGGTTGATAAAGCAGAGATAAAACTTGTACAAGTCGTATTGATATCCATAGCTGGGATAGAGAGCCCTTTTGCCACGCGCTCATGGATCAAAGCTGCCGTACAAGGAATCGGCTGAACACCAACCGCACTAGCTGATACCAGGCAATCAATGTCTTTCATACTCAAATTTGCATTTTCAAGGGCACGCTGAATCGCTGCTTCTGCCAAATCTAGCTGTGTTTCTTCATTTTCAACCACACGATAACGGGTCTGGTCTTTAAATTTCACCGTATTTTTTGGAAGGCATACTCCATAGCCTGCGATTTCTAGATGTCTTTTTACTTCTTTCATAATCTTTTGTCCTTTCATAAACGTTGGATACGTTTGAGCTTACGACTTGTATCCCAGTGATAATCAGAAAATTGTATTTCAGCTTCTTTAAACTCTTTTTGTTGCGCCAAAAGTCGAAACTGCTCTGTAATTGCTGTTTCTACTTGCTCATCCCTTTGACTCAGACAGACTTCCACTAACTTCTCAGAATGTTGTTTGACTTGATAATCTCCAACATTCTCCACAAAGAGAATGCAACGTCTGATAAAGTCCGGATAAATCGTGACCTGACCTCCATCCTGCCCTTCAAAGTAGAAGATATCATCAGAACGCCCTTCGACCTTGTCAATCCTTGTGTAATGGGAGCCACATGGGCAAGGATTAGGATTTTCAACCAAGATATCGTTGAGCTGGTAGCGATAAACAGGCTGACTGCTCCGCTTAAAATCAGTAATGACTGGATAAAAACGTCGGTCATCCAAGTAGTTCTTTTCCACAAAGATGACGTCTTCATTAAGATGCAGATTCCCAGCCGAACAAGTACAAGCTAGAAAACCTTCAGTCGCTTGATAGACCTGGTCAATAACTGGTAGTGAAAAGGCTTCTGCGATCCGTTCTTTATCACTATCTTCCAAGATTTCAGCCACCGAAACGATTTTTTGTGGGTGAATGACTAACTCCCCAGCTTTTAGACGCTTGCTCAATTCAATCAACATAGAGGCAGGCGCCACCACGATGGTCGGTTGATAATTGTTGAGGCGCTCGATATGCTCATCTGTATTCTTGAAAATATCAAAGTATTCTAAACGAATGAGCGCCGTATTGATGGTCTGATACAGCTCATTATCTGCCCTTAGGAAAAAGGCTATACGGTGCCCAAAAAGGTGACCTTTGGGTAACATCTTTGCCAAGATAGCCGCCGCCCACATACTTCTCTCTTTTTCGGTTGTGATAAAGAGTCCCCGGTGTCCAGATGTTCCAGAAGACAGCCCAACAGCTATTTCTCCTTTGAGCTCTGTAAAATTCCTGGTCTTTTCACTTTCGATAGCCAAAGCCAAGGCCTCGTCTCGATCCACACCTTGAGTATTAAGTTCATTGAAATGCGTCATCATAAAAGCTTTATCCATATGGTCAAAGTCGTGAGGCACACCATTTTTAAAATAGGGTGATTCACGTTTTAGAAAGTCCATATAGGCATCTAATTGCTTTTTCTGATAGCTTTCTAAGGCTTCTCGAGATTTAAAGTTATGAAGCCAACGAGTTTGGATAAAGGTTTTAAGAAAGGTTATTTTTTTCATACAAAATCCGCTCAATCCTTTCTATAGGGTCATGGCTGACAAGCGCTTCTATACCATCATTTAACACCTCTTCCAGCAACTCTGTTCCTTTGATATAGTCAGCCTTACTATCTTGAACCAAGGAAGGAATCAGATGCATCTGTTTCGTATAGGGTAAGAGGTCAATTCCCCAACAAAGATCCGCTGCGATAAAGAGATGATAATCTGGAATAAAGAGACAGGCCTGACCCTTAGCATGCCCATCAATAGAAGCTACCAGGATACTTCCGTCTCCAAAAAGATCATTGGTGGAACGATAATTGAAGTTGGAATTTTGCTGATCTGCCTTGATGACTGTCAATCTTCCCTCGAAGTCACTCGGCAAAAATTCTTTAAAAATTAAATCTTTTAGTTTGGGTTTCTTATAAACATCATACACTTCCTGGGTTAGAATAAAGGTTGCATTCGGAAAGAAGCTAGCCCCTCCTAAATGATCTGGATGTAGATGAGACAGCAGGACATAATTAATTTCTTCTGGCTTGATTCCTTTAGCTTTCAGCAGGTGCGAAATCTGATCCTGCTCTGTCATTTGAACAGGCGTCCCTAGACGATAGAAGCCGTAACGAAGTTTCCTCTTAATATCATAGTGATAGCCAGTATCATATAGCAAATATCCTTTATCCCTGTGTTTGATCAAAAAGACACCTGCAGGGAAAGTCATCTTTCTATTCTTGACACCCTTGAATAGTAAACCGGCATAACTCGTACAATATCCCGCTGGGAAATACTCAATGCTTTCGATAATCTTGGACATATTGTTCAATCCCTTCTGAAATACTAATTTTCGGACGATACCCCAATTCCCTCTCAGCCTTGCTAATATCCAGTGTTTGACTATAGCGAAGCAAGTAATAGGTATATCGTGTTAAAAGCGGCTCCCCTTTCAGATTCAAGGACTTGTAAAGAAACTCTAAACTACTTGCAATTCCCGATAAGAGAGCTGCTGGAATTTTTCTATACCTGATTGGGTAGCCCAAACCTACCAAACTTTCCTCTAGCAAATCTCTAAAAGCCCTCGGTTCACCATTAGTAATGTTATAGACCTCACCTTTTGCTTCTGGGACTTCTAAGGCTAAACGGATTGCGAGAGCAACATTTTCCACGCAAGTCATGTCCATGAGCTGACGCCCATCTCCAATTAAAGGAATACCAATTTTTTGACTAAGATTGATCACCCGTGGCAAGATACTAGTATCTCCAATCCCAAAAAGCCCCCGAGGTCTCAAGATAATACTAGGAACATCTGGATAATCTTTAAAGAGTTTCTCTGAAGCCAATTTGCTACGGATATAATTATTGAGATTATTTCCCTCTGGAGCATCACTTTCTTTGATCCCTAGTTGATCTTTTGGAGCAGCATAGATGCTTGGTGAGGAAACATAGACTAAACGCTGAATACCTGTTTGGCGACATGCCTCGAGAACATATTTGGTTCCTAAAACATTGGCCTGATAAAAATCTTCCCAGGGACCCCAAACTGTTGACAGAGCTCCCGCATGAACGACCATATCCATCCCCTTGCAAGCTTCTACTACATCCTCAGCTTTGGTCAGATCTCCCTGAAAAAAACTAACCGAAGAATTCTCTAAAGAGCGACCAACCTGACTATTTCTACCAAAGGCTCTTACTTGATAACCATGTTCTACTAGTTCTTCTACTACATATTTACCCAAGAAACCAGTGGCTCCTGTAACTAATACTTTTTTCATCATTCTTTCTCCTTATCTGCTAACAGACGGTGGATTTCGCTTTCCAAAATTTCTGTTGGATGATAGGATTGTGCAGCCTGGCGGAGATTCTCCAATTCTGGCCAATTTTCTTTAGCTATTAATTTTTCAAAGGCCTGCCCAATCTCCTTGCTATTATCTCTTTTAGCTGTAAAAGCAACACCCGCTTCCACACCACGAACGGCATAATCAAATTGGTCGTAGTCATGAGGCAAAATCAAAGCTGGTTTACCATAAATGATACACTGATAAAAAATCCCAGCTCCACCATGATGAATCACATAATCCATCTGAGGAATGTATTCCTTGTAAGGAAGATAAGAAACAAGGGACAGATTCTCCATCAGATTCTCACACTTGAAAGGTTGTCCACCAACTCCACGAGTCACAAAAAAGTGAAAATCAGGATGCGCTTTGGCTAGTTGCTTCGCTTGAAAGATTAGATTATCTTTGGCCCATGCCAGTTGTGTCCCACAAGTTACCAAAACCTTTTTTCGATTAGGGAAAGCCGATAAATCTAATGGATAATCCTCTCCAGCCTCAACAGAAGCTCCAGAAGGCCCTACCCAGCGATAGTGCTCTGGAAATCCTTTCTTCAACTCCACTTCTTTCATCCCAACACCTAAGATAGAATAGGGAGAATAAATAGTTTCTTGACCTTTCCGATTGTAAAGTTTAAAATGATAACGCCTTAAGCGGTCTCGTAATAAAAAAGTTACTATCCGTTTCCCCAAATGAGTTATTTTTCTTGCAAGAAACTGTTGTAAAACCTGCCAGCTATTCTGGGGAGTCCCCATTCCTCCAAAGAAACAAGGAGGTCCATCTGTCGTTTCAATCGCAAACTGGGTCGCCATAGTTGTTATCCACGGAATCCCCATCTGCTCAGCTACAAGTCCACCCGATAGTGTGATAAAGTCCACTATGACAATATCCGGACGATAATTTGTCCATTCTTGGATTAATTGGTCCGAAACTAGATTTATCAAATCAAGACTAGCAGACAACTGCCGATAGGCTGAAAAAATTCCTAACTGCTCCTTATTGTTAGCAGCTTTTTCAAATTCCTTTACGTGTCCTTCTAAAATGGGAAGAACCTGAAAACCAACCGCCTCTGCAACAGCCTTTTTCTGAGGACCTGTAAATAAACGAATTTCATACTGAGGATTTTGTAATAGTGGTGCAAGTAAATTCAAAGTAGGATAGAGATGCCCACTTAAGGGAAGAACCACTACATCGATTTTGATTTTCTTCATAATCCTAGCATATCAAATTTTCCAAAAAAGAACTATCACAAGGATAGTTCTTCTTAAATATTATTGGTTTTAAATCATAGGAATAGTATTTGGTTTCCTAATACATTATTTGAATATTCGGGAGGAATTCCTAATGTAAGAATCTTAAATTTACAATCCCTAAAAAATTTTCCAAAGGAGCTTTGCTTAGAACAATTCCTTATAGAAAGCAATAGTTTCTTCCAAAGTTGGCATGAATGGATTACCTGGTGCACAAGCATCAATCAAGGCATTCTTAGAAAGGTATTCAAAGTCAAAGTCTTTTTCTTCGATACCAAGTTCTGTCAATTTCTTAGGAATACCGACAGTTTCAGAAAGTTTTTCAATTTCAGAAATAGCATAAGCCGCACATTCTTCATCTGATTTTCCTTCGATTTGCATACCCAAGGCCTTAGCAACATTACGGAAGGCTACAGGTACACGTTTGGCATTTTCACGCTCAACGACTGGCAAAAGCATAGCACAGCAAACGCCATGAGGCAAGTTATAGACAGCACCCAATTGGTGAGCCATTGAGTGAACATAGCCGAGTCCAGCATTGTTAAAGCTCATTCCTCCAAGGAAGATAGCATTAACCATACCTTCACGAGCTTCGATGTCGTGTCCGTTTTCTACTGCACGTGGAAGATATTCTTTGATCAGCTCGATAGCTCCGATAGAGAGTTTCTTAGTCACATTATAAGCACCTGGTGTTACCAAAGCTTCAACAGCGTGAGTAAGAGCATCCATACCAGTAGCAGCAGTCAAAGCTTGAGGTTTTGAAACCATCAATTCAGGGTCATTAACAGAGATAAGAGCAAGACTGTTCTTATCAACCATTACCATTTTAACCTTACGTTCTTCATCAGTGATAACGTAGTTGATAGTAATTTCTGCTGATGTACCTGCAGTAGTATTGATCGCTACAACAGGAAGGCCTTTTTTAGCAGACTTATGCAAACCTTCATAATCCTGTGGCTTACCGCCATTAGTAGCGATTACAGAAATACAGCTAGCTGCATCCTGTGGAGAGCCACCACCGACAGAGATGATAAAGTCACAGTTATGCTCTTTCAAAGCAGCGACCCCATCCATGACATTTTTACAAGTAGGGTTCGGTTCAACATCACTAAAGATAACATAAGCAATTCCTTCATCATCTAAAGGTTTTAAAATTTTTGGCAAGATATCACTTGATTCAATATACTTATCTGTCACTAAAAGAGCCTTAGTATAGCCCAACTCCTTAACATAAGGACCAACTTCATTTACCACACCTTTACCAATAAGGTTGACTGCTGGAACGTAAAATGTTGCCATATTTTTTCCTCCTTGCGTTTTTCACGCTTTATATTTAGGTTAATTATATAATATATTTCCTATATTTCCAAATATTTGTGATTTTTTTAACAAACAAATCGCAAAGGAAGGGAGTGGGAAGCCCCACATCCCCCTTATTTTTTTACAAAACGCCTTTTTTCAGGATAATATTTCCATAAAGAGCACTTTCTCCAGTTTGAATCACTAAATAAGCTTTCTCTGCCTGATCGTAAAATTCAAAACGTTCAAACTCTTTGATAGATGCACCTGTATGATACTTTCCAAGTAAGGCTTTATATTCATCCCAAATAACTGGAATTGTTGGATCTCCTGGTACAACCTGCATAAGGCCTGCTTGATAGTCACTGTATGTATCGAGAGGTAGTAGTTGCAAGATAGCATCCAAGATCACAGGAACTCCATGACCATCACAACGAACAACACGTTGTCCGATCCTGTGAGCTGGGAAATTAGCATCAGCTATGACTAGCTCATCTTCATGTCCCATCTCCATTAGATACTTAACTAGCTCTGGGCTAATAATTTTAGGAATATTCTTTAACATTTACTCCACCTTCTCTACTAATGACTTGAAAAACTGTTGACTAGTTTCGACATCATCCAAATCTTCTACGGAATAACTTTTCAGTAATTCTGATTGTCGAATGAGATTTTGTGCTTCCTCTCTTGATTGAACAATTCCCAAAGTCAACAATTGAGACAAAACATTTATGCGAGATTCTTTGGTAAGACTATAATTAAAACTAAAGTATATAATTCCTTTCATACTAAAACGAGTATTTAACAAGATACATATTTTTTCCTTATATAAAAATCACCGATTCAACCCATTATGATTGAATCGGTGATATATTTTATTTCTTACTAAAATTTTATGTTCCTAATACAGTTAATGACTATTCAAGAGTTAATAATAATACGACAAAAATAGGGTCCATAATTCAAAAAGTTGTTTTATCCACTGCTAAAATATCAAAAAGGAGAGGACCCGATTAAACTCTTTCAAATTGAATTTTTTTCATCATTCTACAGCAGTTGACACAATGAAAAAAGATTTATAATAAATAAAAAAAGAACAACTAGTGTTCTTACTCTTGTAACATCAATCGGGAAGACAGGATTCGAACCTGCGACACCTTGGTCC
>NZ_JVKV01000063.1 GCF_001072375.1 Streptococcus pseudopneumoniae
AGAGCTGATTTTCAAAGATAGAAAAATCCAAGGATATGAACACACCTACCTCATGCTACACAAGCCAAACGGAGTCGTAACTGCAAGCAAGGATAAAAAACTCCCAACTGTCATGGACCTTCTTCCTCAGCATCTCCAGTCTGACCAACTCTACGCCATCGGCCGTCTGGATCGGGATACGACGGGTCTCCTCCTCTTAACGGATAATGGTCCCCTAGGTTTTCAACTCCTCCATCCTCAGTATCATGTGGATAAAACTTACCAAGTAGAGGTCAATGGGCCACTAACTCCCGACCATATTCAAGAGTTTAAAGATGGAATTGTTTTTCTTGATGGAACTGTTTGTAAACCTGCTCAACTTGAGATTTTATCCTCAAGTCCTAGTCTCAGCCAAGCCACTATCACCATCTCTGAGGGGAAATTTCATCAGGTCAAAAAAATGTTCCTCTCTGTTGGTGTCAAGGTCACTGCCCTAAAACGAGTTCAATTTGGAGACTTTATATTGGACTCTGAGCTAGCAGAAGGTAATTTCCGACCTCTAAACAAAGAAGAATTACAGGTTATAAAAAATTACTTAGAAAACAGTGGATAAAACAAAAAAACTTTATGCTTCAAAGCTTTTTTGTTATTGCTTATCCATAAACTCTTGCTATGGCTACAATCAAGTTTATTACAAAAACTACATTACCTACGATATTGAGAATTCGTTCTGTTTTATAGTCTAGTCCAGATTCTTTTTGATGTGAATTAGCCAAGACTAGACCAATGATC
>NZ_JVKV01000064.1 GCF_001072375.1 Streptococcus pseudopneumoniae
GATTGCTAATAAAAAGTGAGGTCGGGATCTTTTGTCCCAACCTCACTTTTTATTAGAGTCGATTTCGGAATACTTCGTATATAAGAATAGCAGCAGCAACACTGGCATTGAGGCTCTGTACGTGACCATTCATAGGAATGGTGATCATCTCGTCTACTTGTTTCTTGATGTTGCTTGAGATACCTTTGCCTTCATTTCCGATGATGAGAGCAATCTTTCCTTTGGTATTCCATTTGTTGCAAGGAGTTCCGTTCATATCAGTACCGAATGTCCAGAAGCCTTCATACTTGAGTTTGTCCAAGGTTTGGCTGAGATTAGTGACTCGGGCAATAGGAACGTGTTCTATCGCACCTGTTGCTGTTTTTGCAACGACAGGAGTGACGCCGACAGCTCGGTGTTTGGGAATGATGACACCTGAAACATTAGTTGCATCCGCTGTTCTCAAGATAGAACCGAGATTATGTGGGTCCGTTAAACCATCAAGGATTAGTAGTAGTGGGTTTTCTTCCTGGCGTGTTTTAGCAATAATCTGCTCAAGTTCAGTGTAGGCAAATTCAGAAACGCGCAAGACAAAACCTTGGTGAACAGCTCCTTCAGTCATCTCAGAAAGTGATTTTTTAGAAGTCCAAGAAATGGATACTTTCTTTTCAGTAGCCAATTCCTTAACTTTTTCCACATTCTTTCCTCGTAAATCTTCCTGAAGATAGAGTTTGTTTCCAGTATTTGCTAAAAGAGCTTCTGTGACGGCATGTACACCGTAGACAATATCGTTTGTTTTCATATCTTCATTATAACACAAAATCCCGTCTTGCAACGGGATTTTCTTTATTCAAGAATGAGCAGGCCATCTTTAACTTCAAATGGGTCTTTTTCATTGATACGATCATAGAACATAATGCCATTTAAGTGGTCAATTTCATGTTGAACTACGATTGAGTTGTAGCCTTTTAGTTTGATGCGGTGCTTTTCTCCATCCTTATCAAAATAGTCAACGGTTACTCGAGCGTGGCGGATAACATAACCTGGAACGGCACGGTCAACAGACAAGCAACCTTCTCCTTCGCCTAAGGCAGCGTCTTGGACTGAATGTGAGACGATTTTAGGATTGTACATGACAGCCTGTAAATCATAGGCTTCTTGTGGAGTTTCCCCTTCCTCAGTGATATTCGGTACCAGTACGGCGATGATGCGTTTTGAGATATCAAGCTGCGGTGCAGCAAGCCCAACTCCTCCACGTAGACCTAATTTTTCAGCCATAACAGGATCTTGCGAGTGTTTCAAAAATTGCATCATTTTTTCTCCAAGAATGATATCTTGATCACTCAAAGGGAAAGAGACCTCCTCGGCAACGGCACGAAGAGTAGGGTTCCCTTCGCGGATAATATCTTTCATATCGATTAAATGAGCAGCTTTGGTAATTCGTTCTATAGCAGACATATTCTTTCCTTTCCTTCTATTACAATTACATGATAACACAAAACAGATGAGAAAGAAAGTCACAGAAGTTGCTAAAAAATAATATAATAAAAGGAAATACCTATTTGTCTGTGGTATAATAGAGTAAGAAATATGACTTTGAAATTATGGGAGAAAAGATATGGAACAACGTAGTAGTAGAAGCAAAAATGGTCCCGTTTTACAAGCTATTAGACATTCCGTTCGATTTTTCAGGAACTATAAGCAGTGGAATAATCGCACTTTTATTGTGGTCTTGTTAGCTTCGGTAGCTGTCTCGATGATGCTTACTTTATTAGTGGAAGGAGCTCGAGGGATTTATTTAAGCAGTAGTGATCCAAGTTCCGCATACCAAGAGTCAAGTTCTCAGGCAAAGAATGCAGAGACGGAACAAGAAACGAGTGCGCGTATCATGGCAAATGGTGATTTGCTCTATCATGACATTATCTACATTTCAGCCAAAAAATCAGACGGCACCTATGATTTCCATGAAAATTTTGAGTATGTAAAACCCTGGCTGAAGCAAGCTGACTTAGTCATTGGTGATTTTGAAGGAACTGTAAATAAAGACCACTATCTTGCGGGTTATCCCTTATTTAATGCACCGGGTGAAGTTATGGATGCTATAAAAGATGCAGGCTATCAAGTGCTAGACTTGGCTCACAATCATATCTTAGATTCTCAGATTGAGGGAGTGGTTTCAACTGCAGATGCTATTGAAAAGGCAGGAATGACACCTGTCGGGGTCTATACCCATGAATCACGAGATAAGGCTCCTTTAGTTATCAAGGAAGTTAATGGTATTAAAGTTGCTATTTTAGCTTATTCCTATGGTTTTAACGGTATTGAACAAAGCATTTCACAAGAGGATTATAATCGTTATCTTTCAGACTTAGACGAAGATAAAATGAAGGCTGAAATTGAACGAGCAGAGAAGGAGGCGGATATTACAATTATCATGCCTCAGATGGGAGTTGAGTATCAAATTGAGCCGACTGAGGAGCAAAAGAAACTTTACCATAAAATGATTGATTGGGGAGCTGATATTATCTTTGGTGGTCACCCTCATGTTGTTGAACCAGCTGAAACGGTTGAAAAAGACGGTGATAAAAAGCTTATCATTTACTCTATGGGGAATTTCATCTCAAATCAACGGATTGAAACCATGCAGGATGTGGAAAATGCTAAGTGGACGGAGCGTGGAGTTCTCATGGATGTGACCATTAAGAAGAAATCTGGTAAAACGACTATTGAAACTGCCCAAGCCCATCCAAGCTGGGTGAGTCGTACTCCAAAGGGAGGTTATTCTCCAGAAGGCTACCCACTCTATCTTTACCAAACTTTTATCCTGGAAGACTTTATTGAGGGTGGGAAATACCGTAGTCAGTTAGACGAGGCCACCAAGCAACGGATTGATACAGCCTATAAAGAAATGAACGAGCATGTAGGTTTGAAGTGGTAGTGATTCGAATTTCAAGGAGACAAAATGGAAATTAAGATAGTAGCAACGGATATGGATGGTACTTTGTTAGATCCAAGAGGTCAATTAGACCTTCCTCGCTTAGAGAAAATTTTGGATAAGCTGGACCACCGTGGCGTTCGGTTTGTCATTGCGACTGGAAATGAAGTTCATCGTATGAGACAATTACTGGGACATTTAGCAGAAAGAGTCGTTCTGGTAGTTGCTAATGGTGCTCGGATATTCGAAAACAATGAATTGCTTCAAGCACAAACTTGGGATGATGCCATGGTTGATAGGGCTTTGGGCCATTTTAAAGGTAGAGAATGTCAGGATCAGTTTGTCGTAACTGCTATGAATGGTGGTTTTGTAAAGAAAGGTACTGTTTTTACAGAACTAGATAAATTTATGACTCCAGAGATGATTGAAAAGCTCTATCAACGAATGCAATTCGTCGATGAATTTGACTCTAAACTCTTCGGTGGTGTTCTCAAGATGAGTATGGTTGTTGGTGAAGAACGATCCGATTCGGTTTTACAGGAAATCAACGACTTATTTGATGGTCATGTGCGAGCTGTTTCTAGTGGATATGGTTGTATTGATATCTTACAAGATGGGATTCATAAGGCTTGGGGCTTAGAAGAATTGCTCAAACGTTGGAACTTAAAACCTGAACAAATCATAGCTTTTGGAGACAGTGAAAATGACATTGAAATGTTAGAGTTGGCAGGTATTTCTTACGCAATGGAAAATGCAGAGGATAGAGTCAAGGAAATTGCGACAGAAGTAGCGCCAGCAAACAGTCAGGCAGGTGTTTACCAAGTTTTAGAAAACTGGCTAGAAGAAGGAGAATAACTTGGCAGTACAATTATTAGAAAACTGGCTCTTGAAAGAGCAGGAGAAAATCCAAACCAAGTATCGTGAACTCAATCAAATTTCGGTAATTGATCCAGATATCATTTTTATCGGGGATTCCATTATTGAATATTATCCCTTGCAAGAATTATTGGGAACGTCAAAAACCATTGTGAATCGAGGTATTCGTGGTTATCAGACCAGACTTTTACTAGATAACCTTGATGCCCACCTCTATGGTGATGCAGTGGATCAAATTGTGATTTTGATTGGGACAAATGACATTGGAAAAGATATTCCCATGAGTCAAACGCTGACCAATCTCGAGAGTGTGATTCAAACCATTTCTCGCGACTACCCACTGTCACAGATAAAGCTAGTTTCCATCTTGCCTGTCAATGAAGGTGAGGACTTTAAACAGACAGTTTATATTCGTACCAACGAGAAAATCAAGGCGTGGAACCAAGCCTATCAAGACCTTGCCTCTGCCTATATGCAGGTTGAATTTGTGCCTGTTTTTGAGAACTTACTAGATCAGAAAAGTCAACTCAAGTCAGACTTCACAACAGATGGCCTTCACCTCAGCGTCTCTGGTTACCAGGCTTTATCAAATACTCTAAAAAAATATATTTTCTAGATTGATTCGCTAACGTAAGATAAGTTTAAGAATCATAAATAATAAAAAAATTTTTCTTGTAGTCATAAAAAAGTGATAAACATTCACTGTAGTCTATAAGTTGAATTTTTTGTTTTTATTATAAATTACCTTGAATACTAGAGTCTCTTTGCTATATAAAGTAAAAAGAAGGAATAAAAATAGAGATTTAGATATGTGAATTTAACATTTATAGCTATTAAATATTCTGTATAAATGCATATTATACACTTTACGAATATAGTTTTGGAGTATCGTTATTCTTGCTATAAGTCCTGTAGTATGGTATACTTTTAGCGTTACTGGTATTATGGGGAAGAATATTTTATTTTAGGAAAAATTCAATAATCTTACATATTATTAGTTAAAATGTTAAAAAAGGAGAACTTATCACATGATAAGAAGAGAGCAACAACGATTTTCTTTAAGAAAATACAAAGTTGGTGTCGCATCAGTTTTCTTAGGAACGACCCTTAGCTTCATGATGGCTAATGGTAGTGCGGTAAATGCTGCTGAGATTGTAGCAAAGCAAACTGCGGAGAATACTGAACTAGTCGACAATAACGACAAGGAAAAGTTGAAAGAGCCATCAACGGATGTGGCAACTTCAGCTAATTCTGAAACTTCAGAAGTTAAGTCAGAAACATCAACACCTGAAGTTAAGTCTGAAGAAGTAAAATCAGAACCAACTGAAGTAAAATCTGAAGAAACAAAAGCTGAAAAACCTGAGGAAAAAACATCTGTTAGTCCTGAGGCAAAACCAGAGACTTCTAAGCCAGTAGCAACAACTGCTTCAAAAGCAAAAGAAGTTGTAGTAGCTAAGCCTAAGGCAGAAGAAAGGACTGAATCTAAATCAGAGGAAAAATCTGAGCCTAAAGCAGAACTTTCAGCTGTTGCTGAGGCAACAAGCCTTGATACAAATGCTAGTGCAACTAATGTTGAAGCAAAATCACTAGTAGATACAGAAACACTAGCTTTGGCAGCTGAGAATACTGTAAATGCCGGTGCTTTAGCTACAAATGGTGGTCGTCGCCGTAATCGTCGTGCTGCAACTGACCATAACACAGAAGCAATAGCAACTACAACTACACTTAAAGATGGTGAAACAGCAAATCCAAATATGACAGATCCTGTTGGTGCAACTGTTAAATCACAGGATGTACCTGCTGGATATGAAAGAAAAGAAGGAGATGTTTATACATATAGTATCGTAGATCTTACTAAGTTTAATGAACGTTATGGAACAAAATACTATACTCGTGCTTATAAGAACTTTGATTCTTCTACAGATACAACAGTTGAATTGATTGATAAAATTACTGGCAGTATAGTGGAAACTAAAATAGTTACAGCTACAAGTGGAACTCAAAAATTTGCGACTACTACAACAGCTTCTAGAGGAGAATTAACTTGGCAAGTCGGTTACGACAGAGGAGCCGGTAGTGGACCTGGTAAAACGGATCAGCCATTTATTCAATTGAGTTATGAAGTTGGGAAGAGTATAACTGATTTAGTGGCAGCTGGACACAATCTTACTTCTACAGAAAAAGTTTTATTTGATGAGGTTTATGCTGCTCGTCGATCAAACGACGTTATTAATGCTGTTGAACCAGCGTATAACGGACGTTCCATTACAGAAACGAATGCAAAGATTCCATTAGTAGTTGAAAAAACAACTTATTATCGAGTAGTTGATAAAAACAATCCAACATTTAATGCTAATAAGACTGATAAAAATGTTCAAGATTACGTTGCAAATGGAAATGAAGTTGACTTAGCTAAATACACTCTTAAAGCTATGGAAGGTCAGAAGTTTACAGCATCTGGCGAGCGTAAGTTTGAAGGCTATAAATTGTATCAAACAGCTGATGCAAACGATAAATCTGGTTATGTCAGTCGTCCTTATACTGTTGGGACGAAATTTATGGATGCAGACCGTTATGGTATTAAACGGATTAAAGAAATTGTCGGTGAAGATGGAACAGTTGTTGTCCGTGTTTATCTTCTTGATCCAAAACAACAAAGCAAACGTTCGGATGGTTCATTAAGTACTGATGGCTATATGTTGCTAGCAGAGACTAAACCTATAAAACCAGGTAATTATAATACACAAGACTTAGTCGTTACGAAAACACCACTTCATACAATTGCTTTTACGGATACTAATGGTGTAAACTATCCAAATGGTAAAGAAGTTGAGTTTGGCTTCCAAACAGCTGCAGGTTACACACCGAAGAAAACAGTATTTGTACCGTTCTTGGGGGATGGTATCGGTCACTCTTCTGCAAACTCTCAATTGGAACGTGGAGTAGGGGGGATCGGTGTAAACGTAGACTTGCTCAATACATTAGTACCGTATAAACAACCTATCTACTACTATGTTAAAGTGGATCCAGTAACTTATACACCTGAAGTAAGCAAAGTTCTTGATGGTCGTACTTTGAGCGACGGTGACTTTAGCTTTACTCTTAAACAAGAAGGTGGTACACATCAAGAAACTGTTACCAACAAAAATGGTAAGGCAACCTTTAGCCAACTAACATTCGAAAAACCAGGTACTTACACTTATAAGATTACAGAAGTTGCTGGTTCGGATACGAATGTTGACTATGATGGTATGGAGGTTACTCTTACAGTTACCGTTACACAAAATGCTCAGGATAAACTAGAAGTTGAAGCAGTCTATACATCAACAGGTGGTCATGCTGAGGGTGAGAATGACAAGGTCTTCAACAACTATGTTGTAGCTCCAGTTAAGACTAAGTTTGACTTCAGTAAGGCTCTTGC
>NZ_JVKV01000065.1 GCF_001072375.1 Streptococcus pseudopneumoniae
TCAAAACACCGTTTTGAGGTTGTGGATAGAACTGACGAAGTCAGCTCAAAATACTATTTTGAGATTGCAGATGGAAGCTGACATGGTTTGAAGAGATTTTCGAAGAGTACAAGGAGAAAATATGAATAAAAAAACAAGGCAGGCCCTAATTGGCCTCTTGCTCTTTTTGCTCTTGTCAGCAGGAAGCTACTATATTAAACAAATGCAGTCTTCCAATACTGCACCACAAACACAAGTAAAACAAAAATCACAGTCGTCTGATACTCCAAGTCAAGAACTGGCTGAAAGTGTCCTAACAGATTCGGTTAAAAAACAAATTAAGGGTACTCTAGAGTGGAATGGCGCAGGAGCCTTTATCGTCAATAACAATAAAACCAATCTGGATGCTAAGGTTTCAAGCAAACCCTAT
The DNA here is from genome assembly GCF_001072375.1 of Streptococcus pseudopneumoniae. Taxonomy (GTDB): domain Bacteria; phylum Bacillota; class Bacilli; order Lactobacillales; family Streptococcaceae; genus Streptococcus; species Streptococcus pseudopneumoniae_L. The sequence continues at coordinate 410 of NZ_JVKV01000065.1, forward strand.
GCGGATAACAAGACAAAAACGGTAGGAGGAGAGACAGTTCCCACAGTAGCGAATGCAATCATGTCAAAAGCAACAAGACAGTACAAGGACCGTGAAGAAACTGGCAATGGTTCAACATCTTGGACGCCTGCGGGTTGGCATCAGGTTAAGAATCTAAAAGGAAGCTATAACCATGCGGTCGATAGAGGACACTTGTTAGGCTATGCCTTGATAGGTGGCTTAGATGGCTTCGATGCTTCTACCAGCAATCCTAAAAATATTGCCGTACAGACAGCTTGGGCCAACCAAGCGCGTGCAGAAGATTCCACAGGCCAAAACTACTATGAAAGTCTGGTTCGAAAAGCCCTAGATCAAAACAAACGAGTGCGTTACCGTGTGACGTTGCTCTATGCGTCTGAGGAAGACTTGGTGCCATCCGCATCGCAGATTGAAGCTAAGTCCTCTGACGGAGAATTGGAGTTTAATGTCGTTATTCCAAATGTCCAAAAGGGAATTCAGTTAGATTACCGAACTGGTGAGGTCACAGTCACAAAAAATAGCTAATTGATCAAGAGGTTGAGGAAAAATCCCAACCTCGTTTTTTATTAGTCATGAACTGTAGAAACGATTGCTTGTTTTTTGCACTTCTGATTTTAAAGAGCTTTTTTAAAGATTCACAAGGCTTGAACTAGGGCGTCGAGACTTGGATTGTGGCTCTCTATTCAGCGCCCCTTTATCATAGAAATTGAAAATTAATGTGTAAAAATTGGAAAATATGGTATAATGGTTTCAATTATACTTTTTAGGAGAAGGAAAATGGAAGACCCGAGCAGTCAGGATTTGTTACTGCAATTTGTTTTATTAGTTGTTTTGACCTTTTTAAATGCCTTTTTCTCTGCAACAGAAATGGCCATGGTTTCACTTAGTCGTTCACGTGTTGAGCAAAAAGCTGAAGAGGGAGATAAACGCTATATCCGTTTACTAAAGGTACTTGAAAACCCCAATCACTTTTTATCAACCATTCAAGTTGGTATCACCTTAATTACGATCTTGTCAGGGGCTAAACTAGCAGATTCACTTGGAGAGTTGATCGCCTCTTGGATGGGAAATAGCGAAACTGCCTATGCGGTAGCTAGCTTCTTATCATTAGCTTTCTTGACCTATATTTCTATTGTTTTTGGTGAGCTTTATCCTAAGCGAATTGCTCTAAATCTTAAGGATGCCTTGGCTATCCGAACAGTACCGTTTATTATTGCTCTTGGTAAGATTGTGAGTCCCTTCGTTTGGATGCTCTCAGCATCAACTAATCTCTTGAGTCAATTGACACCGATGACATTTGACGATGCAGATGAAAAAATGACTCGTGATGAGATTGAGTACATGTTGTCTAAGAGTGAAGAAACCTTGGATGCTGATGAAATTGAAATGTTACAAGGGATTTTCTCGCTAGACGAGCTCATGGCACGTGAAGTCATGGTTCCTCGAACCGATGCTTTCATGGTAAATATTCAGGATGACACTCAAACCATTATCCAAAGTATCTTAAAACAGAATTTTTCTCGGATTCCTGTTTATGATGGAGATAAGGACAATGTTATTGGATTGATTCATACTAAGAGTCTCCTTAAAGAAGCCTTTGCCAGCGGGTTTGACAATATTGTCTGGAGGCGAATCTTACAAGATCCACTCTTTGTACCTGAAACTATTTTTGTGGATGATTTATTAAAAGAGTTTAGAAATACTCAAAGACAGATGGCTATCCTTCTGGATGAGTATGGAGGTATGGCTGGTCTAGTTACGCTGGAGGATCTCCTTGAGGAGATTGTTGGTGAAATTGATGATGAAACTGACCGAGCTGAAGTTTATGTTTATACAATTGGCGAAGATACCTATATCGTCCAAGGGACAATGAATTTAAATGACTTTAATGCTTACTTTGATGTTGAACTTGAAAGTGATGATGTAGATACAATCGCTGGTTACTATTTGACCGGTGTGGGAACTATTCCAACATCAGAAAAACTTAGCTATGAGTTAGAAAGTAGCAATAAGCATATCACCCTAACTAATGATAAGGTCAAAAATGGACGTGTAACCAAGCTTAAGGTTCAAATTCAAGAACTTGAATCAGAAGAAGAAACAGAATAAAACAAAAGCTTTATCAGAGCAGAACTGATAAAGCTTTTCTAGTAGTTAAAAGAAAAAGACTCCTGTGGGAGCCTTCGATAATATAGAGGCGGTAGACGGATTTGAACCGACGATCAAGCTTTTGCAGAGCCGTGCCTTACCACTTGGCTATACCGCCTTAACTTTTATTATTATACCTTTTAAATTAAATCTCGTCAATAGTTTCTTTTCTGAAAATGTAAGTTTTCCTGCTTTTAAAAGGTATGCGACAAAATATTCTGAAAATTCGTTTACTTTTTAAAAAAACTGTGGTATAATTTTCAATATCCACAATTTAAAACGAGGAGTTTATAAATATGAAAAAAAGTCGTATTTTTGCAGTAGCAGGGGTTGCGCTACTTGCAACAGGTGTTCTCGCAGCTTGCGGTTCTTCAAAATCATCAAATGCTGAAGCACCAAAGGCTTATGGCTATACTTATACTGCTGACCCAGAAACATTGGACTATCTTATCTCTGGTAAACAAAGTACTAAAGTTGCCACTTCAAACGGTATCGACGGGCTCTTTACAAGTGATAAGTATGGTAACCTTACTCCTGCAGTCGCAGAAGACTGGTCAGTGTCTCAAGATGGTTTAACATACACTTACAAAATTCGTAAAGGTGTAAAATGGTTAACATCTGATGGTGAAGAATATGCAGAAGTAACTGCAAATGACTTTGTTACAGGTTTGAAACACGCAGCCGACAATAAATCAGCCACTCTTTACCTAGCACAAAATTCTGTTAAAGGATTGGCTGACTATGTATCAGGGAACAATACAGACTTCTCTGCTGTAGGTGTAAAAGCTGTTGATGATTACACTCTTCAATACACTTTGAACCAACCAGAACCATACTGGAACTCTAAATTGTCTTACGGAATTTTCTGGCCTTTGAACGCAGAGTTTGAAAAATCAAAAGGTAAAGACTTTGGTAAGGCGACAGATCCAACATCGTTGCTTTACAATGGTCCGTTCTTGCTTAAGGGATTGACAGCTAAGTCTTCTATCGAATTTGCAAAGAATGATCAGTATTGGGATAAAGACAATGTTCACATCGATACTGTAACACTTTCTTACTATGATGGTTCAGACCAAGAGTCACTTGAGCGTAACTTTACAAATGGTGCATACAGTTATGCCCGTCTCTTCCCTACTAGCTCAAACTATTCTAAGGTAGCAGAAACATATAAAGATAATATCTACTATAACCCACAGGGAGCAGGTATTGCTGGTTTAGGTGTTAACATTGACCGTCAAAGTTATAAATATACATCAAAAACAACTGACGAGGAAAAGACTTCTACTAAGAAAGCTCTTCTTAACAAAGACTTCCGTCAAGCTTTGAACTTTGCTTTTGACCGTACTGCTTATTCAGCTCAGCTAAATGGTAAGGATGGAGCAGCACTTGCTGTCCGTAATCTATTTGTAAAACCTGAATTTGTTTCAGCAAATGGAAAATCATTTGGTGATTTAGTTACTGAGAAGGTTGTTTCTTATGGTGATGAATGGAAAGACGTAAACTTTGCTGATGCTCAAGATGGTCTTTACAATGCTGATAAAGCTAAAGCAGAACTAGCTAAAGCTAAAAAAGACCTTGAAGCAGATGGTGTAAAATTCCCAATCCACTTGGATATTCCAGTTGACCAAACAGCTAAAAACTATATCGCTCGTATCCAATCATTTAAACAATCTGTTGAGACCGCTTTGGGTACAGATAATGTAGTTATCGATATCCAACAAATCACTACGGATGAATTACACAATATCACATACTACGCTGCTAGTGCGGCAGCAGAGGATTGGGATATTTCAGGTGCAGTTGGATGGAATCCAGACTATGATGATCCATCAACTTACCTTGATATCTTGAAAACAACTAATAGTGAAACAACTAAGACCTACATGGGCTATGACAATCCATCAAACCCAGCGGTTGCTCAAGTTGGTTTGAAAGAATATGATAAATTAGTTGACGAAGCTGGAAATGAAACAACCGATCTTAACAAACGTTATGAGAAATATGCAGCAGCACAAGCTTGGTTAACAGACAGCTCACTCTTCCTTCCAGCTATGTCTTCTTCAGGAGCAGCACCAATCATTTCTCGCGTAGTACCATTCTCAGCATCATATACTCAATCAGGTGATAAAGGTTCAGATGTTTACTTCAAATATCTTCAATTGCAAGCAAACACTGTAACAACCAAAGAGTACAAAGAAGCTCGTGAAAAATGGCTCAAAGAAAAAGCTGAATCAAACGAAAAAGCTCAAAAAGAGTTAGCGAGTCATGTGAAATAAATAATGCTCATCAGAACTTTCTCTCCTAAAGGAGAAGGTTCTTTTGGGATTTTAAAGGAAATAATATGAAAAAATATGTTTTTATGCGTATCTTGCGGTCGTTGGTTTCTATTTTCTTAGTAACGACCTTGATTTACACAATCATCTATACGATGGTTCCACGGAAGTTGATCTTCAAACAAGATACTAACTACAATAAAATTGCAACGACAGCTGATAAACGTGATAACTATGAAAATACCGTCTTTGAACGTATGGGTTACATCGAATATTACGATACGAAAGAGTTGCAGGAAAAAGCTAGTAGCATTGACTCTTCTGTTACAGTAGATGCAAATGATACAAATAAAGCAATCTATGAAAAATATATCCAACAACTTGGGAATGGTTGGACTCTAGGTGAGTTTACAGAGAGTGGACAATTCTACGCTACACGTGAAATTCCTATTTTTGAGCGTGTGTTCAAATTCTATGCAAACTTGCTTGATATTGACCATACAAACAAGATCCAAGACCCTGAGAATCCTAACTTAGAGCGTTATTTGCGCTTTGAGAATGACCCTGCTATCGGTTGGTCTCTTGTGGGTTCAGGTACTAAACACAAATATCTCTTGTACTTCAATAGTCAGTTCCCATTTGTTCACCAAAACTTTGTCAACTTGAACCTAGGAGATTCTTATCCAACTTATGCCAATACTCCTGTTCTTCAAGTAATCACACAAGGACAAGGACAAACCAAGACTTCAGAAGTTCAATTCCCAACTGGTAAGAAAACATCATCAGTTAACATTTACTCAAGAACTTATAAATCTCCGAGTCAAGCTGATGCTCGTGAAGTAGCCAACTACGGTAAAGATGATCCATATACAGCTACTGAGAGTAACTATCAATACCCATCAATGATTGCAAGTTCTGCTATCACTGGTTTGATTGGTCTTGCGATTTCATATGCGATTGCAGTTCCTCTTGGTTCAGCAATGGCTCGTTTCAAGAATACTTGGATTGACAGCCTATCTACAGGTACTTTGACCTTCTTGATGGCCCTCCCAACGATTGCTCTAGTTTATATCATTCGTTTGATTGGTTCTTCTATCGGATTCCCAGACTCATTCCCAATCTTGGGTGCTGGCGATTGGCGATCTTATGTCCTTCCATCAGTCATTCTTGGTTTACTTGGAGCACCTGGTCTAGCTATCTGGATTCGTCGTTACATGATTGACTTACAATCTCAAGACTTTGTCCGTTTTGCTCGAGCTAAAGGTCTTTCTGAAAAAGAAATTTCTAACAAACACATCTTTAAAAACGCTATGGTACCACTCGTTTCTGGTATCCCAGGCTCAATTATTGGTGTTATTGGTGGAGCAACTCTTACTGAAACAGTCTTTGCCTTCCCAGGTATGGGTAAAATGTTGATTGACTCTGTAAAAGCATCAAACAACAATATGGTGGTTGGTCTGGTCTTCATCTTTACATGTGTTTCAATTTTCTCTTACTTGATTGGAGATATTTGGATGACTATTATTGACCCACGTATTAAATTGACAGAGAAAGGAGGCAAATAATGTCTACGATTAGTAATGATAAATTTCAATTTGTAAAACGAGATGATTTTGCCTCTGAAGCAATTGATGCTCCTGCCTACTCATATTGGGGTTCTGTTTTTAGACAGTTTTTGAAGAAAAAATCAACAATCATCATGCTTGGTATTTTGATTTCCATCGTATTGATGAGTTTCATCTATCCAATGTTTTCTGATTTTGACTTCAATGATGTAAGTAAGGTAAATGATTTTAGCGCTCGTTACATTAAGCCAAATGCTGAACATTGGTTTGGTACAGATAGTAATGGTAAATCTCTCTTTGACGGTGTCTGGTTTGGAGCACGTAACTCTATCTTGATTTCCGTAATTGCGACCTTTATCAACGTTGTTATTGGTGTTATTGTCGGCGGAATCTGGGGGATTTCAAAATCAGTTGACCGTATCATGATGGAAGTTTATAACGTTATCAATAACATCCCTTCACTTTTGATCGTTATTGTTTTGACTTACTCTATCGGTGCAGGTTTCTGGAACTTGATTTTTGCCATGAGTGTAACTACTTGGATTGGTATTGCTTATATGATTCGTATCCAAATCATGCGTTACCGTGATTTGGAGTACAACCTTGCTTCTCGTACACTGGGAACACCAACCCATAAGATTGTTATTAAAAATATCATGCCTCAATTGGTTTCTGTTATTGTTACAACTACATCACAAATGCTTCCTGCATTTATCTCATATGAAGCCTTCCTGTCATTCTTTGGACTCGGCTTGCCAATCACAGTACCAAGTTTGGGACGTTTGATTTCGGATTATTCTCAGAACGTAACAACCAATGCTTACCTCTTCTGGATTCCATTGACAACTTTGGTCTTGGTATCCTTGTCACTGTTCGTAGTTGGTCAGAACCTAGCGGATGCTAGTGATCCACGTACACATAGATAGGAGTAGACATGATAAAAGGAAAAAATGTAATTTTGACTGCTCAAGATATTGTCGTGGAATTTGATGTTCGTGACAAGATTTTGACAGCTATTCGAGGTGTCTCCATCGATCTGATCGAGGGAGAGGTTCTCGCTTTAGTTGGAGAGTCAGGTTCAGGTAAATCAGTTTTGACAAAAACATTCACAGGAATGTTGGAAGGAAATGGTCGTATTGCACGAGGTAGTATTAATTACCGTGGCCAAGAATTGACCAGTCTTACATCTAATAAAGATTGGGAAAGTATTCGTGGTGCGAAGATTGCAACTATCTTCCAAGATCCAATGACCAGTCTAGACCCAATCAAGACAATCGGAAGTCAAATCACAGAAGTTATTGTTAAACACCAAGGCAAGACTGCGCAAGAAGCTAAAGAATTGGCTATCGACTATATGAATAAAGTTGGTATTCCAGATTCTGAGAAACGTTTTGACGAGTATCCTTTCCAATATTCTGGGGGAATGCGTCAACGTATCGTTATCGCGATTGCTCTTGCCTGTCGTCCAGACATTCTTATCTGTGATGAGCCGACAACAGCTCTTGACGTGACCATTCAGGCACAGATTATTGATTTGTTGAAGTCACTTCAACACGAATACCACTTTACAACAATCTTTATCACCCACGACCTAGGTGTCGTAGCAAGTATCGCTGATAAAGTAGCGGTTATGTATGCTGGTGAGATCGTCGAGTATGGTACTGTTGAAGAAATCTTCTACGACCCACGTCATCCATATACATGGAGCCTCTTGTCAAGCTTGCCTCAACTTGCGGATGACAAAGGTGAATTGTACTCAATCCCTGGAACACCTCCATCGCTTTATACTGAATTGAAGGGAGATGCTTTTGCTCTTCGTTCAGATTATGCTATGAAGATTGACTTCGAGGAAAAAGCACCTCAGTTTGCAGTATCTGATACTCATTGGGCGAAAACATGGTTGCTTCATGAACAAGCTCCAAAAGTTTCAAAACCAGCAGTGATTGAAGACTTACACGACAAGATTCGTGAAAAGATGGGCTTTACACATCTTGAGGACTAGGAGGAAGGAAATGTCTGAAAAATTAGTAGAAATTAAAGACTTAGAAATTTCCTTCGGTGAAGGAAGCAAAAAGTTTGTCGCTGTTAAAAATGCAAACTTCTTTATCAACAAAGGAGAAACTTTCTCACTTGTTGGAGAGTCTGGTAGTGGTAAGACAACAATTGGTCGTGCTATTATCGGTCTTAATGATACCAGCAAAGGTGATATCATCTTTGAAGGTCAAAAAATCAATGGTAAAAAATCACGTGAACAAGCTTCGGAATTAATCCGTCGTATCCAAATGATTTTCCAAGACCCTGCTGCAAGTTTGAATGAACGTGCAACAGTTGACTATATCATTTCTGAAGGTCTTTATAACCACCATTTATTTAAAGATGAAGAAGAAAGAAAAGAAAAAGTTCAAAATATCATTCGTGAAGTGGGACTTTTGGCTGAACACTTGACACGTTACCCACATGAGTTCTCAGGTGGACAACGTCAACGTATCGGAATTGCCCGTGCCTTGGTTATGCAACCTGACTTCGTTATTGCGGATGAGCCTATCTCAGCCTTGGACGTTTCTGTACGTGCTCAAGTCTTGAACTTGCTCAAAAAATTCCAAAAGGAATTAGGCTTGACTTATCTCTTTATCGCCCACGATTTGTCAGTAGTTCGTTTCATTTCTGATCGTATCGCGGTAATTTATAAGGGTGTTATTGTTGAAGTGGCTGAAACTGAAGAATTGTTTAACAATCCAGTTCATCCATACACGCAAGCACTTCTATCAGCTGTTCCGATTCCAGACCCAATCTTGGAACGTAAAAAAGTTTTGAAAGTCTATGATCCAGATCAACATGACTATGAAACTGATAAGCCTTCTATGGTAGAAATTCGTCCAGGTCACTATGTTTGGGCAAACCAAGCTGAGTTGGAACGCTATAAAAAAGATTTGAAATAAGAAAGAGTTTTGTAATCTTGATAGAACAATTCTATTAAGATTATGAAACTTTTTTATTTTTGTAAAATAATATTATACTCAATTAAAATCAAAGAGCAAACTAGGAAGCTAGCCGCAGGTTGCTCAAA
>NZ_JVKV01000007.1 GCF_001072375.1 Streptococcus pseudopneumoniae
TTACTTGGAGAAAGAAGCAGCGCTTGGTGCTGGATTCTCTCCTTAAGCAGAGGGGCAAGCTGACGAATCTTTTGGTCTGTCAGAGTCTTAGAATCCCCTACACCTAGTTTTCGTAGGAAGTCATGTTGGTCAGGAGTCACAAAGGATGCTACTACAGCCAGACCACCGAAGTAGGAACCATTCCCCACCTCATCTGTTCCAATCAAGGAGAAATTTTGTCCGCTAGTTCCTTGACTGACCTGATAACCAAAAAAACTGGCATAGTTTTCAGCCATTTCTCCCTGAAGCAAGACTTTTCCAGAAGTGTAGATGGAAACACTAGCTTGGGGAAGCTTCAAAAAGTAGCGAATATAAGGATTTTTACTAGGAGTCAGTGCCTGTTCATATTGCTGAACAAAGGCTTGGATTTCCTTTTCGCTCGGAGTTAATGTAATACTTGCCATAATTCTTATTGTACCATAAAAGCCGTAGAATTGGTAAAAACTGACAAACTAAGTGAAATTTGGTATAATATCGTGAGGTGAATTTTATGGCAAATTTAAATCGATACAAGTTTACATTCGGAAAAAAAACATTGACCCTAACAACTGAGCATGACAACCTCTTTATGGAGGAAATTGCCAAGGTCGCAACAGAAAAATATGAAGCAATTAAAGAGCAGATGCCTGGGGCGGATGATGAGACAATCGCTATTTTATTAGCAGTTAATAGCTTGTCAACTCAACTCAGTCGTGAGATTGAATTTGATGATAAGGAACAAGAATTAGACGCCCTCCGTCATCAAGTTGTAGCGACTAAACAAGAACAGAGCAAGATTGAGGATTCCCTATGATTTCCGTCCTTCTCTTATTGGTTCTTGCATGGAGCTTTTATATCGGTTATCGTAGAGGTTTGGTTTTACAGATTTACTATTTTGTAGCAACTGTGATTTCAGCTCTTCTTGCAGGAAATTTTTATCAATCTTTAGGGAAACAATTTGATTTGTTGATTCCATATGCCAATCCACAGGAAGGGCAGGGAACCTTCTTTTTCCCATCCGATCAACTTTTCCAACTGGACAAGGTCTTTTATGCAGGGATTGGTTACCTCTTAGCCTTTACTATATTTTATTGCATTGGTCGTTTGGTGGGTCTCTTTCTTAATCTTCTACCGACTAAAAAGCTAGAGGACCAATATTTCCGTATAGGTGCAGGTGTTTTATCTATGGCTGTGACCTTATTTGTCCTCCAGATGATACTGACCATTCTTGCGACTGTTCCTTTACAAATTGTTCAAAATTCACTTGAAAACAGTTTTGTAGCTAAACATATCATCCAGAGTGTTCCCATCACTAGTCATGTGATTAAACAACTTTGGGTAACCAAAATAATCGGATAAAAGGGCGGGAACTATTCCTAGCCTTTTGTTTACAATTTCAATAGTTTAGGAGCCTTTTTGAAAAGAGTGAGAATTTAAAAAAATCGTTCGCTCATTACGAAGGAAAAGAAAATGAATAAAAAGATACTAGAAACATTAGAATTTAATAAGGTTAAGGCTTTATTTGAACCTCATCTTTTGACCGAGCAAGGACTAGTGCAGTTGAAAGAACTTGCTCCGACTGATAAAGGAGACAAGATTAAGCAGGCTTTTGCAGAGATGAAGGAAATGCAAGAACTCTTTGTCGAACATCCTCATTTCAGCATTTCGGGAACAAAAGATATTGTTGCAACTAGCAAACGTTTGGAGATGGGTGCTGACCTCAACATCGAGGAATTTCTCCTTCTCAAACGCGTCATTTTTGCCAGTCGTGAGTTGAAGAATTTCTATGACAATCTTGAAAATGTACGTTTAGAGCATCTAGCTAACTGGTTTGAGAAACTTCATGATTTTCCACATTTGCAGGGGAATTTACAAGCCATCAACGAAGCTGGATTTATTGAGAACTTTGCTAGTGAGGACTTGGCACGAATCCGTCGAAAAATCCATGATAGTGAAAGTCAAGTCAGAGATGTCTTGCAAGACCTTCTAAAACAAAAGGCCCAGATGTTAACGGAAGGCATCATCGCAAGTAGAAATGGACGCCAAGTTCTTCCTGTAAAAAATACCTATCGTAATAAGATTGCTGGTGTTGTACATGATATCTCTGCTAGTGGTAATACTATCTATATCGAACCGCGTGAAGTAGTCAAGCTAAGTGAGGAGATTGCAAGTCTTCGTGCAGATGAACGCTATGAGATGATGCGTATCCTCCAAGAACTCTCTGAAAGAGTAAGGCCTCATGCAGCTGAAATCGCCAATGATGCTTGGATTATTGGACATTTGGATCTAATTCGTGCTAAGGTCCGCTTTATCCAAGAGACGGAGGCAGTAGTACCTCAAGTATCTGAGGGACAGGAGATTCAACTTCTTCACGTTCGTCATCCCTTGGTGAAGAATGCCATCGCAAATGATGTGCATTTTGGTCAGGATCTAACAGCAATCGTTATCACTGGTCCTAATACGGGTGGTAAGACTATCATGCTGAAGACCTTAGGTTTGACGCAGTTGATGGCCCAGTCTGGTCTGCCGATTCTAGCCGATAAGGGCAGTCGAGTAGGGATTTTCGAGGAGATTTTCGCAGATATCGGAGACGAACAATCCATTGAGCAAAGTCTGTCAACCTTCTCTAGTCACATGACTAATATCGTAGATATTCTTGGTAAGGTCAATCAAAACTCGCTCTTGCTACTTGATGAGCTTGGAGCAGGAACAGATCCCCAAGAAGGTGCAGCCCTTGCCATGTCAATCCTAGAAGACTTGCGTTTGCGCCAGGTCAAGACCATGGCAACTACTCACTATCCTGAACTCAAGGCCTACGGGATTGAAACGGCTTATGTTCAAAATGCTAGCATGGAATTTGATACAGCTAGCCTGCGCCCAACCTATCGCTTTATGCAGGGAGTTCCAGGTCGAAGCAATGCCTTTGAGATTGCTAAACGTCTAGGGTTGTCAGATGTCATTGTAGGCGATGCCAGCAAGCAGATTAACCAAGACAATGATGTCAATCGAATTATTGAGCAGTTGGAAGAGCAAACACTTGAAAGTCGTAAACGCCTTGAGAATATTCGCCAAGTCGAGCAAGAAAACCTCAAGATGAACCGTGCCCTTAAAAAACTCTACAACGAGCTCAATCGTGAGAAGGAAACAGAGCTCAATAAGGCGCGTGAACAAGCTGCTGAGATTGTTGACTTGGCTCTGGCTGAAAGTGACGATATTTTAAAAAATCTTCACAGTAAATCTCAACTGAAACCGCACGAGATTATCGAAGCCAAAGCTAAGCTCAAAAAATTAGCCCCTGAAAAAGTAGACCTTTCTAAAAACAAGGTTCTCCAAAAGGCTAAGAAAAAACGAGCTCCAAAAGTTGGAGATGATATTATCGTTTTAAGCTATGGTCAACGTGGTACCTTGACCAATCAACTCAAGGATGGTCGTTGGGAAGCACAGGTTGGCTTGATTAAGATGACGCTTGAAGAAAAAGAGTTTGACTTGGTTCAGGCTCAGCAAGAAGCACCAGTCAAGAAGAAACAAGTCAACGTCGTCAAACGTGTAGCAGGCAAAGGCCCACAGGCTCGACTAGACCTTCGTGGCAAACGCTACGAGGAAGCTATGGAAGCCTTGGATGCTTTTATCGACCAAGCCCTGCTCAACAATATGGCCCAAGTCGACATCATCCATGGTATCGGTACAGGTGTCATCCGTGAAGGGGTGACTAAGTACCTGCAAAGAAACAAGCAAGTCAAGAGCTTTGGTTATGCACCACAAAATGCAGGTGGAAGTGGCGCAACGATCGTAACCTTTAAGGGATAAAGCGAAAATAATGAGAATTTGAATAAAATTTTCTGAAAACAATTGACAAGTTCTGTTTTTTCTTGTAAAATAAGAAAAAATTAAATACAACACCGAATGAAGTTTAATAGAAGTGGAAAATCCTTCGATTTTTCATGACTGTAAATGGACGGAACTCTGGAGAGACCGTAAAGGCACCGAAGGGGCAAGGCAGGCAACTGCTCAAACTCTCAGGTAAAAGGACAGAGCAATGATAGAGCGCTTTTTGGCATTTATCGATGCATTCCAGAGTACATGTTTTTAACATGTGCTCTTTCTTTTGGGGTTGAATAGATAGGAGAATGGTATGTTAAATTTGCTAAAAGAGCTGGATGCTCTGGTATGGGGCCCACCCCTTTTGATTTTATTGGTTGGTACAGGGATTTACTTGACTCTTCGTTTAGGACTTTTACAAATCTTGCGTCTCCCTAAGGCTTTCCAGCTTATTTTTACCAAGGATAAAGGACATGGTGATGTTTCGAGCTTTGCTGCCTTGTGTACAGCCCTAGCAGCAACTGTTGGTACGGGAAATATCATCGGGGTGGCAACAGCCATCAAGGTTGGTGGACCAGGTGCTCTTTTTTGGATGTGGGTGGCTGCTTTCTTTGGAATGGCAACCAAGTATGCAGAAGGCCTACTTGCCATTAAATACCGGACCAAGGATGATCATGGTGCGGTAGCAGGAGGACCGATGCACTATATTCTTCTAGGGATGGGAGAAAAATGGCGCCCTCTTGCAATCTTCTTTGCTGTAGCTGGAGTACTAGTTGCACTTTTGGGAATCGGTACTTTTACCCAAGTGAATTCCATTACAGAATCCGTTCAAAATACGGCTAGTATTGATCCGACAATTACTGCACTTGTTTTATCTATTTTCGTAGGGATAGCAGTCTTTGGTGGACTCAAGTCCATTTCAAAGGTCTCAACTACAGTTGTTCCCTTTATGGCTATTGTCTATATCTTGGGAACCTTGACAGTTATTTTTGTTAATATTGAGAAAATCCCTGCAACTTTGGCCTTGGTCCTCACATCAGCTTTTAGTCCCATAGCTGCAGTGGGAGGATTTGCAGGAGCTAGTGTTCGGATGGCTATTCAAAATGGTGTGGCGCGTGGTGTTTTCTCAAACGAGTCGGGATTGGGTTCAGCTCCCATTGCGGCTGCGGCAGCTAAGACCAACGAACCGGTGGAGCAAGGTTTGATTTCTATGACAGGAACCTTTATTGATACCTTGATCATCTGTACATTGACTGGTTTGACAATCTTGGTGACTGGGGTTTGGAATGGTAATTTAGATGATGTTGCTCTAACTCAGTCAGCTTTTTCTACAGTATTTTCTTTCTTTGGACCTGCTCTTCTAACAATCTTCTTGGTACTCTTTGCCTTTACTACGATTTTGGGATGGAACTATTACGGAGAGCGTTGTTTTGAATTTCTCTTTGGCGTTCGCTTTATCTGGCTTTATCGTGTGGTCTTTGTACTCATGGTCTTGCTGGGAGGATTTATCGAGCTGGATATGGTCTGGGTCATTGCGGATATTGTTAATGCCCTCATGGCTCTACCAAACTTGATTGCACTCTTAGCCTTATCACCAGTCGTTATCGCTGAGACGAAGAAGTATTTTGATAAATAAGCTAATCACACATCTGGTGTGATTTTTTTGTTTTCATAAAAATTTTTTATCAGTGCAATTTAAAATATATATTATGCAAGGTATAGATTCTGTGTTAGACTTATTGTCAACGAAAAGCTAATGACTCATCAATCAAGGCAAGGATTTGTTCAATAGGCTGATGAGACTTCGTAAGATTTTCGCAGAAACTATTTAATTACAAAATGAAAAGAGGTCCCCTTATGACAACATTTACTATCCATACAGTAGAATCAGCGCCAGCAGAAGTGAAAGAAGTTCTTGAAACGGTACAAAAGGACAACAATGGCTATATCCCAAATCTTATCGGTCTTTTGGCCAATGCCCCTACAGCCCTAGAGGCTTATCGCACTGTTGGAGCTATTAACCGTCGTAATAGTCTAACACCTGTAGAGCGCGAAGTGGTACAAATCACGGCAGCTGTAACCAACGGTTGTGCATTTTGCGTCGCTGGTCACACAGCCTTTTCTATCAAGCAAATCCAGATGAATGATGACCTACTTCAAGCCCTTCGCAATCGTACTCCAATCGAAAGCGATCCTAAGCTGGATACCCTAGCTAAGTTTACCTTAGCAGTTATCAATACCAAAGGGCGCGTAGGAGATGAAGCTCTTGGAGAATTTCTTGAAGCAGGCTATACACAAGAAAATGCCTTGGATGTTGTTCTCGGTGTCAGTCTAGCAAGTCTTTGTAACTATGCCAACAACCTAGCTAACACACCGATTAATCCAGAATTACAACCTTATGCATAAGAGGAGGACAAAGTATGGGATTTTTTTCAGAAGAATTTTTAAGTTGGTTAGACCAGCACGCTGATGAAATTGACAAAAAATCATGTCAAGCTGGAGAAGAGTTGATTGAGAAAATTGCTGCAGAAGGTGCCTTTCGTGTAGGAGTACCAAAAGTTCTTGGAGGGCTAGGTGGAAGTGATCAAGATGTTATCGATATCCTTGCAGAACTCGCTCAACATTCCTTAACAGCCTCCTTTATCTCATGGGGGCAACGAACTTTAATAGACAATATTCTACATACTGACAATGCTTATTTCAAAGAAGTTTACTTGGAAAAACTCTTATCAGGAGAATATGCAGGTGCTACGGCCTTATCTAATGCGGTCAAGTATCTATCTGACTTAGAGGAACTAAATGTTCGAATCCTTGAAGAAAATGGGAATTATTACCTAAAAGGACGACTTCCTTGGGTAACCAATGCTCGTAAGGATCGCTTCCTCACTATTTTTGTAGCAGGATTTGCAGATGATCCGAGTACAAGTTATGTAGTAGCCGTACCATCGGACGCAGAAAACTTTAGTCGTTCCGAAGATTTGGAATTTGTCTCTCTCCAAGGAGGGAATACAGCAGCCCTGACTTTTAACAAGGTACCTTTAAAGGAAGAGTGGATTCTATCCAAGGATGCTCATCAATTTTTAGCGCAAAATCGTCCAGCCTTTTTAGGCTACCAATTTGGCCTAGCCTTTGGTTTGGCTGAACGTTCACTCTCAGAAGTCGAAAAAGAATTGGGGAAACGAGGTGTCTTGAAGGAAGAATGGCAGCATCAGGTCGAACAGTTAGATGATATTAGACATTCTCTCTATCAAGGACTATCTGAAGAGTCCTATTTCGTTAGAAATCCGCGCGAACTATTCCAGTTACGAATTGATATTGTTGATGTTGTTGCCCAAAGTCTCTTGTTAGAACTACAAGCTGGTGGCGGTAGAGGATATTTTAGTAAATCGACATCTGGTTTCATACGTCGTTGGAATGAAGGTGCCTTTTTACCAATTGTTTCTCCTAGTGCAGTGCAATTGCGACATATTCTAGCGACAAACTAACAATAAAGAAAATAAAAACGAGGTTTATCTTTTTAAACTTCGTTTTTTATCCTTCATTTAAGCGCTTTTATGCTATACTGATAATAACATGACTATTGGAGGTTCACATGAAAAAACTCCCCTTGGCCTTTTCAGGGTGCTTATTGGGATTGGCTGGAGCAGGTAATCTCATATTGGATACTGTTCCGCTATTATCGCACGTCTTTAGTTTGTCAGGATTGATTTTATGGTTTTATTTTTTATACAGTCATCTTAGTGATTGGCAAGAGAGCCAGCAAGAACTTAAGAAAGCTCCTCTATTATCGGGAATGGCGACCTTTCCTATGGCAGGGATGATTTTATCAACCTACTTACTGCGAATCTTACCCACGAGTATGAGTATCATAGCGCAAACTCTTTGGTGGTTTGCCTTTCTTCTAGATGTAGGTTTAATCATCTACTTCACTAAAAATTATGTGCAGACTAAACCAAGAACGAGCGCAACGCCAAGTTGGACAGTTCTTTATGTGGGGATAGCAGTAGCAAGCTTGACCTACCCAGTCGTGGGCATAGTCGAGATTGCCTATGGCGCTTGGATTTTTGGCTTTACCTTAACCCTTTTCCTCTATCCTCTGATTTATCAAGATTTGAAAAGTAATCCATTACCACGGGCTTTACTGGGGCAAGAAGGAATCTATTGTGCTCCCTTTTCTCTACTGTTGGCAGCACTCGTTCGGATCGGAGGTTCAGGACTTCATGGCTGGATTTTGCTAGTCATGATCCTTGCCTCACAGACTTTCTTTTTCTTTGTCCTCAGTCGTTTGCCAAGGATCTTAAAACAGGGATTTCAACCAGCTTTTTCAGCCCTAACCTTCCCAACTATCATCACAGCAACTTCATTAAAAATGGCCCAAGGCATTCTGCAGTTTCCAGTCCTTAACCTCCTTGTTTGGCTCGAAACGATCATTTGTTTAACAATCCTTGTCTATGTATTAGTAGAATATATGCGGTATTTAAGAAACTAAAAAAGCCCCTAGCACTGAGAAGTGTTAGGGATTTGTTGTCGAGCATAGAAACAATCAATTAGTTCAGCTTTCTCCTACTGTTCTTCATGTTCGGATAAAAAATAATAAGTCATAGTACCGAAGATTGATCCTACTCCAAGTCCTACTAGTAGGAAAAAAGCGATCATTTTGAGTTCCAGAAATTGCAAGAAGAAATCTGTAATGGAGTGATTTTCAAAGATTACTTTTTTGGAAAATAGGATAAATAAGTAGAGAGTTGGGATGCTAGTTCCAACTAACCAACTTCTTAACTTGATTTGACGCTTGCTGTAAGTGATTTGTGGAATCTCAGATTGATCATCATCTTCTAAGTGGAGCCCTCTAGTAGAATATCTTGCCTTGAGACTGAGGGCAAAAATCATCAAGAAGTAGAGATAGGGCATAGCCGTTCGAACTATCTCTATAAAGCGCCCAAACAAAAGATAGAACAGGAAGAGAAAGAAGGAAGAGTAAAAGATTTGGACCATGGAACGGGCGCAAGCCTTGTAGATGACCTCTTGACGGCATTCATCAAAGGGTCCTTGGATATGAAAGAAATTTCGAACTAAGCGAGTGGTTAAGTCTTCTTTTTTCATGGTAGTGACCTCTTAATAACCTTGTTTTTGATTAGCTTCTTTAAAGAGTTGATAGAGAGTATAGAAGTAGACTAGACTAAAAACGATACAGATGGTTAGAAATAAGAGATATCTCCAATCCATAGAATTCGTTAACAGTTGTGGGAAAGATACGAGGATAAAGCAGAGAGATGCGTTTAAGAGGCGTATTTTTTTTGATGTGATTTTCTGAAATCTTTGTCCTTTGTTCAAAACAGGAAGGGCTAAGAGGAAGATGATCAGAAAAGGACGCGTAATTTGGCCATAAACCAGGAAAACTGTCATAAAGATACTGATCAAAATATGACTGAGAATTAAAGTTTGTAGTGATTTCATAAGTTTCCTCCTAATCGTCGTCTTGATCTTCTCTAGCTTTTTGAATACGAAGAGTGATGACAATATGCACTGTTAATCCGAAAAAGAAGGCTGCAACGATGGTTGACAAGATACTTCTTGTATTCAAAAGAGCGGTAAGATAGCTTTTGCTATCATCCATTAGGATATTGAGAAGTGGCATGCCAAAGAACATGGCTATTCCATAAACCAGACCAGCTTTAAGTCCAGGATTACGTAACTGTTTCTTTTCCTTCTGGCTCAACATATCAGGATCGATAGCAGCAATACCAGTTTTTTTAGTTTGAGTAGTGACATAGAGAGCACAAACCAAGGAAACCAGAAAAATAATGATTGGATATCCGAAAGCGACCATTTGGGGATATTTATAAGCAAGGACAAAGGGGATGAAATTGCCTAGAGTCATGAGATAAAAGAGAATCATAAAGACTTTATTCCCGATGTGGTCAGCCTCGCGTCGTTTGTGTTCATCAAGTGGCCCTGAAATGCCATAGATACGTTTGATTAGTTTTTCATAGAGGGGGTCTTTTTTCATTTTTCTTCTCCTTTTTAAAAATCGTCTTCCCAAAAGAGACTGTTGAGGTCAGTTTGGAGGCTGCGGGCGAGATTGAGACAAAGTTCCAGGGTAGGATTGTACTTGTCGTTCTCAATCATGTTGATAGTTTGCCTAGAGACACCGATATCCTTGGCAAGTTCGAGTTGGGACTTTCCTAGTTCCTTGCGGAATTCTTTCACACGATTCATGCTTCCTCCTTTTTAGTTAATGTCACATATATTTGACTATAGTATATTCTTTTAAGAACATAATGTCAACTATTTTTGACATATTTTTAAAAGAATCTTGGTGATAATATTTCCATACGAGAATCTTCTAGAGATTTTATGCTATAATGAAGAAAAATAAGAGTGATTTGGATACCCTGAATGCTATCCAATAAAGAAAGAGCAGAAAATGAACCATAAGATTGCAATTTTATCAGACATTCATGGCAACACGACAGCCTTAGCTGGAGTGCTTGAGGACGCTGAAAATTTGGGAGCAACTGAATATTGGCTTCTGGGAGATATTTTTCTTCCTGGTCCAGGAGCAAATGACTTGGTGGATCTTTTGAAAGACCTTCCCATTACAGTATCCGTTCGAGGAAACTGGGATGATTGTGTGTTAGAGGCTTTAGATGGGCAATATGGTTTAGAGGATCCCGAAGAAATTCAGTTTCTCAGGATGACTCAGTATCTGATGGAGCGCATAAACCCCGAGCATATTGATTGGTTGAGAAAGCTACCTATGGTAGCCAAGAAAGAAGTCGATGGCTTGCGCTTTTCTCTTTCTCATAATTTGCCTGAGAAAAACTATGGTAGAGATTTACTGGTTGAAAATAATACCGATAAATTTGACCAGCTACTTGATGAAACTACTGATGTAGCCGTCTATGGACATGTTCATAAACAGCTTTTGCGTTATGGTAGCCAAGGGCAACAAATTATCAATCCAGGTTCGATTGGTATGCCTTATTTTGACTGGGAAGGGCTGAAAAATCACCGAGCCCAGTATGCCTTACTTGAAGTTGAAAATGGTGAATTGGTCAATATCCAATTTCGTAAGGTTGCTTATGATTATGAAGCAGAGCTAGAATCAGCCAAGACCAAAGACCTTCCCTTTATCGAAATGTATGAAGAGTTACGACGTGAGGACAACTATCAAGGCCATAATAGAGATTTGTTAGCTAGTTTAATTGAAAAGCATGGCTATGTCGAGGATGTCAAAAACTATTTTGATTTTTTGTAAGAGTTGCTTTAACGACCAGATACTAAATAAACGATTGGACTAGCCAATCGTTTTTAATATATTTTATTGTAATTGAGACTGATCTGGTAGATAAGAACCACCGAGATAGGTTTTGCTGAGTTTTTCAAGGGCTCCATCTTGGTAGAGTTCTTTGAGGACCTTGTCAAATTGGTCTTTAAATTCTTTTTGGTCACTTGAGAAGATGATATAGTTGTTTGGATTATCATTGCTCTCCAAGTCGACTAGGTTCAAGTCTAAGCCACGGTCTTGGATAATTTTTTGAACAGAGATTTTATCAAAGATTAGGAAATCAAATTCACCGTTGGCGAGGTCAGTCAGACGCTTAGCCACATCTTCGCCAGAATATTGGATGGTAGCAGGATTGTCGGAGTGATTTTGATTCCAGTCCGTAACAACCTTGGCAGTAGAAGTTCCAGTGTCATCCTGGGTTGTTTTACCAGCGATATCTTGAAGAGAAGTAAGAGCCTTGTCTTTTCTGCTCACGAGAACCAAAGGATTTTTAGCGATGGGGAGTGAGTAGAGGTATTTGTCGGCTCTCTCTTTGGTGTAGCTCAAGTTGTTAGCAGCAGCTTGGTAACGGCCAGCATCCACTCCAGGGAAGATACTTTCCCAAGCAGTTTTTTGAAATTCAATCTTGTATTGATCCAGTTTTTCATCGACTGCTTTTAAAACCTCAACATCATATCCGGTCAAATTACCATCTTTTTCAAAATCAAAAGGTGGGATGTCTCCAGCAGTTGCTACGACAATGGTTTTAGGACTAGCAGTGGCAGTAGAAGTACTATCTTGTTTGGCTTGTTCACAGGCGACCAACAAGGGACTAATGGCTAATAATAAGAATATTTTTTTCATAAGAGTCTCCTTTACTTAATGGTATCTAGCTTACCAGACAATCAATCAGATATCCAATATATATTTTTTATGGAGATGATAGAAAAATATTATAATTTCAAAATTGAGCTTGAAACTAAAAGTGGAATCTTGGGAAAGATAATTTGTTTCACGAATGAAAAATCTCTGCAAGCTCTTTCAAAATATGGTAAAATGGAAGCAGTAGAAATAGAAAAGGAAATCAATTATGAAATTTCTTGAGTTAAATAAAAAACGTCATGCGACAAAGCATTTTATTGATAAACCGGTTGATCCCAAGGATGTTCGTACAGCTATAGAAATCGCAACCTTGGCACCAAGTGCTCACAACAGTCAGCCTTGGAAGTTTGTTGTGGTTCGTGAGAGAAATGCTGAACTAGCAAAATTGGCTTACGGTTCAAACTTTGAGCAAGTAGCATCTGCCCCTGTAACCATTGCCTTGTTTACAGATACTGACTTAGCTAAACGTGCTCGCAAGATTGCTCGAATTGGTGGTGCCAATAATTTCTCAGAAGAACAACTACAGTACTTTATGAAAAATCTTCCAGCAGAATTTGCGCGTTACAACGAACAACAAGTCAGTGACTACTTGGCTCTTAATGCTGGGCTTGTAGCTATGAACTTGGTCCTTGCTTTGACTGACCAAGGAATTGGATCAAACATTATCCTTGGTTTTGACAAATCAAAAGTCAATGAAGTCTTGGAAATCGAAGAACGCTTCCGTCCAGAACTTTTGATCACAGTAGGATACACAGACGAGAAGTTGGAACCAAGTTACCGCTTGCCAGTAGATGAAATTATCGAAAAAAGATAGGAAGTAAAAATGACAGTTATTGATTTTACAGCAGAAGTAGAAAAACGTAAAGAAGCCCTCTTGGCTGACTTGTTTAGCCTTTTGGAAATCAACTCAGAACGTGATGACAGTAAGGCAGATGCGGAGCACCCATTTGGACCTGGTCCAGTAAAAGCTTTGGAGAAATTCCTTGAAATCGCAGACCGTGATGGCTACCCAACAAAAAATGTCGACAACTATGCAGGACATTTTGAGTTTGGTCAAGGGGAAGAAGTTCTTGGAATCTTTGCCCACATGGACGTGGTGCCAGCAGGTAGCGGTTGGGATACTGATCCTTATACTCCAACTATCAAGGATGGTCGCCTCTATGCGCGTGGTGCTTCAGATGACAAGGGTCCTACAACGGCTTGTTACTATGGTTTGAAAATCATCAAAGAATTGGGACTTCCAACTTCTAAAAAAGTTCGTTTTATCGTCGGAACTGATGAAGAATCAGGTTGGGCAGATATGGACTACTACTTTGACCATGTAGGACTTGCGAAGCCAGACTTTGGCTTCTCTCCAGATGCTGAATTCCCTATTATCAATGGTGAAAAAGGAAATATAACAGAATACCTTCACTTTGCAGGTGAAAATACAGGTGTAGCTCGTCTTCATAGCTTTACAGGTGGCTTGCGTGAAAACATGGTACCTGAGTCAGCAACGGCAGTTGTTTCAGGTGACTTGGCTGACTTGCAAGGGAAGCTAGATGCCTTTGTTGCAGAGCACAAGCTTAGAGGAGACATTCAAGAAGAGAACGGCAAGTACAAGGTTACGATTATCGGTAAATCTGCTCACGGTGCTATGCCTGCTTCAGGTGTCAATGGTGCGACTTATCTTGCCCTCTTCCTCAGCCAATTTGCCTTTGAAGGACCTGCAAAAGACTTCCTTGACATTGCTGGTAAGATTCTTTTAAATGACCATGAAGGCAAAAACTTGAAAGTGGCTCATGTGGATGAAAAAATGGGTGCTCTTTCTATGAATGCTGGTGTCTTCCGCTTTGATGAAACAAGTGCTGACAATACCATTGCCCTTAACTTCCGTTATCCAAAAGGAACAAGTCCAGAGCAAATCAAGTCAGTTCTTGAAAGCTTGCCAGTTGTTTCTGTTAGCTTATCAGAACATGGTCACACACCTCACTATGTACCAATGGAAGATCCGCTTGTCCAAACCTTGTTAAATGTTTATGAAAAACAAACTGGACTTCAAGGGCATGAACAAGTTATTGGTGGTGGAACTTTCGGACGTCTCTTAGAGCGTGGTGTAGCCTATGGTGCTATGTTCCCAGATTCTATCGATACCATGCACCAAGCCAATGAATTTATCGCCTTGGATGATCTCTTCCGTGCAGCAGCCATCTACGCTGAAGCTATCTATGAATTGATCAAATAATGCTATAGAAGTCTGAGATTTTATGCTTAGACTTCTTTTTGGAGGAGAGTAGATGTCTCAAATCGAAAGAATCAAACAAGCTATTATAGAGGATCCACAGAATGCCAGCTATACTGAGCAAGGCATCCAACCTCTTTTTGCAGCACCAAAGACTGCTCGAATCAATATCATTGGGCAGGCACCTGGTCTCAAAACTCAAGAAGCAGGACTTTACTGGAAGGATAAAAGTGGGAATCGTTTGCGAGAATGGTTGGGTGTGGACGAAGACACGTTTTATAACTCAGGTTACTTTGCAGTCATGCCTATGGATTTCTACTTTCCAGGTCATGGAAAATCGGGTGACCTGCCACCTCGTCCAGGTTTTGCGGAAAAATGGCATCCAGAACTCTTGAAGGAGTTGCCAGATATTCAATTAACACTCTTGATTGGTCAGTATGCCCAAGCCTACTATCTACATGAGAAAGTTAGTGGCAAGGTGACAGACCGTGTGCATCGATTTAAAGATTATTTGCCTGATTATTTCCCTCTGGTACACCCATCACCACGTAATCAAATTTGGATGAAAAAAAATCCTTGGTTTGAGGAAGAAGTGGTTCCAGATTTGAAAAAAAGAATTAAAACTATTTTAGGAGAAAAAGAATGAACGAAATTACTTTTAACGATTTTTACCAACTTTACCAGAAAGAGTCGCTTTCTGTATTGGATGTGAGAGAAGTAGAGGAATTTGAGGCTCTTCATTTAGAAGGTGCTCATAATTTCCCTCTCAGTCAACTGACTGACACTTTTGAACAACTAGATAAAGATAATCTTTACTATGTGATTTGTAAATCAGGAATGCGTTCAGCACGCGCCTGTCAATTCCTTGCAGAGCAGGGCTACGAAGTTATCAATGTCCAAGGTGGCATGGATGCTTTAGAATAAGAAAAATTTCCTTCGAAACCTTTTAAAAATGAGAAAGGACTCGAAGGATTTTTTTGTATTAAAATTCGGAAAATTGAAAACATTTTAGAATTGTTCCGTGACAGTCTTTTCTAGCCTTTAATCATGTTATACTAAGAAAGTATTTTATTTTTAATAAGGAGAGTTTATGGCTAAAAAAGGTGCTTTAACAGGATTACTCCTGTTTGGAATATTTTTTGGAGCAGGCAACTTGATTTTCCCTCCAACTCTGGGCGCACAGTCTGGAGAAAACTTCCTTCCTGCCATTGCAGGATTTGTATTTTCAGGTGTTGGGATTGCCGTCCTAACCTTGATCATTGGGACCCTCAATCCGAAGGGCTATATCTATGAAATTTCTAAGAAAATTTCTCCATGGTTTGCGACGATTTATCTTGCAGCCTTGTACTTGTCGATTGGTCCATTCTTTGCCATTCCACGTACAGCAACAACATCGTTTGAGGTCGGTATTAGTCCACTCTTGGATCAAGCAAATAAAGGTTTAGGTTTGATTGTCTTCACCATTCTTTACTTTGTAGCTGCCTACCTAATCTCGCTGAATCCTTCAAAAATCTTGGATCGTATCGGTCGAGTCTTGACTCCAGTTTTTGCCATCTTAATTGTTATTCTGGTTATCCTTGGAGCTTTCAAGTATGGTGGGAATGCACCACAAGCAGCCTCAGGAGCTTATCAAGCTTCAGCCTTTGGTGCAGGTTTCCTTGAAGGATACAATACACTTGATGCGCTTGCATCGGTTGCCTTCAGTGTTATTGCAGTACAAACCTTGAAACAACTTGGTTTTTCAAGTAAGAAAGAGTATATTTCAACCATTTGGGTTGTTGGAATCGTTGTAGCACTCGGATTTAGTGCTCTCTACATCGGTCTAGGTTTCTTGGGCAATCATTTCCCAGTAACAGAAGAAGCAATGAAGAGTGGAACTCCGGGAGTTTATATCTTGTCTCAAGCGACTCAAGAAATCTTTGGTTCTACTGCTCAGCTTTTCCTTGCGGCTATGGTAACCGTTACTTGCTTTACAACGACTGTAGGGTTGATTGTATCAACTGCCGAGTTCTTTAACGGACGTTTCCCACAAATCAGCTACAAGGTTTATGCGACTGTCTTTACCTTGATTGGTTTTGCCATTGCAAATCTTGGTTTGGGTGCTATTATTAAGTACTCTGTACCAGTTCTCGTTATTTTGTACCCGATTACGATTGCCATTGTCATGATTGTGATTGTGAACAAGTTTGTTGCTCTTTCTAAACCAGGAATGCAATTAACTGTTGGTATTGTCACATCCATTGCTATTGCAAGTGTTTTAGGATCTACTTTTAAAGTTGAGGTCCTTGCAAATATCGTGAACGCTCTACCATTTGCGGAGGCTTCTCTGCCATGGTTGGTACCAGCTATTATCGGTATTCTACTTTCTCTTGTTCTTCCAAATAAACAAGAAAGTGAAGCTTTTGAAATGGAATAGAAAAAAACTTGGCCGATGCCAAGTTTTTTCTATTTAGTCTTAGTTGCTTAGTTTTTTTCTGTATAACCAAGGTCTGTTAACATTTTTTTAGAGGCTTTAAAACTTACGTTTTTTCCAACGCCTGAGTATTCTTCTGGTAAAGCTTTTCTAAGTTCGTCAATACTTGCAACTGAAAGATCGATTTCAAGATCTTGAACGACTTTACCATCTTTAACTTCGATTGAGAAGGTTACCCCTTTGAGTCCCTTATAGCCTTTGTAGGTTTCTTCAAGAATACTTTTTACAGCATCTGCAGTATTATTGAGGACTTCAGGGTCAGCTACATTATGAGCAGTTTGTTTGACAACATTATCACCGTCAACCGTATATGTTAAGGTTGATACGACACCAGGCTGAGAATCGTTCACAAAGGTAGCAGTTTTTAATTCTGATTTCTTTTCAGTAGTACTAGATTCAGAAGTTTTTACCTCAGTCGTTTCTGGTGTAGAAGAGCTAGAAGAAGTGGTTGAAGATTGTTTTGAACATCCCAACAAGAATACCAAAGGCAAGGCTAAGAAAAGTGTCGTTTTGAAATATTTGTTCATTTTGTATTCCTTTCATCATAACGCTTTATTTAATTTTACCATAGATTAATTTTAAAATCAAAGTATTTTAAGTTTTTCTTTTTTGCACATACTACGATGGGAAAAGTGATATAATGGTAACAAGAGGTGAAAAAATGAATCAAACTGTAGAATATATCAAAGAACTAACTGCTATTGCGTCACCAACAGGTTTTACGCGTGAAATTACGAATTATCTAGTTGAGACGCTTGAAAAACTAGGTTACCAACCAGTCCGCACAGCTAAGGGTGGAGTTAATGTTACCATTAAAGGTAAAAATGACGAGCAGCAACGCTATGTAACTGCCCATGTGGATACCTTGGGAGCTATCGTTCGCGCTGTTAAACCAGACGGCCGTCTCAAGATGGACCGTATTGGTGGTTACCCTTGGAATATGATTGAAGGCGAAAACTGCACGGTCCATGTAGCTAGCACAGGGAAAACTGTTTCAGGTACGATTTTGATCCACCAAACTTCTTGTCACGTTTACAAAGATGCTGGAACTGCTGAACGCACACAGGACAATATGGAAGTTCGTTTGGATGAAAAAGTAACCAATGAAAAAGAAACGCGCTCACTCGGTATCGAGGTTGGTGACTTTATCAGCTTTGACCCACGAACTGTCGTAACTGAGACAGGCTTTATCAAGTCTCGTCATTTGGATGACAAGGTCAGCGCAGCTATTCTCCTTAATCTCCTCAAAGTTTACAAAGAAGAAGGGATTGAACTTCCTGTCACTACGCATTTTGCCTTTTCAGTATTTGAGGAAGTTGGGCATGGTGCTAACTCAAGTATCCCTAGTCAAGTTGTCGAATATCTAGCTGTGGATATGGGAGCAATGGGAGATGATCAGCAGACAGACGAGTACACAGTATCTATCTGTGTTAAAGATGCTTCTGGTCCTTACCACTATGAATTCCGTCAACACTTGGTAGCTCTCGCAAAAGAGCAAGACATTCCGTTTAAATTAGACATCTATCCATTTTATGGTTCTGATGCTTCCGCAGCGATGTCAGCTGGAGCAGAGGTTAAGCACGCTCTTCTAGGGGCAGGAATTGAGTCAAGTCATTCTTATGAGCGTACTCATATTGATTCTGTAGTGGCTACCGAGCATATGGTTGATGCCTATCTCAAGAGTGAGTTGGTGGACTGAGATGTGCTTGATTTGTGATCGAATTGAACTCATCAAGTCTGGTGACAATCCCTACTTTGTCAAGGAGTTAGAAACAGGATATGTTGTCATCGGAGATCACCAGTATTTTGAAGGTTACACTCTATTCTTAGCCAAGGAACATGTCCCAGAACTACATCATCTAGATCCAAGTGTCAAACTTCAATTTTTAGAGGAAATGAGTCTGGTGCAGGAAGCTGTCTCTAAGGCTTTTTCTGCTGAAAAGATGAATGTAGAGTTGTTGGGAAATGGAGACGCTCATGTCCACTGGCATATTTTTCCTAGACGAGCTGGTGATATGAAGGGACACGGTCTTAATGGTCGTGGTCCAGTCTGGTGGGTTCCATGGGAAGAAATGATTGCTGAAGAATATCAGGTTAAGGGAAGTAAATTAGAAGACTTGATTGCAAGATTATCTGAGACTTTAAACCAGATGATTAAATGAAAGGATAACAGATGAAAAAAAGATACCTTATCTTATCAGGATTATTAGCCTTGACCTTGGCAGCTTGTTCACAAGAAAAATCAGCAACTACAGAGGCCAAGTCTTCTGCAGAGCAATCAACTGTACAAGAAGGAACCGCGGGAAGTAAGTCTCGGGAAGCTAGTCAAAAGAAAGCAGAAGTGGTTAACAAAGGAGACCACTACAGCATTCAAGGCAAGTACGATGAGATTGTTGTAGCTAATAAGCATTATCCTATGTCAAAAGAATACAATCCTGGAGAAAATCCTACCGCAAAGGCAGAACTGTTAAAACTCATTGCAGCTATGCAGCAAGCAGGTTTCCCGATTAGCGACCACTATAGTGGATTTAGAAGTTATGAAACTCAGGTTAAACTGTATCAGGATTATGTCAACCAAGATGGCAAGGCTGAGGCTGACCGCTATTCTGCAAGACCTGGCTATAGTGAACACCAAACTGGGCTTGCCTTTGACCTAATAGGAACAAATGGAAACTTAGTGACAGAAGAAAAGGCTGCCCAATGGCTTTTGGACCATGCGGCTGACTATGGCTTTGTCGTCCGTTATCTCAAAGGTAAGGAAAAAGAAACTGGTTATATGGCCGAGGAATGGCACCTTCGCTACGTCGGCAAAGAAGCCAAAGAAATCGCTGCAAGTGGCCTCAGTCTGGAAGAGTATTATGGCTTTGAAGGTGGAGACTATGTTGATTAGTCGCAAAAGATCTTGCAAGATTACTTAAAATTTGATAAAATGAATAATAATTAAATAGGAATCTGCAAGACTAGTATCTCAGGGGAAGTATATCAGGGAGGAGAGCCGTGACTGAAAGCTCTCTATATGAAAGCTGGGTGAATTCACTTGCCTATGGATTCAGAAATAAAGGTCTGACTTGTCAGATGAAAACGGATGGTACCGCGTGTCGACGCTCCGAGTGGAGTTTTTGGCATGTGGTTTTCTTTTTATCTACGAGGGACTGATGGAGGAATTATGTCAACTATTGAAGAACAATTAAAAGCGCTTCGTGAAGAAACGCTAGCTAGCTTGAAGCAGATTACTGCTGAAAATGAAAAAGAGATGCAAGATTTGCGAGTCTCTGTCCTTGGTAAAAAAGGGTCACTAACTGAAATCCTCAAAGGGATGAAGGATGTATCAGCTGAAATGCGCCCTGTTATCGGAAAACACGTCAATGAGGCTCGTGATGTCCTAACAGCTGCCTTTGAAGAAACAGCTAAGCTCTTGGAAGAAAAGAAAGTGGAAGCTCAACTAGCAAGTGAAAGCATCGATGTTACTCTTCCAGGTCGTCCAGTTGCGACTGGTCACCGTCACGTTCTCACACAAACTAGTGAAGAAATTGAAGATATTTTCATCGGTATGGGTTACCAAGTTGTGGATGGATTTGAAGTGGAGCAAGATTACTACAACTTTGAACGTATGAACCTTCCAAAAGACCACCCAGCCCGTGATATGCAGGACACTTTCTATATCACAGAAGAAATCTTGCTCCGTACCCACACGTCTCCAGTTCAAGCGCGTGCGATGGATGCCCATGACTTTTCTAAAGGTCCTTTGAAGATGATCTCACCAGGACGTGTATTCCGTCGTGATACAGACGATGCAACCCACAGTCACCAATTCCACCAAATCGAAGGTTTGGTTGTAGGGAAAAACATTTCTATGGCTGATCTTCAAGGAACGCTTCAATTGATTGTGCAAAAAATGTTTGGTGAAGAGCGTCAAATCCGTTTGCGTCCATCATACTTCCCATTCACAGAGCCATCTGTTGAGGTTGATGTTTCATGCTTCAAGTGCGGCGGAGACGGCTGTAATGTATGTAAGAAAACAGGTTGGATCGAGATTATGGGTGCCGGAATGGTTCACCCGCGTGTCCTTGAGATGAGTGGTATCGATGCGACTGTCTACTCTGGTTTTGCCTTTGGTCTTGGTCAAGAGCGTGTAGCTATGCTTCGTTACGGAATTAACGATATCCGTGGATTCTACCAAGGCGATGTCCGCTTCTCAGAACAGTTTAAATAATGATTAGAAAAGTAGAAAAGACAGATGTTGGGGTGTTGTCCCAGATTGCCAAACAAACCTTTCGTGAAACATTTGCTCATGATAATACTGAAGAGCAGTTACAGGAATACTTTGAAGAGGCCTATAGTCTGAGAGTTTTGTCAGCTGAGTTGGAAAATCCTGAATCAGCGACCTATTTCATTATGCATGAAGAGGAGATAGCTGGTTTTCTCAAAGTCAACTGGGGAAATGCTCAAACTGAGAAAGAATTAGAGAACGCTTTTGAAATTCAACGCCTCTATGTGCTACAAGCATATCAAGGATTTGGACTTGGTAAGCAACTATTTGAATTCGCTTTGGAGCTTGCCGAAAACAATGGTTTTTCCTGGGCTTGGCTAGGTGTTTGGGAGCATAATACAAAAGCTCAAGCATTTTATAATCGATATGGTTTTGAAAAATTTAGCCAACATCGTTTTATGGTTGGGCAGAAGGTAGATACGGATTGGTTACTGAAAAAGAAATTAAGGTAAGAAGATGATTCTTCTTATGAAATGATAGGAAAGGAAAAAAACTAGAGTGGCAACTGTCATTCTGGGAAACTAAATTATGTTAGTATCATACAAATGGTTAAAAGAATTGGTGGACATTGATGTGTCCTCACAAGAGTTGGCTGAAAAAATGTCAACTACAGGGATTGAGGTCGAAGGTGTCGAATCACCAGCTGCTGGTCTCTCAAAAATTGTTGTCGGTGAGGTCTTGTCTTGCGAAGATGTGCCAGAAACTCACCTTCATGTCTGTCAGGTTAACGTTGGCGAAGAAGAAGCCCGTCAAATCGTCTGTGGAGCACCAAATGTGCGTGCAGGCATCAAGGTTATGGTGGCACTTCCGGGAGCTCGTATCGCTGACAATTACAAAATCAAAAAAGGGAAAATCCGTGGTTTAGAATCTCTCGGAATGATCTGCTCACTTGGTGAATTAGGGATTTCTGACTCCGTTGTACCTAAGGAATTCGCAGATGGGATCCAAATCTTGCCTCAAGATGCTGTTCCTGGGGATGAAGTCTTCTCTTATTTAGACTTGGATGATGAAATTATTGAACTTTCCATCACACCTAACCGTGCAGACGCTCTTTCTATGCGTGGGGTAGCGCACGAAGTAGCAGCTATCTATGACAAGGCAGTCAACTTTAAGGAATTCAGTTTAACAGAAACAGACCAAGCTGCAGCGGATGCTCTTTCTGTCAGCATTGACACAGATAAGGCTCCTTACTATGCGGCTCGTATCTTGGATAATGTGACCATCGCGCCAAGTCCACAATGGTTGCAAAATCTTCTTATGAACGAAGGTATCCGTCCAATCAATAACGTGGTGGACGTGACCAACTATATCTTGCTTTACTTTGGCCAACCTATGCATGCCTTTGACTTGGATACCTTTGAAGGAAACGACATTCGTGTGCGTGAAGCGCGTGAAGGTGAAAAATTAGTAACCTTGGACGGTGAAGAGCGTGAGTTAGAAACAAATGACCTCGTAATTACTGTTGCTGACAAACCAGTAGCCCTTGCAGGTGTCATGGGGGGGCAAGCTACAGAAATCTCTGAAAAGTCTACTCGTGTAGTCCTTGAAGCAGCTGTTTTCAATGGCAAATCTATCCGTAAGACCAGCGGTCGTCTCAACCTTCGTTCTGAATCTTCTTCTCGCTTTGAAAAAGGCATCAATGTGGCAACTGTCAATGAAGCCCTTGATGCAGCAGCCAGCATGATTGCAGAGCTTGCAGGTGCAACAGTACGTAAGGGCATTGTTTCAGCAGGTCAGCTTGACACTTCTGATGTGAAAGTTTCTTCTACACTTGCTGACGTCAACCGTGTCCTTGGTACTGATCTTACTTATGCCGATGTCGAAGATGTCTTCCGTCGCCTTGGATTTGGCCTTTCTGGAAATGCAGATAGCTTCACAGTAAGCGTACCACGTCGTCGTTGGGATATCACTATCGAGGCTGACCTCTTTGAAGAAATCGCTCGTATCTATGGATATGATCGCTTGCCAACCAGTCTTCCAAAAGACGATGGGACAGCAGGTGAATTGACTGCGACACAAAAACTCCGTCGTCAAGTTCGTACCATTGCTGAAGGTGCTGGATTGACAGAAATCATCACTTATGCTCTTACAACTCCTGAAAAAGCGGTTGAGTTTACGATTCAGCCAAGCAATTTAACAGAGCTCATGTGGCCAATGACTGTGGATCGTTCAGTTCTCCGTCAAAATATGGTTTCAGGTATTTTGGATACAGTTGCCTACAACGTAGCACGTAAGAATAAAAACTTGGCTCTTTATGAGATTGGAAAAGTTTTCGAGCAAACTGGTAATCCAAAAGAAGAATTGCCAAATGAAATTAACAGCTTTGCCTTTGCCTTGACTGGCTTAGTCGCTGAAAAAGACTTCCAAACAGCAGCAGTTCCTGTTGACTTCTTCTATGCTAAGGGAATTTTGGAAGCTCTCTTTGCTCGCTTGGGTCTTGAAGTGACTTATACAGCAACTTCTGAAATTGCTAGTCTTCACCCAGGACGTACAGCCTTGCTCTCACTCGATGACCAAGTCCTTGGGTTCCTCGGTCAAGTACATCCTGTTACAGCCAAGGCTTACGATATTCCAGAAACTTATGTAGCAGAGCTCAACCTTTCAGCTATTGAGACAGCTCTTCAACCAGCCGCTCCATTTGTGGAAATCACCAAATTCCCAGCGGTGAGCCGTGATATCGCCCTTCTCCTCAAGGCAGAAGTCACTCACCAAGAAGTTGTAGATGCTATCCAGGCTGCAGGCGTGAAACGATTGACAGATATCAAACTCTTTGACGTTTTCTCAGGCGAAAAATTAGGACTAGGAATGAAGTCAATGGCTTATAGCTTGACCTTCCAAAATCCAGAAGATAGCTTGACTGACGAAGAAGTCGCACGCTACATGGAAAAAATCCAAGCATCACTCGAAGAAAAAGTGAATGCAGAAGTGCGTTAAAAACCTTCAATCCATCCCTAGGGATGGATTTTTTAGTAGAAAAAATCATCAAGCTTTAGCCTGATGATTGAATCAAATTGACGGGGAAACAACTCCTTTTTAATACTGTTACAAGATGATCAGACATCGGTATTTTTTGTCATCCAATCAGCTATGAAGTGATAGGTATCGTTTCGATTATTCTCGTTTAGAATTTCGTGACGAGCCTCTTCAACTAATCGAAGGCTTACTTTCGAATGTGAAGCCTTTAGGAGTTTTACAAATCTCTCTATACCTTTGCCATTTTCGCCTAGAGGATCTTCTTGTCCCGAAATCACGAGAATTGGGAGTTGGGTTGGAATCTCATCGATCACTTGTTTACTCGCTACTTGGTTAGAGAAGTAAAAAATGGATCTGTACATAGGAATAGTAGGAATAAATTGACAGAATGGATTCTTCAGATAAGCTTGGTTGGATTCTTCATTTTTTGAGAGCCAATCGACAGATGTTTTAGGATTTTTAATAGTTCGATTAAAGCTATCAGTTGATAGATAAGTCAAGAGTTTACTACGGTGTTTATTCCCTTTTATAAGTCGGATGCATTCTGTTAGTATGAGAGCGAATCGAGTCAGAAATTGAGGCTGTTGACCAGTCGCCATGATAATTAAGGCATTGATAGGTGGTTTTCGCTTAGCTACATAATAGCGACACATAAGAGAACCCAT
Organism: Streptococcus pseudopneumoniae; assembly: GCF_001072375.1. Lineage (GTDB taxonomy): Bacteria > Bacillota > Bacilli > Lactobacillales > Streptococcaceae > Streptococcus > Streptococcus pseudopneumoniae_L. Next base: position 24,592 of record NZ_JVKV01000007.1, read on the forward strand.
AGAATGCCCTAGAAGGACGATTGGAAGTTCTGGATAGCTTTCTTGAATAAAAGAGGTCACTCTTTCAATATCATCGATGAGTTCCTCGGGAGATTCAGGAAAGACTCCGAGTTGACTTGGATTTTGAGCAGTATAACCGTGGCCGAGATGATCATGGCCGATAACCGTAAAGCCTTCTTTATTCATGGCTAGAGCAAATTCTTCATATCGTTCTACGTATTCTACCATGCCATGTACAATCTGAAGAATGGCTTTTGGTTGTTCAGCTTCCCAAATGATTAAGTTATTGTTGTTTGGTTCGAGTTTAAGTCTTTTTTTCATATCAGATTCCTTGCTTATGATAATCTATAGTCTATCAAAAATATACCATAAAATAGCACGATAAGCTAGGCAGAATGATGAAGATTAGTAGTAACAATTCAGGACTGAAAATGAACATTTGAGGACATAGCCAACGGATTTATCAAGAAATGAGTATAATAAATTTATCACTTAAAATCTGGAGGACTAAAATGCTTGGTGATAAGCTAATAAAGTTCCTATCCAGAAAATATCCTTCTTGAAATCAAGATTTAAAAATGTACATAAATCATTGTAAATGCTATCAAAAAGGAGTATAATGAGTGCAATAAATTTCGGAGGTGGATGATGCTCGAAGTAAGAAATCTAGAGAAAAGTTTTGGGCCTAAGCAAGTTTTGTTTGGTGTTGACTTTCAAGCAAGACCAGGGCGTATTTTAGGGCTGGTTGGTAAAAATGGAGCTGGGAAAACAACTATTTTTCACAGTATTTTGAAATTTTTAGACTATCAAGGGGAGATTGAGCTTGATGGTCAAGACATTCGTCAGGAGACCTATGCTCGCATTGGTTATCTCCCTGAAGAACGCAGTCTTATGCCTAAATTGACAGTCCTTGAACAAGTTCGTTACTTAGCGACCCTAAAAGGCATGGACACCAAGGAAATCAAAGAAAAACTCCCTCAATGGATGGAAAAACTGGAAGTCAAGGGGAAACTGACGGACAAGATCAAAAGTCTCTCAAAAGGAAATCAACAGAAGATTCAGTTGATTATTACTTTGATTCATGAACCAGATTTGATTATCCTAGATGAGCCTTTTAGTGGCTTGGATCCAGTTAATACCGAACTTCTTAAGCGGGTTATCTTGAAAGAAAAAGAACGCGGCGCGACCATTATCTTTTCTGACCATGTCATGACCAATGTCGAAGAACTTTGTGATGATATCCTCATGATTCGAGATGGACGTGTGGTCTTGCATGGACCGGTTCAAGAAGTCCGCAATCAATACGGCAAAACACGACTTTTTGTTTCAAGTGAACGAAGCAAGGAAGAACTGGAGAGTCTTCCTCATGTCAAACAGGTTAGCTTGACCAAGCAAGGTAGCTGGAAGTTGATTTTAGATGATGAAAGTGCAGGTAGAGAACTCTTCCCAATCTTGACTCAAGGTCAATATATCGCGACGTTTGATCAACAAGCTCCAACAATCGATGAAATCTTTAAATTAGAATCAGGGGTGGAAGTATGAGAAATATGTGGGTTGTAATCAAAGAAACCTATCTAAGACATGTCAAGTCTTGGAGTTTCTTCTTTATGGTGATTTCGCCTTTCCTCTTTTTAGGTCTATCTGGAGGAATTGGTGTTCTCCAAGGTTCTTCCTTAGCTCAAAATAGTAAGGTAGCAGTAGTTAGTTCTGTTCCTCTTGTTACAGAAGAACTTAAATCGACCAATGGTCTTAACTTTGACTATAAGGATGAAGCAAGTGCCCAAGCCGCTATCAAAGATGAGAAAATAAAAGGTTATCTAACCATTGACCAGGAGAATAGTGTCCTCAAGGCAGTCTATCATGGTGAAACTTCACTAGAGAGTGGCATTAAGTTAGCAGTGACCGCTAAGTTGAATGAACTCCAATCCCAACTCAACCGTTCAGAAGCAAATTTGTCTCAGGAACAGGAAAAACGCTTGGCTCAAACAATTCAATTCACAGAACAGATTGATGAAGCCAAGGAAAATAAAAAGATGGTCCAAACCTTTGCGGCTGCAGGACTGGGTTTCTTCCTCTATATGATTTTGATTACTTATGCTAGTGTCACTGCTCAAGAGGTAGCTAGTGAAAAAGGAACCAAAATCATGGAAGTGGTTTTCTCAAGCATTCGTGCTAGCCATTATTTCTACGCACGCATGATTGCCTTACTTCTTGTTATTTTGACTCATATTGGTATTTATGTTGTAGGTGGACTTGGAGCTATTTTCTTCTTTAAGGATATGCCTATCTTAGCAAATTCAGGTATTCTAAATCACTTGGGAGAAGCCTTTTCGATCAATACCTTGTTATTTGTCTTGGTTAGTCTCTTTATGTATGTGGTCTTGGCTGCCTTCTTAGGTTCTATGGTTTCGCGACCTGAAGATTCTGGTAAGGCCTTATCGCCTTTGATGCTTTTGATTATGGTAGGTTTCATTGGAGTAACTGTATTAGGAACTTCTGGTGATAATTTAATCTTGAAAATCGGTTCTTACATTCCATTCGTTTCAACCTTCTTTATGCCTTTCAGAACTATCAATGGTTACGCAAATGGACTAGAGGCTTGGATTTCGCTTGCTATAACGGTTATTTTTGCAGTTACTGCAACAGCTTTTATTGGACGTATGTATGCTAGTTTGGTTCTTCAAACGGATGATTTGGGGATCTGGAAAACCTTTAAACGAGCTTTGAGCTATAAATAAAGTCACGGACCTGTGAGTGTATCTCCCAGGTCTTTTATACTCTTCGAAAATCTCTTCAAACCACGTCAGCGTCCATCTGCAACCTCAAAACAGTGTTTTGAGCAGCCTGTGGCTAGCTTCCTAGTTTGCTCTTTGATTTTCATTGAGTATTAATTAGCTGAAATATTTCACATTTATTTCTCCTAAACCTTTGACTATTAGGCAAAATTATCGTACAATAAAGAGTACATGATAAAATGAGATCAGAGTTTATCCACTCTGGCGTTAGTAGTAAAAAATGAGGAGAAACGCTTTGGAATTAGAAGTATTTGCTGGGCAAGAAAAAAGTGAACTATCTATGATTGAGGTGGCTCGTGCCATCTTGGAACTCCGTGGTCGTGATCACGAAATGCATTTTAGTGATTTAGTTAATGAAATCCAAAACTATCTCGGTACCTCTAATAGCGATATTCGTGAAGCTTTGCCTTTGTTCTACACAGAGTTGAACTTTGACGGTAGCTTTATCTCACTTGGAGATAACAAATGGGGTCTTCGTTCATGGTATGGAGTTGATGAAATCGATGAGGAAATCATTGCTCTTGAGGAAAGTGATGATGAAGAAGTAGCACCTAAGGCTAAGAAAAAACGTGTCAACGCCTTCATGGATGGTGATGCAGATGCTATTGATTACAGTGCAGATGATCCAGAAGATGAGGATGCATACGAAGAAGATCCAGCTCTTTCTTATGATGATGAAAATCCAGATGATGAGAAGAATGAAGTGGAAGCCTACGATGCTGAAATCAATGAAATCGCCCCAGATGATCTAGATGAAGAAGTCGATCTTAATGAAGAGGACGACGAAGACTCTGAAGAAGAGGAAGAATAAAAACAAAAAGGTGCTGGAACAGGTATCGGTCGCTTAAGTCTCGATTTCCTAGTCCCAGCCTCTTTTTAGTCTGAATGAGTTTTGCAAGATAGAATGCCAAGTCAACGATTTGTTCTATTTGACAAATGCTTCATTTTGAGGTAATATATTGTTCGGGCACCTCTTTTAGAGGTCGGAGCTCCCTAGTTATTAGGGAGCTATTTTTGTTTTTCCAGGAAGCTTTTCTTCTTGGGGTGTAGTTATTGATGAAGGTCTTGTTTCCTCAATCCCCTGTTAGTGAACAAGACCTTGAGCATTTTAGAAAGAGGAATCTATGTCTACGAAATATATTTTTGTCACTGGTGGTGTGGTATCGTCTATTGGGAAAGGGATCGTTGCAGCGAGCCTTGGGCGTCTTTTGAAAAACCGTGGTTTGAAGGTGACCATTCAAAAATTTGACCCTTATATCAATATCGACCCAGGAACCATGAGCCCTTACCAGCACGGAGAAGTATTTGTAACAGATGATGGGGCTGAGACAGATTTGGACCTAGGTCACTATGAACGTTTCATCGATATCAATCTTAACAAATACTCAAACGTGACAACTGGTAAAATCTACAGCGAAGTTCTTCGTAAGGAACGCCGTGGAGAGTATTTGGGTGCAACTGTCCAAGTTATTCCTCATATTACAGATGCTTTGAAAGAAAAAATCAAGCGTGCTGCTCTAACGACTGACTCTGACGTTATTATTACAGAGGTTGGTGGAACAGTCGGCGATATCGAGTCCCTTCCATTCTTAGAAGCTCTTCGTCAGATGAAGGCAGATGTGGGTGCAGATAATGTCATGTATATCCATACGACCTTGCTTCCTTACCTCAAGGCAGCTGGTGAAATGAAAACCAAACCAACTCAACACTCTGTCAAAGAATTGCGTGGTCTGGGAATCCAGCCAAATATGTTGGTCATTCGTACAGAAAAACCAGCAGGACAAGGGATTAAAAATAAATTAGCCCAGTTCTGTGATGTGGCGCCAGAAGCAGTTATTGAGTCCTTGGATGTGGATCATCTTTACCAAATCCCACTTAATCTGCAAGCACAAGGCATGGATCAAATTGTCTGTGACCATTTGAAAATTGATGCACCTGCAGCAGATATGACAGAGTGGTCAGCTATGGTTGACAAGGTCATGAATCTCAAAAAACAAGTCAAGATTGCCCTTGTTGGTAAGTATGTTGAGTTGCAAGATGCCTACATCTCAGTTGTTGAAGCTTTGAAACACTCTGGTTATGCCAATGATGCAGAAGTGAAGATTGATTGGGTCAATGCTAACGATGTGACAGCTGACAATGTGGCAGAACGCCTATCTGACGCTGACGGAATCATCGTTCCAGGTGGTTTTGGCCAACGTGGAACAGAAGGTAAGATTGAAGCGATTCGCTATGCGCGTGAAAATGATGTACCAATGCTTGGAGTCTGCTTGGGTATGCAGTTGACCTGTATCGAGTTTGCCCGTAATGTCTTAGGTCTTGAAGGAGCTAATTCAGCAGAGCTAAATCCTGATACCAAATACCCTATCATTGATATCATGCGTGATCAGATTGATGTTGAGGACATGGGTGGTACCCTTCGTTTGGGACTTTATCCTTCTAAGTTAAAACGTGGTTCTAAGGCAGCGGCAGCTTATCATAACAAAGAGGTGGTGCAACGCCGTCACCGTCATCGTTATGAGTTTAACAATGCTTTTCGTGAACAGTTTGAAGGAGCAGGTTTTGTCTTTTCAGGTGTTTCACCAGACAACCGCTTGGTCGAAATTGTGGAAATTCCAGAAAATAAATTCTTTGTGGCTTGTCAGTACCATCCAGAGCTTTCAAGTCGTCCAAACCGCCCAGAAGAACTCTACACTGCTTTTGTAACAGCAGCAGTTGAAAATAGTAAATAGATTCATAAAAACCTTTGAGAGTTATCTCAGAGGTTTTTCCTATATACATTTAGGATATCTCTTGCAAAAAAATAACATAGTGATATAATTAACATGGATAAAAACAGGAGGAAATCTCATGAAAAAAATTACACTGTTTAGTTTGTCTTTAGCAGGTTTAGCTATGCTGGCTCTCCCTCAATCTGCCAAGGCTTTTGAGCTACAAGAGGTATGGCGTATTAAGGGGGGTGTTCAATATCTAGATGGCAAAATTCTTCGATTTAACAATGGCCATGACATAGATATCAAAGCCTTGGATTTGCCTAAAAACGAAAAAATTGAATGGAAAGTTACTTTAGATGGTCAAGACCAGACTGTCAATTTCCTAGCTCAAGAAGTGGATAGATCCAATATTGGTGAAGAAGGACGTTTCCTGAATTTCTACGTACCTTATGGCTATAGAGGGGATATTAAGGTAGAAGCCAAGAGCGGAAATGAAGTAAAGACCTGGTCCACTAAAGTAGTAGATGATGTATATCATGACGGTGGAAAGAGAGGCTACTACCATATTAAAGAATCAAATGATCAATACACCTATCTTGATACCAAATGGGACTATCAAACCAAGACTTACACTGCTACCTTACCAGAAACTGTCAATGGTCAAAAAGTCTATGCTTGGGCAGACGAATATGGTGGTATGAAACTTGTAAAACCAGGTTCTATCAGTCATTCCTATAAGGGTGAGGGAGCTTTCCGAGAACTTTATCCGATTGTAAAAGCAGAAAGCTGGCTAAAGGTAAAAAATAATCACGGTGAAACCTGGTACTATCAAAAACAAGGTCAACTAGTTAAAGATGCTTGGATCAATGATCAGGGAACATGGTACTTTATGGATGATGAAGGGGTTATGTTTAATCAAACATGGCTATACCAAGGTGGCAGCTGGTATGCCTTTAAATCATCAGGAGCTATGATTTCAGCTGATTGGTTATATGATAACGGTTCTTGGTATTACCTAAAAGACTCAGGTTCAATGGCGACAGGCTGGCTTAAAGATGGTGGTACTTGGTATTATCTAAAAGACTCAGGTTCAATGGCAACAGGCTGGATCAAAGATAAGGGCTCTTGGTATTACCTAAAAGATTCTGGTGCAATGGCAACAGGTTGGGTCAAAGATAATGGTAAGTGGTACTATCTGGCTTCATCTGGTAATATGCTTAGCAATACACGCACACCAGATGGTTATTATGTAGATGCCAGTGGTGCTTGGAAATAAATGTTAAACAGAGAAAGTCTACTGAGGAGGTAGATTTTCTTTTTTTCATTTTCACAATTATGAAAATCTGGAAAAAGGACATTATTTTTGGTAAGATAAGTGTATGGATTTTGAAAAAATTGAACAAGCATATACCTATTTACTAGAAAATGTCCAAATCATTCAAAATGATTTGACGACAAATTTTTACGATGCCTTAATTGAGCAAAATGGAATCTATCTGGATGGTCAGACAAATCTGGAAGATGTCAAGAAAAACAATCAAGCTTTAAAACGATTGGCTCTTCGAAAAGAAGAGTGGTTACGAACCTACCAATTCTTATTAATGAAGGCAGCGCAAACGGAACCTCTTCAGGCCAACCACCAGTTTACACCAGATGCGATTGGTCACTTGATGATTTTTTTGATGGAGCAATTGTGGCCTGCTAAAGATCTAAGTCTACTAGAATTGGGCTCTGGGATGGGAATTCTGGGTGCTAGCTTTTTAACGTCCATGAACAAAAAGGTAGATTACCTAGGGATTGAGATAGACGACCTCTTGATTGATTTGGCGGCGAGTATGGCTGAAGTTATGGATCTTCAAATGGGCTTTGTCCAAGGAGATGCAGTACGTCCACAAGTATTAAAAGAAAGTGATTTTATTGTGAGCGACCTCCCAATTGGCTACTACCCAGACGATCAAATTGCCTCACGTTATCAAGTGGCAGCAAAGGATGAACATACTTATGCTCATCATCTATTAATGGAGCAATCTCTCAAGTATCTTAAGACGGGAGGTTATGCTATTTTCCTTGCTCCAACAGATCTTTTGACGAGTCCCCAGAGTGACCTCTTGAAATCCTGGCTGACTGATCAAGCTCAACTAGTCGCTATCATAGCTTTACCAGAGGATCTATTCGCTCAAGGAGCCCAGTCTAAGACCATTTTTGTTTTGCAAAAGAAGGTGGGAGAAGGGACAGAGCCCTTTGTTTATCCACTTACTAGCCTTCGGGATCCTGAAATTTTGTTGGAATTTAAGGAAAATTTTCAAAATTGGTGTCAAGAACATGAAATCTAGTATAAATTTTGATATAATAGTTGAAAACGCTTAAAAAAGGGGAAACATTATGACAAAAACCATTGCAATTAACGCTGGAAGCTCTAGCTTGAAATGGCAACTTTACCAAATGCCAGAAGAAAAAGTATTAGCAAAAGGGTTGATTGAGCGAATTGGATTGAAAGATTCTATTTCTACAGTTAAATTTGATGGTCGTTCAGAACAACAAGTCCTTGACATTGACAACCATACTTTGGCAGTTAAGATTTTGCTTGATGACTTGATTCGTTTTGATATTATTAAATCTTATGATGAAATTACTGGTGTTGGACACCGTGTCGTTGCAGGTGGAGAGTACTTCAAAGAATCTACAGTCGTGGAAGGTGATGTAATTGAAAAAGTTGAAGAGTTAGGTCTTCTTGCTCCATTGCACAATCCTGCGAATGCTGCGGGTATTCGTGCCTTCAAAGAATTATTGCCAGATATTACGAGTGTCGTTGTTTTTGATACTTCCTTCCATACAAGTATGCCAGAGAAAGCTTATCGCTATCCTCTACCAACAAAATATTACACAGAAAACAAGGTTCGTAAGTACGGCGCTCACGGTACAAGCCATCAGTATGTTGCTCAAGAAGCAGCGAAGGTTTTGGGACGTCCACTAGAAGAGTTGAAGCTAATCACTTGCCATATCGGTAATGGTGCTTCGATTACAGCTGTTAAGGGTGGTCAATCTGTTGACACCTCAATGGGATTCACTCCACTTGGTGGTGTAATGATGGGAACTCGTACAGGGGATATTGACCCAGCCATCATTCCTTATTTAATGCAATATACAGAGGACTTTAACAAGCCTGAGGACATCAGTCGTATCCTCAATCGTGAGTCAGGGTTGATGGGTGTTTCTGGTAAATCTAGTGACATGCGTGACGTGATTGCTGCTATGGAGGCAGGAGATCACGATGCTACTTTGGCTTATGAAATGTATGTTGACCGTATCCAAAAACATATTGGTCAATACCTTGCAGTCCTAAATGGAGCAGATGCTATTATTTTCACAGCAGGTATCGGTGAAAATTCTACTAATGTACGTGAAGATGTTATTTCAGGGATCTCTTGGTTTGGTTGCGATGTAGATCCAGAGAAAAATGTCTTTGGTGCAACCGGAGATATTTCGACAGATGCAGCAAGTGTCCGAGTACTAGTAATTCCAACAGATGAGGAATTAGTCATTGCACGTGACGTTGAACGTTTGAAAAAATAACAGATCAAAAAAATCGACCTTCAATAATAAAGGTCGATTTTTTTGATCTAGGAAAACTACCATTTAGTCAGTGAAACTTCGCCACTATTGAGCCAAATCTTTTCACCGTTGGCTAATTCTATCAGCAGTTGGCCTTGGTCAGAGATGTCACAGGCTTTTCCTGTGATTATTTCTTGATCCTTCTTGAAAGAGATCTCTTTTCCTAAAACGATTGAGCGTTTTTTATAGAGATAGAGGAGTTCATCGGCTTCTGTTTCATAGAAACATTTCCAGATTTCAGCAATCAATTCATTGCGAGTAATGGGAGTATGTTGAGAAAATAAGCTTCCAGCTTTAGTTTGTAGATTCTTGGGAAATTCAGCGATAGAAAAGTTGATCCCGACTCCAATGATAACATCTGTAACGAGTCCAGTTTCGACGGAGGTAATGGCTTCTGTTAGAATACCAGCAATTTTTTTCTGGTTCAGATAAATATCATTGACCCACTTGATATCCACGTCGATTAAACTAAGGTTTTTGATAGCCTTGTAGATAGCTCCAGCTGTTAGAAGTGTATAGGCAGGAAGATTCTGATAAGGGAGATTGGGCTGTAGGTGAAGGGACATGTAAATTCCCCCCTTATCTGGAGAATAATAAGGACGTTGAAAACGACCGCGTCCCATGGTTTGGCTAGTGGAAAGGTAGAGTTTATCCCCTTTTGCACCAGTTTCCATAGCCTCTTTAGCATCGGTTTGGGTAGATTTTGTTGAGGGTTTAAACTGGACAGTAATGGGACTATTCGCTTCGATTTCCTGAGGCAAGATAAGGTCACCGTCCAGAAGTTTATACCCACGATTTTTGATACTGTCAATCTCCAGCCCCTCTTGTTGGAGACGTTGGATCGCCTTCCATACGGAAGTTCGAGATAGGTTTAATCTCTCTGCTATTTTTTCTCCGCTTAGATAATCAGTTTCAGTAGCTAGTATTTTATAGACTTCTTGGTAGGATTTCATGCTAGATCCTTTCTGGAATAATTAGACTTATTGTACCATATTTTTAAAAAAGGGATAGCGATTTTCAAGTAATCTTAGCTAACTATAAAATTTTACCCAGTTTTAGTTAGGAGTATAGAGGCAAAGAGGTTTTCAAATCTCTTGAAAAATGGTAAAATGTTTTAATAACTTATTTATCTGAATGTGATATTCAGAAGGAAAGGATCTGTTGTGAAATCAATAGGTGTCATTGAAAAGTTAAAAAGTTTATCGAAACAAGAAGGACTTCTTTTAGGAGTTATTCTGAGTATTTTTCTTCCTTTTTATCTTTTTGTTATTATTTTTATCTCTTACTTACTTTGGTTAGTATATACCGGGGAGATGAAGGGAATCTTAAAACGTTTGTCTCAACACCCTGTCTTGCTCTTTTTTATTGCTTATAGCACTGCAATTTCTCTTCTAGCACAAAATGTGATGGGAGTAGTTTCTTCGGTGGCCATGTTTCTGTTTGCCATCTTCTTTTACTATTACCAAGCTCAATTGACTCCTAAATTTTTTAGGTTGACGATTGAAGGAGTTTTAGCCTCAAGTGTCTTGGCAGCAGTCTTTGCAGCCTTGGAACATTTCCAAATTGTAAAGAAATTTGATTATACCTTCCTCTCACCACGGATGCAGGTTTGGCATCAAAACCGAGCGGAGGTTGCCTTCTTTAACCCTAATTACTATGGAATTATCTGTTGTTTCTGTATCATGATTGGTTTTTATCTGATTAGCACAACTAAGTTAAGGTGGTTACGAATCTTTTCTATGATTGCCATCTTTGCTAATTTATTCGGTTTAAACTTTACGCAGAATCGTACAGCTTTTCCAGCCATCATCTTTGGAGCTATCATTTACCTCTTCACGACCATTAAAAACTGGCGTGCCTTCTGGCTTAGTATAGGAGTTTTTGGGGTTGGTTTAGCCTTCCTATTTTCGAGTGATTTGGGTGTTCGAATGGGAACCTTAGATTCATCTATGGAAGAACGTGTTTCTATCTGGAATGCTGGAATGGCCTTGTTTAAGCAAAATCCATTCTGGGGTGAAGGACCGCTAACCTACATGCACTCTTTCCCTCGTATTGGAGCACCTTATCATGAACACGCCCACAGTATCTATATAGATACGATTTTGAGTTATGGAGTTGTCGGTACCGTTCTCTTGGGGATTGCTTCTGCCACTCCGGTACGAATGTTGATTGATATGAGTCAAGTACCTAGTAAGCGTCCTATCCTTGGACTTTACCTCTCTTTCTTGACAGTAGTAGCTGTGCACGGAATTTTTGATTTGGCGCTATTTTGGATCCAATCATCCTTTATTTTCCTTTTAGTGATGTGTAGTTTACCACTAAAACATAGTATGATTGATGAATTAGTTGATTAACAAAAAGAGGCTGGGACAAAAGTCCTAGCCTCTCAATTGTCTTTG
>NZ_JVKV01000066.1 GCF_001072375.1 Streptococcus pseudopneumoniae
GAAAAATAATGAAAAAACTAAATGTTTTTCATATAGTTTTCATTGTTTTAATAGTTTAAAGTCAATCTTATTTTTCTCTAATAGAAAATAATGAAAAAGTAGGTTTAGAAAGAGGTAAGTATCTATGTCTTCTCATAAAAAAGTGTCACTCTCTGAGATTAATCAATCTATCGATACTCCAAATAACAATCATTTCTGGCAAAATTTAAAGGCCTTTTTAGGTCCGGGTGCTCTTGTCGCAGTTGGTTATATGGATCCAGGAAACTGGATTACCAGTGTAGTCGGTGGTGCTTCCTATAAGTATAGTCTCTTGTTTGTTATCTTGATTTCATCTCTCATTGCCATGCAACTTCAGCAGATGGCAGGAAAGCTTGGTATTGTAACCCAGATGGACCTGGCTCAAGCAACGGCTCATCATTCACCTAAATGGCTTCGTTATAGTCTATGGGTGATTTTAGAATTAGCCTTGATGGCGACAGATCTGGCAGAAGTTCTAGGTTCAGCGATTGCTCTCAATCTTCTCTTTAAGATTCCGATTATGATAGCAATTCTCTTGACCGTGTTGGATGTTTTTCTCTTATTGCTTCTGATGAAATTTGGCTTTAAGAAGATTGAAGCTATCGTGACAACGCTGATTTTAACGATTCTAGCAATCTTTACCTATCTAGTAGCTTTGTCACATCCAAGCTTCCAAGGAATCGTTGAAGGTTATCTACCAAATGCAACTTTATTTGAAAGTCCTATGCCTGGGCATGAAAGTCAATTAACCTTGGCGTTGGGTATCGTGGGTGCGACTGTTATGCCCCATAACCTCTATTTGCATTCTTCCTTGTCTCAGACTCGGAAAGTCAATCACAAGGACAAGAATGATGTTCGAAAAGCCGTGCGCTTTATGACTTGGGATTCAAATCTCCAGTTATCCTTGGCCTTTGTGGTTAACTCCCTTCTTTTGATATTAGGGGCGGCTCTCTTTTTCGGACATGCATCTGAGATTTCTGCTTTCTCTCAAATGTATAATGCCTTACAGGATTCAACCATTGCGGGAGCTATAGCTAGCTCAACCTTATCAACCTTGTTTGCCTTGGCCCTATTAGCCAGTGGTCAGAATTCGACCATTACAGGTACCTTGACAGGACAAATCGTTATGGAAGGTTTCTTACATATGAGATTGCCTCAGTGGTTCATTCGTTTGGCGACACGCCTCTTTGCCTTGCTACCTGTTATGATAGTAGCGGTTCTGTTCGGTCATCAAGAAAAAACCTTGGATCAGTTATTGGTTTATTCACAGGTCTTTCTTTCTATCGCTCTTCCATTTTCAATCTTCCCCTTGATTTATCTCACTTCAAAAAAATCACTGATGGGAGAATTTACCAATGCCAAATGGAATACCATTCTTGGTTATATTGTCTCCATTATCTTGACCATCCTCAATGTGAAATTGCTGTTTGATATTTTTTAAGACCTTTTAACATGAAGTAGAAAAAAATCACCCGAGAGTTAAATTCACTGGATTCCAAAAAGTTAGACAAAGAATATACAAAAGGGATTTCGTCCTGTGTAATGTACAGGGTGAAGTCCCTTTTTAGATGTTAAAAATTGTGATTTTATGATAATATAGGTATAGGATTTATATTTGTAAGTAATTTTATATCTTAGGAAATTTATTATTTTCCTCACTGTTTTTACAAAATAATAAAGCAAATTTATTGAAATAAAATATAAACTAAAATTTGAATTGGTTTCGTAGTATTCCTCTCTTAAAGTATGGGAGTATTTTACAGGAATATTAAAGTTATTTATTTTCTCATGAAATATGCAAACAGTCTACATTTTTACCAATCAAGACATTATAAAAACCATTGAAGATTTACAACAATTTAGTTTCCATAGTTTTGATAAGATAAGAGTAATAGAAGGAGGCTGAATATGAAAGAATATATTTTACATCAAGGAAGAGCTGTAGTGAAAGTACCACTTTCTAAAATTTATTATGTCACAACGCATCCAACAAAAGCTCATACTGTTCTTTTTGTAACAGCTGAAGGGAATTTTGAAGCTTCAACCTCACTATCTAAAATTGAAGAGGAAAGTTCAGAAGAGCTTATTAGATGCCATAGAAAATTTCTTGTGAATAAAGATAAAATAGCAGGATTTAATCATGAGACAAGAACGATTATGTTTTTGGATGATAGAGTATCAGACATCTCTTGTTCTAGAAGACACTTTACAATATTAAAAAATCAGTGGAAAAATATATAGGAGTGAAGTAGTGAATATTTTTATACTAGAAGATAATTTTTTACAACAGACTAGAATTGAAAGTATTGTCAAAAAAATTTTGGTGGATAATAAGATTGAGTATAGGCATTTTGAGGTTTATGGAAAACCTCAACAGCTTTTAGAGGACATTTCAGAGAGAGGAAATCACCAATTATTTTTACTTGATATTGAAATAAAAGATGATGACAAAAGAGGATTAGACGTTGCTAGAGAAATTAGAAAACTTGATTCTCAAGCAGTGATTGCTTTTGTAACATCACATTCTGAGTTTATGCCCATATCTTTTGAATATTTAGTATCAGCTATTGATTTCATTGATAAAGAATTACCTGAACCATTATTTATCAAACGAATTGAAAATGTTATTTCAAGTGTTAGTGATAAACAAGGAAGAACAGTATCTGAGGATTCTTTTGTATTTACAGGATCCAAAGCTCAAATTCAAGTCCCTTTTAAAGATTTATTATATATTGAGACATCAACAATCGCTCATAAGTTGACGCTCTATTCCAAACGTGACATAGTTGAATTCTATGGACAATTGTCAGATATTCTTAAACAGGAACCACGCTTATTTCAATGTCATAGATCGTTTATCGTAAATCCTTATAATATATCTTCAATTGATAAAGAAAATCGGATAGTTCATTTTCAGAACGGGTCCTCTTGTATTGTCTCTAGGTTAAAAATACGTTCACTCATGAAAACTGTCGAAAGCCTTCATGACTAAGGAGATTTAGATGATATTTTTTCTAGATATTATAGGAACTTTTCTAATGTTATGTATCCATGCTAGGGTTGTAGGTGAGAGATTAAACCTGAAAAAAGTAGTAATATCCATTATTCTGTTCTATCTTTCAATATTACTATTTATTGTTGTATTTGAATCAACAGAATTTTATTTTTATGGGTCATTATTGAGTTATCCCACTTTTTTTATTCTATATACTTTGTCCATTGGTGAATTAAGGAGTAAGGTTTCTTTATTACTTTTTTACTCATTATTTCCACTTGGATTTTGGGATGTCATCAAAAATTTTTTAGGTTACTTTGTAATTGCTAAAATTCCAATATTGCAAAGCCTATATGAAACTAATTTTGGAATAATGATTTTCTCTTTATTAGCTAAAATTATTGTGCTATTCCTTATTAGTATCTTTCAATATAATTTTAGTCATTTAAAAATAAAGAACCTAGATAGAAAGACAAAATTTATCTTAATTACTGCGGATATCTTAATGTTAGTTTATTTTATCTTGCCACCTTATATGAACTACATTGACAAAGTAAGCTGGGATAGAATGTTAGGTTATAAAGAATTATTGACAGCAGTTTACTTTTTATTGTTTATTTGTTTTGTTAATCTATTGGATAGAAAATTACTTCAAGAATTACAGGATAAAATCGTTTTACAAAAAGAAATTCAACTGCAAAATCTTAGTAATTATAGTCAACAAGTTGAGGGGCTGTATCAAGAAATTAGAAGCTTTAGACATGATTATGCTAATATTTTGTCAAGCTTAAAAATAGGTATCGATCAAAAAGATATTAATCTGGTTTCTCAAGTCTATGATGGTGTTTTGAAAAATTCTGGTGAAAAATTAAAAGGTAAGCGTTTTGATGTGGCACATCTAAGAAATATCAAGGATTTGGCGCTGAAGAGTTTATTATTATCTAAGTTATCGGAGGCCCAAAACTTATCTGTTCCAGTTTCTCTGGAGATTAGTGAACAGTTCTCTATAAAAAATATGGAACAAATTGACTTCTTAACAATTACTTCTATCTTGTTAGATAATGCTATAGAGTCCGCAGCAGAAGGAGGAATAGCAGTTTGTTTTCTTGAGGATACAGAATGGAATAAATTAGTCATGATTGTTAAAAATTCTACTTTAGAAAGAGAGATAGAATTGAGAGATATATTCAAGCGTGACAATTCTTCAAAAGGAGTAGGTCGGGGTATAGGTTTGGCCAATGTTCGGAGAATTTTAAAATCTTATCCAAATGTATGTTTGAAAACTACAAGTAAAAATCATGTCTTTACTCAGATTTTGGAAATAGAACTTTAAATGAGCGACCACTCTTAGGATATTCTATTGAATATTTTAAGGAGTGCCTCAAGTTTACTTGATTTGCGCTGTAGGGTGCTGTCGTAGGTGGCTATTTAGCTTCTGAATTGAGACCACCAAAATAGTTTAAAAAAGAAGAGGTTTTACTATGTCAAATGAAACTATGATTCAACTTATACTCATTGCAATTTGTTGTGTATACATTATTTTTAATACTAAGTCTGATAAAAATCCAAAGAGAGGATATCGTACAGCTTTGTACCTTTTCGTTATGGCTGGTATTATATCCTATATTATGAAATATCTAAATTGGTTAGATTTTTTCTTACTAATAACTCCGATAATGTGTCTATTTAAATTTGAAAATAAGTGGAGTTAGCAACATTTGACTCTTCATTAGGCTTGATATTAATGTATTTTAAAAAGTTTTGAGCATGTTACATAGAGGCTGGGCAAAACCCTACTTCTAACTATCAAAAAACGAGTATTCCGTAGATGGAGATACTCGTTTTCTTATGTCATGGTTTATAATTAAAATAAAATGAATGGTTACAAATCATGAAAAAATACGTTTCGTGATGAAAATCGTACATTTAAAGACTTAGTGGTAAAAATCTCTTTTGTTCTGCTATACTGAACTTGTCAAGGTTACAATCTGACAAAAAATATCTATTATATAGGAGTTATTATTCCATAATGAAAAAACAAGAGATATTAAATCATATTGATAACTTATTATTGTCTGATGAAGTTTCTCATGATGTTCAATTAAAAAAAATATTTTTGAATGGAGAAACCTCAATAAAAAATGATGAATTTGGAGCTATAGGTAGATTAAGTAATGACTTGTCTATTTATTTGATGACTCATCAATATCTGGCGCCGAAAAATGTGATAGAATTTGCTAGCTTAATTGCAAAGATACCTCATCAAGAGAGAGGTAAAGGAGCTTTCTTAAATATGCTCGCTATAACATTTTCTAATTTAAAGTAAGTTGGAGAATTTATCTATCATGTCAACTTGATGATAGCTTTTTAATATCGAGGATATTAAAAAGCTATCTCATAATGTAAAACTTACATTTAAAGATTTTGAGGAAATTAATCTTTTGCTATACTTATATTAAATTCATCAAGGTTATAATCTGACAAAAATAATAAAAATTAATATGGAGGTATTCCTCATGGAAACAAAGACACCGATTCAATTTGATGTTTTGGATACCGAAATGCTGGCTAGCATTGAGGGAGGAACAGTTAGTGTAGGGGAAGTTGCTCAGGCGACAGGAATTTGCACATTAGCAGGAGCAATGATTGGTAGTTTGGTTGCATCAGGAGCTGGAACTTGGGCTGGAGGTATTTTAGGAGCACAATATTGCACAGGTATATGGGCTATCGCTAAATCTTTATAGAAAAGGGGTTAGTTAATGGAAAGTGGGAAATTTAGGCTAATTTTAGCTCTTTTTACGTCTTTTTTATAATACGTGCGCTTGAAATAGTTCTAAATGTTACAATAAGCGAAGTTTTAGTTCTTTCTGTAGGTAGTGTGTTTTTTGAGTTGCTGATTCACTTATTTACGCATAATAAGAAGAGAGGAAACACTAGTTCTGAACTATGCTTTAATCGATACAAGCAATTTATTAAAAAGATTTCAGCACCTACTTTTTTTTCTGTTACTATTATCAATTATCTTTGTTGTTATAAATGGCTATAAGTCGTCTTCTGTATTATTTTATACTCATATATTTGTAGTATTATTCACAGTAGGATACATTATTTGCTCAAATAATATCGAATTACATATTTCAAAAAAGGAATGAGGTTACGTATGAATAAATTAAATATGCACTTTATAATAATAAATTCTTTTGAGACATAGTAGTAAAGTGATTGAGCTATAGATATGATGAGGATGGAAATATGGAGATTGTAATAATGAATATAGTTAATCATCTCTTGCTAAAGATTGAATGGATAGTAAGTAATATCTTTATAAAAATGAGCATACTTTGGATGCTTATTTGGTTTTTATACTATTTAAAGAGTGATTTAGCAATGTATTTCTTGTTTTTTGGAAACGGCTTTTTATTATTGCTAATAATTTTTCGATTTTCACTGTATCAAATTAAACTAGTAATGCAGAATGATATTAAGTAATTGTGTCTAGATCATATTTTGGGGAATCATATTATAATCATTCTGGACGTTTTCAAGATCTTTTGGGATTTGTATAATAGAACTTGGTGAAGCTATTATAGGCTTTTGAATAGGAACTGAATTTTTTCTACGAAATAGAAAGTTGAGGTACAAATGAAGCATCGTTTGATAATTGCAATTAGTTTTATAATGACGGTTTTAGTCCTAAACATTTTATTAGAATCAAATACTATTATTCATAAATTTATTGCTATATTAGGTCTGACTATGTATTATAGAGGTGTTTTTAGAGAGTATAAAAATTTTAAAAATAATTCAGATTTTTAAATTTTATATTAAGTCATGTAATTTGTGTGTTATTCATGATATTGTAGGAGACATTCCATATAGGATTGTAATTATCATTTGAATGTTTTCAGATAATATTATTTGTAGGAATGATTATCTATATACGAAATCGAATTGGAACTCTCGGAATTTCAAAATGAATATAGAATCTGTAGTAAAATGTGTTGTATCAGAAATGGCTGTGATAATAGCAGTATGTTATAGTAATGAAGGAGTATCGAAATGAATCAACAATTTAGAAATCAATGTTTAGATGCAATTGTAGAATTTGAAACTAGCTTTAAAGAAATGAACTTACCTCAACAACAATATTTCCAAGCTTATAGTCTAGTTAGTAAAATAGTATCCGAAATGAAATTAGATGGTGTTGCATTTGCTCAATCTTTCAGATATTTTTATGAATTCTTTAGTCGCGAATTATTTCCAGGGGGAATTGTTTTATCTGAACAAGCTCGTAAAGATTTTAGTAGAGTATCAGACTTGGCAAATTCTGCGGAACTATTAAGAACAATCCATAGTCCTATTAAAATATTTTGGTAAATAGAGAATGTATTATAATGACATGAATTGCAGCTTGATTTTAAATTAGCTATTTACTAAACGTTTCAAAGTTAGATGATGATCATAAAAAACGCATAATATCAAGTGTTCACAAACATTGATACTATGCGTTTTTTAATGCAGAGATTTACTGGATTATTTCCTTGTGGTGAGTTTTAGTCAAGTATCTTTTTCAATCCTAATCTTAAATAAAAAATCTATTATAAAAAGCTGCATCAAGATGCAGCTACACTATAGCAACGGAAGACATGGGATTCGAACCCACGCACGCTTTCACACGCCTACCGCGTTTCCAACACGGCCTCTTAAGCCTCTTGAGTAATCTTCCAATACTTACTAAAATAGTTTATCATAAAGGGATTTATCTTGCAAATAAAATTCAAACAATTGGCAAAATGATAGAAAATGAAAGAAAGTGATAAAAAGTGCTTGACTTTGATTTTTTTTGTGGTAGAATGATTATTGTAATCGTTAACAGGAGGTGAGTAAGTGCTAAAAACCGAGAGAAAAAAATTGATTTTAGAGGAGCTGAGCAAACATAAAGTCATTTCTCTAGAGAAATTAGTAGGTTTGTTAGACACGTCAGAATCAACGGTTAGACGAGATTTAGATGAATTGGAATCGGAAAATAAACTTCGCCGAGTTCATGGAGGAGCAGAGTTGCCTCACTCCTTGCAAGAAGAAACCATTCAAGAGAAATCTGTCAAAAACCTTCAAGAGAAAAAATTGATTGCGCAAAAAGCAGCTTCCCTCATCAAAGAAAAAGATGTTATCTTTGTGGATGCAGGAAGTACAACAGCCTTTCTCATTAAGGAATTGGAGCGAAAAGACATTACTGTTGTGACTAACTCCATTCACCATGCAGTACAATTAGTGGATAAGCAAATTCCAACTGTGATTATCGGTGGTGGGGTTAAGATGACGACTGATGCCAGCATCGGTGGTGTCGCGCTTAATCAGATTAACCAATTACACTTTGATCGTGCCTTTATCGGAATGAACGGTGTAGATGAAGGTTATTATACAACTCCAGATATGGAGGAGGGAGCTGTTAAGCGAGCTATCTTAGAAAATGCCAAACAAACTTATGTTTTGGCGGATTCATCCAAGATAGGTCAGTCTTGTTTCGCTAAGGTTGCGCCTATAAAAAGAGCTATTGTCATTACAAGCAAGGGTCACGAACTCTTGCCAGCTATCAAAGAAAAAACGGAGGTTATCGAAGTATGATTTATACAGTCACGCTAAATCCATCTATTGACTACATTGTTCGTCTGGATAAAGTGGAAGTTGGTAGTGTTAATCGTATGGATAGTGATGATAAGTTTGCTGGTGGTAAGGGAATCAATGTTAGCCGTGTCTTGAAACGCTTGGATATTCCAAATACAGCGACTGGATTTATCGGAGGTTTTACTGGTAAATTTATCACAGATACTTTAGCTGAAGAGCAAATTGAAACACGATTTGTCCAAGTGGCAGAAGATACGCGTATCAACGTCAAGATTAAAGCGGATCAAGAAACTGAAATCAACGGAACTGGTCCTACTGTTGAAGCAGATCAACTGGAGGAGTTGAAAGCTATCCTTTCAAGTCTAACAGCAGAGGATACAGTTGTATTTGCGGGATCGAGTGCTAAAAACTTAGGCAATGTTATCTATAAGGATTTGATTGCCTTGACCCGTCAGACGGGCGCACAAGTTGTGTGTGATTTTGAAGGTCAGACTTTGATTGATAGTTTGGATTATCAACCACTTTTGGTCAAACCAAACAATCATGAACTTGGAGCTATCTTTGGAGTCAAGCTCGAAAGTTTAGATGAGATTGAAAAATACGCTCGAGAATTGTTGGCTAAAGGTGCTCAAAACGTTATTATCTCTATGGCTGGAGATGGAGCCCTTCTGGTAACATCAGATGGAGCCTACTTTGCTAAACCAATCAAGGGAACAGTGAAAAACTCAGTTGGTGCTGGTGACTCTATGGTTGCTGGATTTACTGGTGAGTTTGTCAAATCAAAAGACGCAGTAGAAGCCTTCAAATGGGGTGTGGCTTGTGGAACAGCAACTACCTTCTCTGATGACTTGGCAACTGCAGCATTTATTAAAGAAACTTATGAAAAAGTTGAGGTAGAAAAAAGATGAAAATTCAGGATTTATTGAGAAAAGATGTCATGTTGCTTGATTTGCAAGCAACTGAAAAAACAGCAGCTATCGAAGAAATGATTCATAGCTTGGTAGAACACGGATACGTGACAGATTTTGAAACTTTTAAAGAAGGAATCTTAGCGCGTGAAGCTTTGACTTCTACAGGCTTGGGTGATGGTATCGCTATGCCACACAGCAAAAATGCTGCTGTAAAGGAGGCAACTGTTCTCTTTGCTAAGTCAAACAAGGGTGTTGACTACGAAAGTTTAGATGGACAACCAACTGACCTCTTCTTTATGATTGCTGCTCCAGAAGGTGCCAATGATACTCACTTGGCTGCCTTGGCAGAATTGTCTCAATACTTGATGAAAGACGGTTTTGCTGACAAACTTCGTCAAGTAACATCAGCTGACCAAGTTATTGAACTCTTTGATCAAGCATCAGAGAAAACTGAGGAACCAGTTCAGGCTCCTGCAAATGGTTCTGATGACTTTATCGTTGCTGTAACTGCTTGTACAACAGGAATTGCCCACACTTATATGGCTCAAGAAGCTCTTCAAAAAGTGGCTGCTGAAATGGGTGTTGGTATCAAGGTTGAAACTAATGGTGCCAGCGGTGTAGGTAACCAATTGACAGCAGAAGATATCCGTAAGGCTAAAGCTGTAATTATCGCTGCAGATAAAGCAGTTGAGATGGATCGTTTTGATGGTAAACCATTGGTAAATCGTCCAGTTGCAGATGGTATCCGTAAAACTGAAGAGTTGATTAACTTGGCTCTTTCTGGGAATGCTGAAGTTTATCATGCTGCTAATGGAGCACAAGCTTCAACAGCATCTAACGAAAAACAAAGTGTCGGTGGTGCTTTCTACAAACACTTGATGAGTGGTGTATCTCAAATGTTGCCATTCGTTATCGGTGGTGGTATCATGATTGCCCTAGCCTTCTTGATTGATGGTGCTATGGGTGTGCCAAATGATAGCCTTGGAAATCTTGGTTCTTACCATGAACTCGCTTCTATGTTCATGAAAATCGGTGGCGCAGCCTTTGGTTTGATGTTGCCAGTGTTTGCTGGATATGTTGCTTACTCAATCGCTGAAAAACCAGGTTTGGTAGCAGGTTTCGTAGCTGGAGCTATTGCCAAAGAAGGTTTTGCTTTTGGTAAAATCCCTTATGCTCAAGGTGGTGAAGCAACTTCAGCTCTTGCAGGTGTATCATCAGGTTTCCTAGGAGCCCTTGTTGGTGGATTTATCGCTGGTGCCTTGGTACTTTTGGTTAAGAAATACGTGAAGGTTCCTCGCTCACTTGAAGGTGCTAAATCAATCCTTCTCTTGCCACTTTTTGGAACAATCTTGACAGGATTTGTTATGCTGGCTGTGAACATCCCTATGGCTGCTATCAACACCGGTATGAACAACTTCCTTGGTGGTCTTGAAGGTGGTTCGGCTGTCCTTCTAGGAGTCGTTCTTGGAGGAATGATGGCTGTCGATATGGGTGGACCTGTCAATAAAGCAGCTTATGTCTTTGGTACTGGTACTCTTGCAGCAACAGTGTCAACAGGTGGTTCAGTAGCTATGGCAGCAGTTATGGCTGGAGGAATGGTTCCACCACTTGCAATCTTTGTCGCAACTCTTCTCTTCAAAGATAAATTCACCAAGGAAGAACGCAACTCTGGTTTGACTAACATTGTTATGGGCTTGTCATTCATCACTGAAGGTGCGATTCCGTTTGGTGCAGCTGACCCAGCTCGTGCTATCCCAAGCTTTATCCTTGGTTCAGCAGTAGCAGGTGGACTTGTTGGTCTTGTAGGAATCAAACTGATGGCGCCTCACGGAGGAATCTTCGTTATCGCTCTTACAACAAATGCCCTTCTTTACCTTGTCTTTGTCTTGGTAGGAGCACTTGTTAGTGGTGTAGTTTATGGTTACCTTCGTAAACCATTAGAAAAATAATCACAAATAGATTCAAATGACTGAACACGAAAGTGGGCAGTCATTTTTTTGATTGTTCTAGATGTTTCTGAAATATGGTATAATAGAAGCATGGCAAACAAAAATACAAGTAAAACAAGACGGAGACCGTCAAAAGCTGAATTAGAAAGAAAGCAAGCTATCCAACGGATGTTAATTTCCTTAGTCATAGCTTTTTGCTTAATGTTCGCTGCTCTGAGATTAGGAGCAGTGGGTCTCACCCTCTATAATCTCATTCGTCTATTAGTAGGAAGTCTGGCCTATCTGGTCATTTTTGTCGTCCTAGTCTATCTTTTTCTCTTCAAATGGATTCGGAAGCAAGAAGGTCTGATCTCAGGTTTTCTTTGCATTTTTTCAGGCTTATTGCTGATTTTTGAAGCTTATCTTGTATGGAAATATGGCTTAGAGCAGTCTGTCTTTAAGGGAACTTTAGCCCAAGTTTTGACAGATTTGACAGGCTTTCGTGTGACTAGCTTTGCTGGAGGAGGGCTGCTAGGTGTTGCTCTCTACATTCCAGTAGCTTTTCTCTTTTCAAATATTGGTACTTACTTTATCGGAGCCATCTTAATCTTGATTGGTGCTCTTCTAGTCAGTCCCTGGTCTGTCTATGACGTTGCTGATTTTCTTGGAGCACGTTTTTCGCTTTGGATGGAGCGACGCGAGCTGAAGAAACAAGAACGCTTCATCAAACGGGAAGAGGAAAAAGCGCGTAAGGAAGCAGAGGAGCAGGAAAAACTAGAAAAAGAACAAGCAGAGCAAACCTTGTTGGACATACCTCCTGTTGATATGGAAACTGGCGAGATTTTAGAAGCTCCCCCTGTTCACTTTGATGATTTACCACCCCTTCCAGAGGAAGAATGGATAGAACCTGAAATTATTCTCCCGCAAGCAGACTATGAAGTTCCTAGCGAAGTTGATATTCCAGAGGAAGCTGAGTTCTTAGATGATGAGGATGTTGAGGTAGATTTTTCTGCTAAAAAAGCTTTAGAGTACAAACTCCCCAGCTTGCAACTCTTTGCACCCGATAAACCAAAAGATCAGTCAAAAGAAAAGAAAATCGTTCGAGAAAATATCAAAATTTTGGAAGAAACCTTTGCGAGTTTCGGTATCAAGGTAACGGTTGAACGTGCTGAAATCGGTCCATCAGTTACCAAGTACGAAGTAAAGCCAGCTGTTGGTGTGCGGGTCAATCGCATTTCCAATCTAGCAGATGACTTGGCTCTGGCCTTGGCTGCGAAAGATGTCCGTATCGAAGCTCCAATTCCAGGGAAATCCTTGGTCGGGATTGAAGTGCCTAACTCTGAAATTGCGACCGTATCTTTCCGAGAACTCTGGGAACAATCGCAAACTAAACCTGAAAATCTGCTAGAAATTCCCCTTGGCAAAGCCGTCAATGGTACAGCTCGCAGTTTCGACCTGGCTAAAATGCCTCACTTACTTGTGGCTGGTTCGACAGGTTCTGGTAAATCTGTTGCAGTCAATGGTATCATTGCAAGTATTCTCATGAAGGCACGTCCAGACCAAGTCAAGTTTATGATGGTGGATCCGAAGATGGTTGAGTTGTCAGTCTATAATGATATTCCTCACCTCTTGATTCCGGTCGTGACTAACCCTCGTAAGGCCAGCAAGGCCCTTCAAAAAGTCGTAGATGAGATGGAAAACCGTTATGAACTCTTTGCCAAAATTGGGGTTCGTAATATTGCTGGTTTCAATGCTAAAGTTGAGGAATTCAATGCCCAGTCTGAATACAAGCAAGTACCTCTACCTTTAATTGTCGTGATTGTTGATGAGTTAGCTGACCTCATGATGGTGGCTAGCAAGGAAGTAGAAGATGCCATTATCCGTCTAGGACAGAAGGCGCGTGCAGCTGGTATTCATATGATCCTCGCGACCCAGCGTCCGTCGGTGGATGTTATTTCTGGTTTGATTAAGGCCAATGTACCGTCTCGTGTAGCCTTTGCTGTATCTTCTGGAACGGATTCACGTACGATTTTGGATGAAAATGGCGCGGAGAAATTGCTTGGTCGAGGGGATATGCTCTTCAAACCAATCGATGAAAATCACCCTGTACGCTTGCAAGGCTCCTTTATCTCGGATGATGATGTGGAACGTATTGTTAGCTTTATCAAGGCTCAAGCAGATGCCGATTATGATGAAAGCTTTGATCCCGGAGAGGTTTCTGAGACAGAAGGTGAGTCTGGCACAGGAGATGAAGGTGGAGATCCGCTATTTGAAGAAGCTAAGGCTCTGGTCATTGAAACTCAAAAAGCGAGCGCATCCATGATTCAACGTAGATTATCAGTTGGTTTTAACCGAGCAACTCGCTTGATGGAAGAATTAGAGATGGCTGGGGTTATTGGTCCAGCAGAAGGAACGAAGCCACGAAAGGTTTTACAACAATAAAAAACGTAAAAATAGTATAAAAATGCATGGAAACTTTATTGAAAAGTTAGTCAAAAATGGTCTAACTTTTACGATGAAGTTTCCTTTTTTATAGCGATTTCTTTAGAAATAAGGCCATCTGAAAATCGTTTCAGACTTGCCTAATAATCGGATTTTACTTTTACTAGTTTTACCTATTAAACTATTGATTTTTTAAACTGTTTTTGATATATTAAATTGGTATAGAAAAAATTATATGTTTATCCAGTAGTGTTTAAAAATTGAGGAGGATATTTTTTAAAAATAAAATGCAAACGCTTACCTGGTAAACTGAAAGGAACAAAAAACCGATGGATAAAGGATTATTTGAAAAACGTTGCAAATATAGTATTCGGAAATTTTCATTAGGGGTTGCTTCTGTTATGATTGGTGCAGCTTTCTTTGGAACTAGCACTGTTCTCGCAGATTCTGCACAAACAGGTTCAACAGCGACCATGCCAGCTGATTTGGCGACAGCTCTTGCCAATGCTAAAGAGGATGATGGGCATGACTTTGAAGCACCAAAACCTGGTGAAGACCAAGGTTCTCCTGAAGTAACTGAAGGACCAAAGACTGAAGAAGAATTGCTGGCAAAAGAAAAAGAAACTGCAACTGCAACAAGCTCAGCAGCTTCAGATACTCTTCCTGAAGAACTACGTGGAAAACTTGATAAGGCTGAAGAAAATGGCCGCACTGCCTCAAAAGAAGAACTAGAAAAAGAAGATAAAAGCTTAGTTCCAGAAGAAGTAGCTAAAACAAAAAATGGGGTATTAAACTACGGTGCAACTGTCGAAATTAAAAGCTCTGCTGGGCTCGGTAGTGGTATTGTTATCGGGGAAAATCTCGTTTTGTCTGTTTCTCATAACTTTATCAAAGATGTTCCAGATGGCAATAATCGTAAGGTAGCTGATAATGTTGAAAGTGATGACGATGTTTATACAATTTCTTACCAAGGCGCTCCAGACGTCAAATTCAGTAAAAATGATGTAAAACACTGGGACCGTGAAGGATTCCTCAAAGGATATAAAAATGACTTGGCAATCGTTAAGCTTCGTACACCTCTTGCAAATGCACCAGTTGAAGTGACTGACAAGCCTGCAACAACTAAGGTAGGAGATAAGGTTCACGTATTTGGATATCCAAAAGGAGAACTTGATCCAATTTTGAATACAACTGTTGAGGATATTAATAATCACGGAGAAGGTGTTCGTGGCATTAGCTATCAAGGAAGTGAACCAGGTGCTAGTGGTGGCGGTATTTTCGATGAAAATGGGAAATTGATTGGTATTCACCAAAATGGTGTATCTGGTAAACGTAGTGGAGGTATTCTCTTCTCACCTGCTCAGCTAGAGTGGATTCAAAACTACATCAAGGGTATTGAAACAACGAAACCAGCTGGTCTAGATGCTCTCGATAAACAAGTTGAGGACAAGGAAGAAAAACCAAAAGAGGATAAACCTCAAGAAGAAAAACCAGCTGAAAACAAGCCAGCTGAAACTAAACCGGCTGAATCAAAAGAAGTGACTCCAGAATGGAAAACGGTTGAGAATAAAGACCAACAGGGAACAGTAACGATTCGTGAAGAAAATGGAGTTCGTTACAACCAACTAGCTTCAACTGCTCAAAATGACAATGGTAAAAAACCAGCCTTGTTTGAAAAAGATGGTTTGACAGTCGATGCTAATGGAAATGCTACAGTTGATTTGACCTTTAAAGAAGAATCTGAAACAGGTAAATCTCGCTTTGGTGTCTTCATGAAATTCAAAGATACTGATAACAACGTTTTTGTAGGTTATGACCAAGGCGGATGGTTCTGGGAATACAAGTCAAATGGAAGTGGACTTTGGTACCAAGGTGGACGTGTTGCAGCTCCAGTAAATGGTTCTGAGAATCACTTGACGATCAGCCTTAAATCAGATGGACAGCTCAATGCAACTAACAATGATGTCAAACTCTTTGACACAGTGACCTTGCCATCTGCAGTAAATGACAAACTCAAAGATGAGAAGAAAATTGTTCTTAAAGCTGGAACCTATAACAGTAGCGAACGAACAATTGTCAATGTCAAAACTGATGACCAAGAAGGTGTGAAAAACGATCAAGAAGCCGCTGAAAAAGAAAAGGGCGACACAGTAGATGATAGCAATGTCAAGTACGACACGATCGAATCTACAGTATTGAAAGCAGTCATTGACCAAGCCTTCCCACGTATTAAAGAATATGTCCTTAATGGCAACAAACTTCCAGGTCAAGTGCAACCAATTAATCAAGTGGTGATTAACAAGCACGCTGTGACTCCTGAAGTTACCTATAAAAAGGTCAACGCAACGACTGCCGAGTATGAAATGAAACTCCGTGATGAGGAAAACCTCATCAATGCAGATATGACCGTTCGTTTGCAAGTAGTGGACAACCAACTTCACTTTGATGTGACTAAGATTGTCAACCATAACCAAGTGACACCAGGACAAAAGATTGATGACGAACGTAAATTACTTTCTTCCATCAGCTTCCTAGGAAATGCCTTGGTATCTGTTTCTAGCGAGCAAGCAGGAGCTAAGTTTGATGGGGCAACCATGTCAAACAACACTCACGTCAGTGGTGATGACCATATCGAAGTAACAAACCCAATGAAAGAATTAGCCAAAGGCTACATGTACGGATTTGTTTCAACAGATAAACTCGCTGCTGGTGTATGGAGCAACTCACAAAATAGCTATGGTGGTGGTTCTTACGACTGGACACGTTTGACAGCTTACAAGAATACGATTGGCAATGCTAACTATGTGGAAATTCATAGCTCTGAATGGCAATGGGAAAAAGCCCACAATGGAGTTGTCTTCCCAGCATACACTCAAGAACTTCCAAGTGCAAAAGTTGTCATCACTGAAGATGCTAATGCTGACCATAAGGTTGACTGGCAAGATGGTGCCATCGCTTACCGTAGCATCATGAACAACCCTCAAGGATGGGAAAAAGTTAAAGACATTACAGCTTACCGTATCGCTATGAACTTTGGTTCACAAGCGCAAAACCCATTCCTCATGACCTTGGATGGTATCAAGAAGATCAACCTCCACACCGATGGTCTTGGTCAAGGTGTACTTCTTAAGGGATACGGAAGTGAAGGACATGACTCTGGTCACTTGAACTACGCGGACATCGGTAAACGTATCGGTGGTGTTGAAGACTTTAAGACTCTTATTGAGAAAGCTAAGAAATATGGTGCCCACCTCGGTATCCACGTTAATGCTTCAGAAACCTATCCTGAGTCTAAATACTTTAATGAAGATATTCTTCGTAAAAATGCAGATGGTAGCTATAGCTACGGCTGGAACTGGCTTGACCAAGGTATCAATATTGATGCTGGTTATGACCTCGCTCATGGGCGTCTAGCTCGTTGGGAAGAGTTGAAGAAAGAGTTGGGTGAAGGTCTAGACTTCATCTATGTCGATGTATGGGGTAACGGTCAATCAGGTGACAACGGTGCCTGGGCAACTCACGTTATTGCGAAAGAAATTAACAAACAGGGTTGGCGCTTTGCTATTGAGTGGGGCCATGGTGGTGAATATGATTCTACCTTCCAACACTGGGCAGCTGACTTGACCTATGGTGGCTATACAAATAAAGGTATTAACAGTGCCATCACTCGCTTTATCCGTAACCACCAAAAAGATTCTTGGGTTGGTGACTACAGAAGTTATGGTGGTGCAGCTGACTACCCACTTCTAGGCGGTTATAGCATGAAGGACTTTGAAGGATGGCAAGGACGAAGTGACTATAACGGTTATGTAACAAACTTGTTTGCTCATGACGTTATGACTAAGTACTTCCAACACTTCACAGTAAGCAAATGGGAAGATGGCAAACCAGTAACCATGACTGACAATGGTAGTACCTATAAATGGACTCCAGAAATGAAAGTCGAGTTGGTAGATGCTGCAAATAACAAGGTTGTTGTAACTCGTAAATCCAATGATGTCAACAGTCCACAATATCGTGAACGAATTGTTACGCTTAACGATCGTGTGATTCAAGATGGTTCAGCCTACTTGACACCTTGGAACTGGGATGCAAATGGTAATAAGCTTGAAAGTGACAAGGAAAAAATGTACTACTTCAATACTGAAGCAGGTGCAACAACTTGGACACTTCCTAGCGACTGGGCAAATGGTAAGGTTTACCTTTATAAACTAACTGACCAAGGTAAAACTGAGGAAAAAGAAGTTGCCGTGAAAGATGGTAAGATTACCCTTGACCTCACTGCAAATCAGCCATATGTTCTCTATCGTTCTAAACAAACAAATCCTGAAATGTCATGGAGTGAAGGAATGCATATCTATGACCAAGGATTTAACAGTGAATCTTTGGATCATTGGAAGATTTCTGGAGATGCTTCTAAGGCTGAAATCGTGAAGTCTCAAGGTGCCAACCAAATGCTCCGCATCCAAGGCAATAAAGAAAAAGTTAGTCTCACTCAAAAACTGACTGGCTTGAAGCCAAATACTAAATACGCAGTGTATGTCGGTGTAGACAACCGTAGTAATGCTAAAGCAAGTATTACTGTTAATACTGGTGAAAAAGAAGTAACCAACTACACCAACAAGTCACTCGCTCTCAACTATGTAAAAGCCTATGCTCACAATACTCGTCGAAGCAATGCAACAGTTGATAACACTAGTTACTTCCAAAACATGTATGCTTTCTTTACAACAGGTTCAGATGTATCAAACGTAACCTTGACCTTGAGTCGTGAAGCAGGCGATGAAGCAACTTACTTCGATGAAATCCGTACCTTTGAAAATGAATCAAATATGTACGGTGACGGTCACGATACTGCAACAGGTGTCTTCAAACAAGACTTTGAAAATGTCGGACAAGGTATCTTCCCATTTGTCATCGGTGGTATCGAAGGTGTTGAAGACAACCGTACTCACTTGTCTGAAAAACATGGTCCATACACACAACGTGATTGGAATGGCAAGAAAGTTGATGACGTTATCGAAGGAAATTGGTCACTCAAGACCAACGGTCTTGTGAGTCGTCGTAACTTGGTTTACCAAACAATTCCACAAAACTTCCGCTTTGAAGCAGGTAAGACCTACCGTATCACATTTGACTATGAAGCTGGATCAGACAGTACTTACGCATTCGTAGTCGGTAAGGGCGAATTCCAATCTGGACAAGCAAGTAATTTGGAAATGCATGAATTACCAAACTCATGGACAGATTCTAAAAAAGCGAAACGTGCTACCTTCCTTGTGACAGGTGCAGAAACTGGCGATACATGGGTAGGTATCTACTCTACAGGTAATGCAAGCAACACACGTGGAGATTCTGGTGGTAATGCTAACTTCCGTGGTTACAATGACTTCATCATGGATAGACTTCAAATTGAAGAGATTGTCTTGACTGGTAAGATGATGACAGAAAATGCTGTCAAGAACTATCTTCCAACTGTTGCTATGACCAACTACACCAAAGAAACAATGGATGCTTTGAAAGAAGCAGTCTTCAACCTCAGCCAAGCAGACGATGATATCAGTGTAGAAGAAGCTAAGTCTGAAATTGCTAAGGTCAATGCTCTTAAAGACGCTTTAGTGATGAAGAAAACAGCTCTTGTAGCAGATGACTTTGCAAGTCTTACAGCTCCTGCTCAGGCTGGTGAAGGTCTTGAAAATGCCTTTGATGGCAACATGTCAAGTCTATGGCATACATCATGGAGCGGAGGAGATGTTGGTAAACCAGCAACAATGGTCTTGAAAGAACCAACTGAAATTACAGGCTTCCGTTATGTTCCACGCGGTTCAGGTTCAAATGGTAACTTGAGAGATGTGACTCTTGTAGTAACGGATGAAACAGGTAAGGAGCATACCTTCAATGCAACTAATTGGGCTGATAATAACAAACCAAAAGATATCGACTTTGGTAAGACTATCAAAGCTAAGAAGATTGTCCTAACTGGAACAAGAACTTATGGAGATGGTGGTAATCAATATCAATCAGCTGCAGAATTGATCTTTGCTCGTCCTCAAGTTGCTGAAGCAGGTCTTGACACAAGTGCATATGAAGCAGCCTTGGCTAAAGCTCAAAAATTGACTGATAAGAGCAATCAAGAGGAGGTAGCAAGTGTTGTTGCCAGCATGAAATTTGCAACAGATAATCATCTCTTGACAAATAGAATGCTTGAGTACTTTGCAGATTATCTCGACCAATTGAAAGACCAAACACCTACTCCAACTCCAGATCCAGAACCAACTCCAGAACCTAAACCTGAAACTCCAACTTCAAGCAAGGGTGATGAAGCAGCACCAGTTGTTGACCTTCCAGAATTCACAGGTGGTGTAAATGGTGTTGAAGCCGCAATCCATGAAGTTCCAGAGTTTACTGGAGGTGTGAACGCAGCTGAAGCCGCTGTTCATGAAGTACCAGAATACAATGAAGTTGAGGGAACCGCAGGAAATGAAGTAGCTATCCACGAAGTTCCAGAATTTACTGGAGGTGTAAATGGAGCTGAAGCCGCTGTCCATGAAGTACCAGAGTATACAGGTGCGATTGGAACAGCAGGTGATCAAGCCGCACCTACTGTAGACAAACCAACTGAAGGTGTTCGTGTCTTGTCAGATAAGACTACAGGAGTTGTAGTTGCAGGACTAGCAAGAGATTTGGCTACAGATCTTAATCTTAAAGTTCAAAAAGTAACAGACCAAAGTCTACAAGGTGTGAAATTTGATGCTTATGCTCTTCATTTAGTTGATAAAGATAAGCATGAGGTTCAAGCGAAGGGTGTAGTGCTCGTTCGACTTCCAGTTTCTGGTGAAGTAGCTGGAGTATATTACACTGCATCAGGTGAGGCAGTAAGCTTTACAAATGGTCAAGGTACAGTTGAGTTTACAACTAGTCAGCTAGGACATTTTGCCGTAGTTTATAAACAAGTTTCTAAACCACAAACGCCATCAGTAGGAGAGCCAGGACATAAACCACAAACTCCATTAACTGAGGAACCTGGAAGTCAAGTACAGACTCCATCAACAGAGAAACTGGATCATAAACCACAGGATGCTGCAGTACAAAAACTTGATCAGAAATCAGTTGATACTGCTAAACCAGAAATGAAGGAAGTAGCAGCTAAACAAGAAGCGAAGGATAAACTTCCAGAAACTGGTACTAGCAAGTCAGAGCATCTCTTCTTCCTTGCCAGCCTCAGTCTAGCAATGTCTGCTCTATTTCTTGCAAAAAGAAAAGAAGATTAAAATACAAAAAAGTTTTCATTAAAAGAGAGCTTAGACTCCACATTCATTGTCGTGGAGAAAAAGAAAACCCAGAGAGGACCCTCTAGGTCCTCTCTTTTTCTAAAGAAGAATGAGAGCGCTTACCACTTGTGAGCGTATGAAAGGAAATAGGAAAAAATGGGAAAACATTTTTTTGAGAAACGGTGTCATTACAGTATACGTAAATTTACAATCGGCGCAGCTTCTGTTATGATTGGTGCCAGTATCTTTGGAGCTGGTATGGTTCAAGCTGCTGAAACAGAAGGAACTGCTGAGACAGAAGGAACAATAACACAGGCTCAGCCTCTGGATAAACTACCAGCAGATATAGCAGCAGCTATTGAAAAAGCAGAAGCAAGTGCTGGAACTGTGGATGAACAACCTGCAGCGTCAGAAACTGAAGCAACTGTAGCTGAAACAACTACTCCAAAACCAACTGAAACTCCTGCTCCTAAGGAAGAAGTGGCTTCAAAACCAGCTACAAATCCAAAAGAGGAAGTAGCTTCTGAGGCGAAACCAGCTGCAAGTCCTGTGACTAAAGATGTAGTAGATACACCAGATGTCAATCATTTAGAAAAGGCGACTGCTACAGCATCAAACCATGAAGCCAACACACAATACACAGCAGAAAAGGCAATTGACGGAAAACCTGACACTCGCTGGGCTACTGACCAAAATGTTGAGAAACCAACAATCGAATTTACACTTGAAAAGACAACAGTGATTAAGCATGTGGAGATTGATTGGGACCGCCGCGTTCGTGGTGAACAAAATGATCCAAATATCAAATCATGGAACCTCTATTACGCTGGCCAGGATGATGTGAATGGATCAGGAGTTAAAGAATGGAAGTTGGCCTATCAAAGAACAGGAAATCCTCTTCTTGATGAAAAAATTGACTTGAAAGAAGCTATCCAAGCCAAGTACCTTAAACTTGAAATCACGGATTATCAAGCTGGTACAATGAACTGGAAAAATGTTGGAATTCAAGAAATTCGAGCTTACTCAAACATTCCAGACGCTAGCAAACCAACAGATATTCGCCAAGTGACAGAATTAGCTGTTGCTGAAGATGGGAAATCACTTGTCTTGCCTAAATTACCAGGTCAAGTCAGCTTGATTGGTAGCAACAAACAGGGAGTTGTTGATCTTAATAACAAAATCTACAAACCCTTAACAGACCAAACTGTTAAGGTAATGGTCCAACAAGTCAAGGATACTCATACCTTCACAAAAGAATTTGAAGTAGTCATTAAAGGCTTGCATACAGACGAAGGTGTTGGAACCAAACCAGCAGTTGCTCCAGCAGTTCAACAATGGTATGGTACTGAAGGTAAAACTTCAATTACAGCTGATACCGTCATTTCAGTCGGAGATTCTGGATTTGGCCAAGAAGCTAAATTCTATCAGACTGACCTTGAAAGTCGTGGGTTAGAAATCGCTACAGGTGATCAAACAGCTCAAAAACGGATCGAATTTAAAAAGGTTGAAGACAAGGGCTATGGCAAGGAAGGCTATGGTATCACTGTTAAAGATGGAGTTATCACCGTAGAAGCTGCGACCAATGCAGGAGCATTTTATGCTACACGTACCCTTCTTCAAATGGGTGAAAATGATTTGCAAAACGGAGAAATCCGTGACTTCCCAAGCTTTAGCCATCGTGGATTTATGCTAGACACAGGTCGTAAGTTTATTCCTTATGATACGCTTGTAGATATTATGCTCAATATGGCCTACTACAAGATGAACGACTTGCAGTTGCACTTGAATGACAACTATATCTTCTTAAAAGATCATTTAGCAGGGAAAAATCTTACTCCACAAGAGGAACTGGATTATGTTCTTAAAAATGCTAAGACAGGCTTCCGTGTAGAAACTGATGTTGTCGGTGAAAATGGCGAAAAATTAACATCTGACGAGCATTATACCAAGGAAGAAATGCAAGAAATTATCAAGTTGGCAAAAGCTTTGCATATCAACCTTGTTCCTGAAATTGACACACCAGGTCACGCACTTTCATTTGTTAAGGTCCGTCCAGACTTGATGTACAAGGGTCAACTTAGTGCGAGAAAACACAATGTAGAACGTGTAGCTATGTTGGACTTGGATAACAAGTACGAAGAAACGCTCGCCTTTGTCAAATCAGTCTATGATAAATTGCTCGATGGTGAAGACGCACCACTTCATGGCGTTTCTACTGTTCATATCGGTACAGATGAGTACTATGGAAGTCCAGAAAGCTATCGTCGCTATGTCAATGATATGATCCAGTACATCAAAGGCAAAGGTCTAACACCGCGTATTTGGGGTTCACTCTCTGCCAAACAAGGAACTACACCTGTTGATTGGAAAGATGTAGAAGTTGATATCTGGAGTATTGGTTGGCAACGACCAGCAGCGGCCATTGCTCAGGGTGCTAAGATTATCAATATCACAGATATTCCAACCTATAGTGTTCCAAGTGGTAGCAATAGTCAAGGTGGTTATGGAGATTATGCAAACTATGAAACTCAATACAACCGCTGGACACCAAATGACTTCTCAACAGGTGGAGGACCACGCCTAGAAGCCTCTAATCCAAATATCCTTGGTGGTGGTCATGCAGTCTGGAATGATAATATTGACCTCCATGAAACTGGACTTACTTCTTACGATATCTTTAAACGTTTCTTCAAGAGTATGCAGTCTACTGCAGAACGCACCTGGGGTTCAGACCGTGCAGCAAAGACCTATGCAGACCGTATCCAACCAGCAAGTGTTTATGCGCCTCAATCTAATCCAGATAAGACTGTAGCTGAAGAAGACTTGTTCAAGATTAATCCTGAGACTGTCAAAGATTATCTTGCTAAGAAAGTACAGAAGACTGAAGCAGGTTTGAACTTCGAAAAAGATAGCACTATCGAAGGCCTAGTTGGTGATGCTGGACCAAGTCATGTCTTGAAATTGGATGTGACTGTGACTGGTGATGGCCAACAAACCTTCTCAACAAGTGGGAACAACCAACTTTACCTTGCGGATAAGGATGGTTATCTTGCCTATACTTTTGAACAATTCCATATTCAATTCAACAAGAAACTTGAAAAGAACAAACGCTATCAAATTTCTGTTGTAACTAAACCTCAAGTAACAGAAGTTTATGTGGACGGTGAAAAGGTTGAACGGATTGCAAATCCAGCCAATCCACGTTTGGCTCATAATAGCTTAGTCTTACCACTTGAAACAATCGGTGGCTTCAAAGGCATCTTGCATAGTGCTGAGTTGTCAAATGAAGCATTCGTAAATCCACGTTTGATTCCAAATGATCATTTTACAGTTTCTGCAACTAGTCAAGAATTACCAGGAACCAATGCAGAAGGTCCAGTAGAAAAAGCCTTTGACAATGATCCAAATACCTTCTGGCATTCAAAATGGACTGGACATCAAGCCCCATTCACAGTTGCAATGAACTTGAAAGCAAGTGAAACAGTCAATGGTTTGACCTATCTTCCACGTCCAGGTGGTGGTAACGGAGTCGTGACATCTTACGAAATCTATGCTCAAAAAGATGGTCAAATGGTTAAAGTTGCTTCAGGAACTTGGGAAAACAATGCCAAAGAGAAAACAGTTAATTTTGATGCCATTGAAACCGATAAGGTAGAATTTAAAGTTCTAGCAGGTGTTGGAGGATTTGGTAGTGCTGCAGAAATTCAACTTCTGAAACCAATTTCTACTAACAAAGCAGAAGAACCAGTTAGTCCAGAAAAACCTGTGACACCAGAAAAACCTGAAACTCCAGAAAAACCTAAAGTTGAGGAAATGGGTGATGGGACAACTGAACTTGCTGATAGCTTTGTAGCTACGAAACCTACAAGCGACGAGGCAGTTGCTGCAGCAGCCCAAAGTCAGGATTATCTCAAGAAAGAGTACAAGGTCTTCCCAACACCACAAAAAGTAACTTACGATGAAGGTGTTACGAAACTCCATAAACAAGTCAATCTTGTCATGGGCGATCAATTAGATATCTATACTCGTAACCGCTTGAAGAGTGTCTTACAAGATCATCAAATCTCTTACACAAGCAGTCAAACAGCAGTGGCAGGTGCTACCAACATCTACCTTGGTGTTCATGGTCAAAATTCACAGGCTGAAAAAGAAGTGTCTGGAATTTCTCAAGGACTCTTTGATAAGATTGATGCTTACGCTTTGTCAATTAAGAACAATACAATCTCTATCGTCGGTAAGGATACAGATGCTGTCTTCTATGGTTTGACAACTCTCAAACACATGCTTAATGAAAGTGAAGCTCCAGTCTTGCGTAATGTAACAGTTGAAGACTTTGCTGAAATTAAGAACCGTGGCTTTATCGAAGGATACTATGGTAACCCTTGGAGCAATGCTGATCGTGCCGAGTTGATGCGTTATGGTGGTGACTTGAAGTTGACCCAATACTTCTTTGCACCAAAAGACGATCCATACCACAACAAGAAATGGCGTGAACTTTATCCAGAAGAAAAATTAGCTGAAATCCGTGAATTGGCACGTGTCGGAAACCAAAACAAGACTCGTTATGTTTGGACCATCCACCCATTCATGAACAACCGTATCCGTTTTGGGAACGATGCTGACTACCAAAAAGATCTTGAAACTATTAAGGCTAAATTCACTCAATTGATGGATGTCGGTGTTCGTGAGTTCGGTATTTTGGCTGATGATGCTCCAAGTCCAGTTGGTGGCTACAATAGTTACAACCGCTTGATGAAGGACATGACAGATTGGTTGACTGAAAAACAAGCAACTTATGTTGGTCTTCGTAAGGAAATGATTTTCGTTCCAGGTCAGTATTGGGGTAATGGACGTGAAGATGAGTTGAAATCACTCAACGAAAATCTTCCAAGTTCAGCATCAATGACATTGACTGGTGGTAAGATTTGGGGTGAAGTGTCTGAAAGCTTCCTCTCTAACCTTAAGAATAACCTGACTGCAGGAGGTAAGACCTACCGACCAGTTTCTCTATGGGTAAACTGGCCTGTTACAGATAACTCTAAACAACACTTGATCTTGGGTGGTGGTGAGAAATTCCTTCATCCGAATGTAGACCCTAGTCTCCTATCAGGTATCATGTTGAACCCAATGCAACAATCTGAACCTTCTAAGATTGCCCTCTTCTCTGCAGCTCAATATGCATGGAAACAATGGAAGTCAGAAGAAGAAGCTAAGAAAGTAAATGATATCGCCTTCAACTTTGTTGAAAACGGTAAGTTTACAGATAGCGAAGCATCAGTTGCCTTCCGTGAGCTTGGTAAACATATGATCAACCAAAACATGGATGGTCGTGTTGTGAAATTGGAAGAGTCTGTTGAACTTGCACCGAAATTAGATGCCTTTATGTCTAAGTTGAAAGCTGGTCAAGACGTCGGTGCAGAGCGTGAAGGCTTGCGTGCAGAATTTGCAAAACTTAAAGCAGCAGCTCAACTTTATAAAGCATCTGGTGATGAAAAGATGCGTGCTCAAATCCACTACTGGTTGGATAATACCATCGACCAAATGGATGCTTTGAGTGCTCTTCTTGATGGTACAGAAGCTATCGAAAAGAACGATTCTGCAAAACTTTGGGATAGCTACTATAAGGGATTAAAACTTTATGAACGGTCTCAAACTTATACCTTCCATTATGTAGATCATGATGAAAAAGCTGAGTTGGGTGTTCAACATATCCGTCCATTCTTGCTTGGCCTTCGTGAAATCCTTGCAACAGAAGTTCAAAAAGCCTTGCATCCTGACCAAGTCATTAGTACCTTTATCACAAACCGTACAGGTGTCGAAGGTGGATTGGCTGAAGTAACGGACGGAGATTTGGGAACACATGCTTTGATCAAATCACCAAACAGCATTCAAACTGGTGACTACATTGGTTTGAAATTTAATAAGGCTGTTTCAGTTCAAAACTTGACCTTTGCAATGGGAACTCAAGCAAATCCTCGTGATACCTTCAACAATGCTAAGGTTGAGTATCTCAATGAAAATGATGAGTGGGTAACCCTTTCAGAACCAAGCTACACTGGTAATGAACCTCTGCTTAAATTTGAAAACCTCAACATCAACGCCAAAGCTGTTCGTATGATTGCGACTTCAGATCGTGGGAATACTTGGTTTGCTGTACGAGAAATTGCTGTTAACCGTCCTGTAGAAGTTGTTCGTAACAAACAGACAGCTACTGTGACAATCAGTCCAAATCTTATGTACAAGTACAACACAACAGTTGGACAGATTACAGATGGACGTGATAATACTGAAGCCATGCTTGCAAATGCTGATAGAACAGACACAACTCCAGTCAATGGTTGGGTACAACTTGACTTGGGTGAAGTTAAACCTGTGACCAAGGTTCGTCTGGTTCAAGGATCAGGAGATAAATTGGCAGAAGGTGTTCTTGAATATTCTGCAGATGGTAGCTCATGGCAAGAATTGGATCGCTTGACTGGTGAACAAACAAAAGAAATCGAAACTCCAATTTCAGCTCGCTACGTTCGTGTTCGCAATACTAAGAACATCAACTTATGGTGGCGTATCGCTGACTTCTCAGTTGAAACACGTGCAGGCAATAGCGAATTGACGGATACAAACGTTGAAAGCTTGAAGTCAACTCCAGTTTATGACAGCCTAGGCCGTTATGACCTTCAAATTCCAAGCGGAACTAAGCTTCCAGCTAATAGCTACTTGGGTATGAAACTTGATCGTCTGCACCAAGCTGAAAGCATTCAAGCACTTGGTACAGAAAATCCATCTCTCAACTTGGAATACTCTCCAAATGCTCAAGAATGGTATCCAGCTGATCAAGTGACAGATAAGTCCTTGGTACGTTATGTTCGTTTGATTAATAAGACTGACCAAGAACAAGCAGTGACAGCGACATCACTACTCGTTCAGACAAAAGAAGTTCAACCAACAACACTTGATTCTACATCAATGGGAATCCACCCAACATACGGTCGAAATGACGTTCGTAAGATCAAGAACTTGGATCAATTGTTTGATGGTGTTTACAATAACTTTGTAGAGTTCTCTGACTATGCTCGTAAAGATGGTCATATCACCTTGAAACTTGGTAGCGAACGTGATATTAAAAAAATTAGAGCTTACATCCAAGACGGCACTCAAAACTATCTCCGTGATGGTAAGATTCAAGTCAGTCAAGATGGTAAGACTTGGACAGATGTTGTAACAGTTGGTGACGGTGTTGCTAATGAAACACGTGATGACTCCTTGACAGATGGCTGGACACATGATTCTAAGATGCCAGGAAATCGCTATATCGAGGGTGAACTTTCAAGCCCAGTTAA
The DNA here is from genome assembly GCF_001072375.1 of Streptococcus pseudopneumoniae. GTDB lineage: Bacteria > Bacillota > Bacilli > Lactobacillales > Streptococcaceae > Streptococcus > Streptococcus pseudopneumoniae_L. The sequence continues at coordinate 28,528 of NZ_JVKV01000066.1, forward strand.
AGCTAACTATCTCCGTGTTCTATTTACAGCAGACTATGATGCTCGTTTTGTAGGATTCACTGAGTTGGTGATCAATGATGGCGAATTCGTGAAACCAATCAATGACCCAACTGTAGAAGGAAACAGCGGTGAAAGCCAAGGCAACCTTTACACTAACCTTGTAGATGGCAAAGTATTGACAAGCTACAAGGCTGAGAAAGAACAAGGTGAGCTTGTCTACCACTTGTCAGAACCAACAGACGCAAACCATATCCGACTTGTTTCAAGTATTCCTCAAGGAGTGAAAGCTCGTGTGCTTGCTCGTACTCTGAAAGAAGATAAAGCAGATGCTTGGTCAGAACTAGGTGAAATTACCTCAAGCTTCCAAACATTTGCAGTGAGAGAAAAAGCGCCATTGTTAGATGTCAAAGTTGTTTGGGAAGGTGGCAAACCTGAGTTTTACGAAATGACGACCTTCCACCAAGAGCTTCCAGAAGAACCAGAGAAACCAGCTTTAACTACAAGCAAGGGTGATGAAGCAGCACCAGTAGTAGAAGTCCCAGAATTTACTGGTGGCGTAAATGGTGTTGAAGCAGCTGTTCATGAAGTTCCAGAATATACTGAAGCTATTGGCACAGCAGGTGAAGAAGCAGCACCAGTAGTAGAAGTCCCAGAATTCACAGGCGGCGTGAATGGTGTCGAAGCGGCTATCCATGAAGTTCCAGAGTATACTGAAGCTACGGCAGAAGCAGACAAGCTTCCAGCACCAGTAGTAGAAGTCCCAGAATTCACAGGTGGTGTAAATGGCACTGAAGCAGCTGTCCACGAAGTCCCAGAATATACTGGTGGGGTGAATGGTGTCGAAGCAGCTGTCCATGAAGTCCCAGAGTTCACTGGTCACGTAAATGGATCAGAAGGAACTACTCACGAAGTTCCAGAATTTACTGGAAGTGTGAATGGTTCAGCCCCAACTACACGTGAAACTCCAGCATACACAGATGAGCAGTCTCTTGTAGCTCTTGCTATGTCACAAGATAAGACCTACCAAGCACCTGCAAGTCATCCATACAAGCTCCCAGAGACAGGTACTAAAGAAAATGCTGGCCTTGCAGCCGTTGGTGTTGTAGGTGCACTTCTTGGTATGTTTGCTATGGGAAAGAAAAAAGACGACGAATAAGATGATGTAAAAGCATCTAATACTCAATGAAAATCAAAGAGCAAACTAGGAAACTAGCCGC
>NZ_JVKV01000067.1 GCF_001072375.1 Streptococcus pseudopneumoniae
GCGGCTAGTTTCCTAGTTTGCTCTTTGATTTTCATTGAGTATTACTCTCCCAACTGGGCACTGTAGTCGATAATTTGATCAACCGTGTCAGACAAGAATTGAATGGTATCACGGAGTGGTTTGTCTGTTGAGATATCCACTCCGATAATCATTGCTGATTCAAGTGGTGTTTTGCTACCTCCTGACTTGAGGAGATTGAGCCAGTCTTCAGCTCCAGTTTCTGATTGTTTCAGATGGAGATAGCCAGCAGTTGAAATTACAAGACCGGCAGAGTAAGTGTAACTATACAAGCCCATGTAATAGTGAGCTTGGCGCATCCAAGTCAAGGCCGCATCGTCATCAATTTCAATAGCATCTCCCCAGAAATCTGTCAAAACTTCCTTCATAATGCTGTTGAGCTTGCTTGCTCCAAAGGTTTCCCCTTCTTCAATCAGTGTATACACCTTACGCTGAAATGCTGCTTCCAAAAGGTGGGTGATAAAATTATGGAAGTAGGTATCTGTCAAGCGGTGAGCAAGAGCGAAGCGTTTTTGACGCGGATCGTCAGACTGATGCTCCAAGTAATCACTTAAAAGCAATTCATTGAAGGTTGATGGTGCTTCGACATAGTAGGTCGACATGTGGGCATTGAAGTAACTTTGGTGATTATCTGAAAAGATAAATTGACCAGAATGCCCGATTTCATGAATCAAGGTATAGACATCACTCAAACGACCTGTCCAGCTCATGAGGACATAAGGGTGCACGCGATATGGATCAGCTGCATAGCCTCCAGAATCCTTGCCACTATTGGCAGCAAAGTCCACCCAGCGTTCTTCTTGATAGCGAGCAACTTCCTGACAATATTCTTGTCCCAAAGGTTCTACCGACTTCATGACCAAATCATAAGCATCGTCAATAGTCACTTCAGGATTAAGGGCGCTGTCCAAGTCCAATTTCCAGTCTGCAAAGGTCATCTTTTCAAGACCATTTACCTTGGCAACATGCTTAAGATATCGCTGAGCGACTGGCGCAAAGTCCTTCATGATGAGGTCAATCTGACGATCAAACATGGAACGATCTACTTCTTGTTCAGCAAGAAGATAGTCAAAGACTGAGTCGTAGCCCTTCATATCTGCCAAGAGTTTTTCAGACTTGACTTGGGCTAAATAGGCTGCCGCAGCTGTATTTTGGTGCTTACGAAGTCCTTCTGAAAAGGAACGGAAGGATTTCTCACGAACCTCAGCATCCTCGTGATTTTGGTAGAAGTTTTCATAGGTCACAAAGCTGTTTTTGTATGTTTTTCCATGGGCTTCAAAATCGGCCATTTCAAAGTCCCCAGCTCGCATCTTAGTATAGATATCCTGTGGACTGTAGAAAACTTCACCCAAATTGGTCAAGGCCTTCTCCACATCAGCCCCAAGATAGTGGGCTTTTTTGATTTTGGCCTGACGAATGGCTGCCGTCAAATGTGGCAAGTCACCCAAACGGTCCAAGACTTCTTCATCTGCTTCTACCAAGGCATCGTCAAAGAATGTCAAAGCTACACTGGCATCTGTCTCAAAGTCCATTCCAGCCTGGGCGATATTAGCAAAATCTTCATTACCATAGTCCGTCGTCTGAGGCATAAAGCTGTAATTGCCAATATGACTCATCTGAATGTAGATTTGTTCCAATTCCGCAAAGGCCTTCTCAAAATCTTCAAAAGTATGAAGATTGCCCTTGTAGTCACGACTAAATTGATTGATGTCTTCACGCGCCTTTTCTATCGCACGCAAGAAATCTTCACGGTCTTGATATAGGGCAGTTAAGTCCCAAAGTTCCTTTTCAGGAAATTCTGAACGGTGTTTTTGTTCCATCTTCTTCCTCTTATTTCTCTAATTCAAGCAAAACACTTATAGCAGATAAGGCATAAAGCGGTGCTGTTTCTGCTCGCAAGATCCGAGGGCCAAGTCCTGCTAGAACAGCTCCTTTGGCTTCAAAACTCTCAATCTCAGCAGGTGAAAGACCACCTTCTGGTCCAAAGATAAAGAGCAGTTTTGCTCCTTTTTCCAGTCCAGCAACAGCTTGGATAAGGGCAGCTGATTCGCCTTCTTTAGCCGACTCTTCATAAGCCACCACGATGCGGTCAAACTGGTCCAGTTGGGCTAGAAAGTCTGATTTTTTCTCAAAAAGTGTGATACTTGGGACAAGGTTTCGCTTACTTTGTTCTGCTGCTCCAAGGGCGATTTTTTCTAGTTTTTCAACCTTTTTGCCCAATTTTTTGCCATCCCACTTGGCAACGGACCAGTCGGCAGGGAAGGCCCAAATCTGACTGGCACCTAGTTCCGTCACCTTTTGAGTGATAAACTCCAACTTATCTCCCTTGGGAAAACCAGATGCGATGGTCACTTGGACTGGCAGTTCCACATTATCAGCTAACTCTTGGACCACCTCAAACTGACGATTTTCCACATCCAGCACGCGCGCCAAGCGCTTGATCCCATCATCAAAAACTAAGGTAACCTGGTCATCTTCTTTCAGGCGCATAACCTGAAACATGTGCTTGCTGGTTTCCTTATCCTCGATAGTGACAGGAGAGATTGCACTGCCTTTAACAAAATACTGTTGCATGCTAGCCTCCAATCACACCGGAGATATCCTTGGTCTTCTTGAAGACACAGGCATTCCATTCCCCTTGAATTATGTGGGTTTCAAGGAAAAATCCAGCTGACTCAGCCGACTCACGCACCATGTCCCACTTGTCCTTGATAATCCCACTCATGATGAGGTAGCCTTCATCCTTGACCAAACGATAAGCATCTTCTGTCAGATGGATAAGGATATCCGCCAAAATATTGGCCACGATGACGTCTGCCTCAATCTCCACACCCTTAAGCAAATCTCCTGGTGCTACATGGATGTTTTCCATACCAGGATTGAGCTCAATATTTTCCTGAGCGACACGAACAGCCACATCATCGAGATCATAGGCAAAAATCTCCTTGGCACCAAGAAGAGAGCTAGCAATAGAAAGAACTCCAGAACCTGTTCCTACGTCTAGCACTGTTTCTCCACCACGAAGGACTTGCTCCAAGGCAAAGAGGCTCATCTTAGTGGTTGGGTGAGTTCCTGTTCCAAAGGCCATACCAGGATCTAGCTTAATAATCTTTTCCCCAGCAGTCGCCTCATAGTCTGTCCAAGACGGCACGATAGTCAAATCATGAGTGATACGAGCTGGCTCATAGTATTTCTTCCAGTTATCTGCCCAGTCTTCCTCAGCCAAGGCAGTCGTCCCCATCTTGACCTCACCCAAATCCATAAAGTCGGTCAATTCAGCTAGGCGAGCCTGCAAGTCTGCCTCAACCACTGCCACATCAACCGTATCAGGATAGTAGGCTGTCACTACGATTTCTTCTTGCTGCTCTACCTCTGGGAAAATCTCACCAAAACGATCCACATTGCCCACATAGTCCATGCTATCTTCAATTGCTACCCCTTGGGCACCTAACTCAATCAAGAGGTTGGAAACCAACTCCTCTCCCTCACGCTTCACTGTAACTTTTAACTCTTGCCATGTTTCCATCATTAAGATACCAAGCCCGTAAAACACAAAGCCAAAATAGGAAACTCTCTGAAGACGCTTGTGTCTAAGAGAAGTTTATCTTTTTGGCGCAGTGTTTAGGGCGGGTTCAGTTTAGAAATTTAACCGAACCATCCTTTCTATTTCTCTATCAATTTTTTCATGTAGACCATATCCATGCCTTCTTTTTCAGGCTCGATATGAGTTTGACGATAGCCGTTTTTCTCGTAAAAAGCAACCATGCCTGTATCCTGTAACACCGTACACAAATCCCATTGTGTGATGGTTGGAAATTCTTTTTCCAGTAAGCTTAAACCTTTAGATCCATACCCTTTTCCTTGATAATGAGGCAAAATCGCTGCTGTTCCCAACCAAGCTTTCGTTAACTCGGCATTTGTCTGAACTCGTAAAAATCCGATGTTTTCTTCATCTTCTTTTACAAAGTAGTAATAGCTATTGGGACGCTCAACTAATTTCCACTTGATTCGTTCGCGGTCCTCGAGATAAGGGTCATATTCATCATGGTATTTTTCATAGACAGCCTTAAAGCTAGCTCTTTGAATCGCAATAATGGTTTCTAAATCCTCTGCTCCTGCTCTCTCAAGCCTTATCATAAACTTTCCTCCAAATAATCCCTCAATCTCCCCTGGAGCTGAGGTACTGCCTGTTTAGAAGTGAGAAATTCTTCAACGGGCATCAGCTTATAAGCCTGACCTTCATCTCCAAAGGTGATATTGTCAAATTGTTCTTGTCTTAGCTGACCAACCATAAAGACCGATTGCTTGTCTTTAAAGATTACGCTAGGATAAATCTTGCTCCAAAGCAGACAGTCTTCATATAAATGAATTCCCAATTCCTCATAAACTTCACGCGCTGCGCACTCGAAAGGGCTTTCGTTTCCTTCACGACCACCACCTGGCAACTCCCACATGTTGGGACAAGGGATATCGTCCTTGTCATCACGTAAGATAGTCAAGACCTTATCCCCACAAATCAAGGCAATCTTGCAACCTTGGAAATCCATTCTGCTATCCAATAATTCCATGATATTTACTCTTTTCTATGATAACAATTACTCTCTAGGAAAATACGAGCTAGCTTTCTTCGATTACTTTTTGGCACTCTGCATCCCAGTATGCTTGCCATCTGCCATGTTTTTTAGCAAAATAAACCGTAAACTCATCGTTTACATAATCTGCAACATAGCGAAGATTAGGCGGGTTTTCCTCACCACTTAATATCCAAGGATGGAAGTAAAAGGTTTTCTCCCACCTATTCTGAGTATAGCCTAGATCCTTAGCATACTGAGGGATGGGTTGTTGCAACTCGCTTTCCAAATAGGACTGAATAGCATTATCAATACTATTTAAACGAGCTAATAGTTGCTGAAACTGCTCTTCTTCCTCCGTCTTAAAACCAACTAGAAATTCAAATTCCACAAAATCTTCAGGAAATTCAAGTTCTGTGATTTTCCCATCCTCAGCATAGCGTCCTTCCTCATTAACAAGGCGACGAGTTCCTGACTTCAATACTCTCTCGAAATCTAGATCCGCAAAGCGATTGCGGGGAAGAGAAGAGGAAGAAAACTCAGATTTATCTGACTTTCTCATAAAAATTTGTTTGATTTTCTCTAACATGCTCTCTCCCCTTTGAATTCCTTATTTTTAAAGTTTCCTAGTATCTCGGATAAGGGTAAAATTCTCCTTCTTCCAAACCGACTTTCCCTTCTTCAAAGACTTCTTGGTTCCATTCCATGACAAATTCTTCTGCTTCTGGGTCTTCCAAAAAGTCCATGAGAGCATCTAGTCCAACCTCTGCAGTATCTTTGAGAAATAGCGCAAAATAAGCTAAGAATTCACGAGAAAAACCTTTCTTAGGCAGATAAGGGATGACTGTGAGATAGTCTTCTGCATTAACTGTTGACTTGGCAGGGTTGTAAAAAAGTACTGCTTCTTCAAAAAGGATATCATCTGACGAAACCTCTCCGTCTTCATCTAACATCTCCACCCCTGCAGGATTTTGTGCCTCTAACAGAAAACTCACTTCAACCGCATGATTGCGCTTGTCCCAGCTAATCTCATAATCAAAAGGAAAGTTCTTGTCCAACTCTTCCTGTAAAACATCTAAAAATCCGTATGTTGCCATTTTGTCCTCTTTCTATACGACTCTTTAATCGCCCCGAATACTCGGAAATATGCTAAAATAGATACTACCATATTACCACATTAGTATCAGAAAATCCATGTTAGAAAGGACTGCTATGCCAGACAATCTCGCGCTTCGTATGCGCCCCAAAACCATCGACCAGGTCATCGGTCAGGAGCATCTGGTTGGACCAGGCAAGATTATCCGCCGCATGGTGGAGGCAAATCGTCTATCATCCATGATTCTCTATGGGCCTCCAGGTATCGGAAAAACCAGTATCGCTTCAGCCATCGCTGGAACGACCAAGTATGCTTTTCGGACCTTCAATGCCACTGTTGATAGTAAAAAACGTCTCCAAGAAATTGCTGAAGAAGCTAAATTCTCAGGTGGCCTTGTACTGCTACTAGACGAGATTCATCGTCTTGACAAGACTAAACAAGACTTCCTCTTGCCTCTCTTGGAAAGCGGACTGGTCATCATGATTGGGGCGACGACTGAAAATCCTTTCTTTTCTGTCACTCCAGCCATTCGTAGCCGTGTTCAGATTTTTGAACTGGAACCTCTGTCTAACCAAGATGTCAAAGGAGCCATTCAAATCGCCCTGACTGACCCTGAACGAGGTTTTAATTTCCCTGTTGAGTTAGATAATGATGCCCTTGATTTTATCGCAACATCTACCAACGGAGACCTCCGCTCTGCCTTTAACTCACTTGATTTGGCAGTTCTCTCCACCCCAGAAAATGATGACGGCATCCGTCATATCACGCTTGACATCATGGAAAATAGTCTTCAGAGAAGCTATATCACTATGGACAAGGATGGAGATGGACATTACGATGTTCTATCTGCTCTCCAGAAATCCATCCGTGGCTCTGATGTGGATGCCAGTCTCCACTATGCTGCTCGCTTGATCGAAGCTGGTGACCTTCCTAGTTTGGCACGCCGTTTGACGGTGATTGCTTATGAAGATATCGGCTTGGCTAATCCCGATGCACAGATCCATACCGTAACTGCTTTGGATGCTGCACAGAGAATCGGCTTCCCCGAAGCTCGCATCCTCATTGCCAATGTTGTCATTGATCTGGCGCTTTCACCTAAATCCAACACAGCCTATGTAGCTATGGATAAGGCCCTGGCTGACCTTAAAACATCTGGTCATTTACCAATCCCACGTCACTTGCGAGATGGCCACTATAGCGGTAGCAAGGAATTAGGCAACGCCCAAAACTACCTCTATCCACATAGTTATCCTGGTCACTGGGTCAAGCAAGATTATTTACCAGAAAAAATTCGCGACCATAGCTACTTCTCACCAGAAGATACCGGAAAATACGAACGAGCCCTAGCTCAGCGAAAGGAAACCATTGATAAATTACGAAATTTGTGAAATCCTTTCCAAATAATTACATTTACCCCTTGATTTTTTTTGAAAAAGTGGTATTATATAAACATAGAAACGCTGTGGTGTACGACCTCACACTTAAGTGTTGACCGACTATTTTTTGTATTATTAGGGAAACAAAAGTCTTCTAACAGCATGTAGGCCGTCTCACACGGAAACAGCTTCAGTTAGAGCGAGTTGCCCACCTGCTTAATTGCGCGGGTTCAATACAAACCGTGAAGTTTCGGCACCAATACAGCTTTTTATTTGCCTTCTTAGCTCAGTTGGTAGAGCAGTAGACTCTTAATCTATGGGTCGCAGGTTCGAGTCCTGCAGGGGGCATCTAAATCAACAGGAAAAAGCCTTGAGTTCCAAGGCTTTTTTGCTTGTCATTTTGTTTTTTATACCAAATTTTGTACCAAAAAGTTTATATTCACAAAATAAACGACTCTCATCAAAGACTCGCTATTTATCTAACACCTCGATTTAATAGAAAAAAACACCTCACGGTGATTACTTATTATCAATCGTCCATTACTCCGCCTGTAAGTTGGTACATGAGATAAATGTGCTCCAAGGTTTTTAGCTTATCCATATGTTCCACATCTTTAAAGGCACCTAATGCTAGTAAAGGAACAAAACCGAAACATTGGTTATAAGACAAGGGACCATCTTTTAACACAGCCTGTCTATATAAATCCAGTTCAAAGTTATCAGTCACATATGAGTTATCTAAATACTGAAGAAAATATTTCAAGCTCTTGATAATAATGTCGCAGTTTTGAAGATTGTATTTTACAATACCAACAAATTCATTCTCTTCCCAAGTAATAATATCTCCAAAGGCTGTTACGAACAGCGGAAAAAGAAGTAAGAAACTATTCATAATAATAGCCGTAGCAAATCTTTGCATTTTTGCCTTATCTTATTTAAGATAGTACTATTAAAAAAAGAAAAGGTGAAAATCATGGAAACATATACACTTGCAAATGGGGTTGCTATTCCTAAAATTGGTTTTGGAACTTGGCAAATTGCTGAAGGCGAAGAAGCCTATAACAGCGTTAGCTTCGCACTTAAGGCGGGTTACACACATATTGATACCGCACAAATTTACGGTAACGAGGTTTCTGTAGGTAAGGCGATTGCTGATAGTAATTTGGCACGTGAGGATATTTTCCTAACTACCAAACTTTGGAATGATAAGCACGATTACGAGTTGGCTAAGACTTCTATCGATGAGTCTCTCGAAAGACTTGGTGTGGATTATTTGGATCTTTTGCTTATCCATTGGCCTAATCCAAAGGCGCTTCGTGAGAATGATGCTTGGAAGGCTGGCAATGCGGGTGCATGGAAGGCTATGGAAGAAGCCTACAAAGAAGGTAAGGTGCGTGCTATCGGTGTGTCTAACTTTATGCAACATCACCTAGAAGCTCTTCTTGAAACAGCTGAAATTGTGCCACATGTCAATCAAATCCTCTTGGCTCCAGGTTGTGACCAAAAAGACTTAGTTGCCTATTGCCAAGAGCGCGATATCCTTCTTGAAGCCTATAGTCCACTAGGTACAGGTGGTATTTTTGGAAATGAAGATGTTGAAGCAGTGGCTGAACGTAACGGTAAATCTGTGGCACAAGTTGCTCTGCGTTGGAGCCTTCAAAAAGGTTTCTTGCCACTACCTAAGTCTGTGACACCTAAAAATATAAAAGCTAACTTGGATATCTTCGGCTTCGACTTATCAGAGGAAGATATGGCGGTCTTGGATAAGATTCAAGGCATCAAAACTCAGGATGATCCTGACAAAGTTAATTTTTAATAGGATTTTAATCAACTCGTCAGGGTTGCTTTTTCAAGTAAATGACAAAAGAAGTCAAGGTTTTGACAATTCGCGCCACATGAAATTATTTAAGCATATCCTTTTCTCTCATTACCATTTTCTGTTATAATGTATTGTATTTCTAAAGTAGAAAGGTATTAATATGACAACTCTTATTAAGCATAAACGTGTAGAATTTTCAGAACTATTTTATGACCTAGTGTTTGTTTTTGCAATTTCAAAAGCAACTGCTTTAATTCACCCTCTTCATAGCGGTGTTGTGGCTTGGGATTCTTTACTTGATTTCTTCATCTCTGTCATGGTTATCATCAATTCCTGGATGATTCAAACCATTTATACCAATCGCTATGGAACAAACTCGTTATTTAACATGGTAATCATGTTTATCAACATGGGACTTATGCTCTTTATGTCCAATATGATTGGATACAATTGGCAACAATGGTTCTATTATACCTGTTGGGCTGTTGGTACATTGACCCTTACCTTATTTTTTCAATATTTGGTTGAATTTTTTAGAAAATCAACCGATAATACTGATCGGGAAAGTATCAAAGGTTTTCTATGGTTAACAGGTCTAGGAAGTTTAGGAGTCTATCTGGCAGCTCTTTTTCCTATTTACGTTGGAGTCTATATCTTTATTGCTAGTATTCTGCTAACATTTATTGTGCCAATTTTCTTGATTACTAAAGATGAGCATTTCCAGGTAAATCTTCCCCATTTAATCGAGCGCGTCTCCCTTCTTGTGATTATTACGTTTGGAGAGATGGTTGTTGGGCTAGCTAGCTTCTTTACAGTCGAGAATTTCTCGATTTATTCGGTTCTCAATTTCGTTATCATGCTTTCCCTGTTCTTGTTTTATTTTGGCGAATTTGACCATGCTATTGATGAAGGATCTAGTCAAAAGGGATTATTTGTAATTTATAGTCACTATCCTATTTTCATCGGGCTTATGTTGATGACAGTTTCGATGGGTTATCTCCTGAATCCCGAGGCTAATCTTCTCGTTGCAATCAGCTTCTTTTATATCGGAATTGGCCTCTTCCAAGCTGCTGTCCTAGCAAATGGGCCCTATAACAAAAACTATCTTCGCTATCCGAGAAGTTACTACTGTGCTCAAGCGACACTCTATCTGGCTGCCTTGATTCTCTCTTTGCTTTTCGCTTCTAATCCTATAACAGTGTTGAGTATTGCAACCATTTTTACTCTAGCTATAGCCATTCATTTTATTTATTTTTATGTGACACAGAATAAAAAATATTCCAAATCTAACTGGGGGTTCTTTTAATGAGTTTATAGCATTAAAAAAGCCTTGGTTTTCCAAGGCTTTTTTTTCATTAATTTGTTTTTCCATTTTATCCTCCGATTTGAACTCGCACTGACATTTATTTATAACAACACTATATATCTAGTATGGCATAATCATTAGGTATTATAGATTTTCAAACCAAATGTGAGTCATTCGTTTTTGCCCCACTTTTGCCCCATTTTTAAATCATGACATTGAAAATACCTAAAAGTATTTCCCTAAAATCACTTATATTTCAATATTTTTAATTACTCTCAATATGAAGGTCCTTTCCAAATCCATGCAGGGGGCATCTAAATACAACAGAAAAAGTCTTGAGTTCCAAGGCTTTTTTGCTTGTCTATAACTGATTTGCCCCATCATTTGCCCCACTTTTAAATCTATCTTTTCTTTTTGAATCAAATTACATCTTAACAAATAGTGTAAAGCCAGTTACTTTTGCTTTGATGCCATACAATATTTTCATGTAGAGAAGACAAATTTTATCTTCTCTTTTTATTTTCAAAATGATAAAAACTGATTTTCTTTTCATGAATCAGACTGAAACTTCCAAATTGTTTATTTATTTTATTGACATTTTCTATAAAAATAACTACAATAGTTTTATTAACAAACTATACTATACTATATAGGGGGTATTGAAATGAAATTTTCTAATCGTTTATCGCTATTCCTTGCAGGAGTTATTTTTGTCCTTTTAGCACTCTTTCTATTTACAGACCCAGTAGCTAATCTTGTTGCTTACAGCTGGTGGATTGCATTTGGTTTACTGGTTGCTTCCATAGCAGCTATTTTAGGCTATTTCTCTGTACCAAAAGAGCTTCGCTCACCAGCTCATCTTTTCCAAGGGATTGTTAATCTTCTCTTAGCTCTTTACCTCGTTGCCTATGGCTTTGTGACGCTGCCAGTTGTCATTCCAATTATTTTAGGGATTTGGTTAATTGTAGAAGCCATTATAGTTTTCTTTAAAGGCAATCGTCTGGGATTGATTTTCCCTATTATTGGCAACCATATCATGTGGATAGCGTTGCTTGCATTTTTACTAGGTCTAGTGATTTTGTTCAATCCAGTAGCTACAAGTGTCTTTGTCGTTTATGTCGTTGCCTTTGCATTTTTAATTGTTGGTTTCACCTATATCCTTGATGCCTTTCGTAAATAATCTAGCTGCCATTTTGGGCATATTAAAATAGCTGGGAAGTTACATTCTCAGCTTTTTCTGTTGCCTCTTTAGCTAAGTTGGTAGAGCAGTAGACTCTTAATCTATGGGGCGCAGGTTCGAGCCCTTGTAGGGGCATCTAAATCAACAGGAAAAAGCCTTGAAATCAAGGCTTTTTTACGTCCAATAGCTTTTTGTAGCAAAGTATTTAAAAATAAAAGAGAAGAGAATCTTTCACTCTCTTCTTAGTTTGTCTTATTAGATTCAGTCTTTCTCAATCTACCTGATTTTCCTTTGCAACGACAAATTCTTTAACCAATCGATAGATAACAGCAAATATGGGTGTAAAGAATATCATTCCAAGTAAGCCAAATAGATTTCCTCCAATACTAGCTGCTGCAAGTGTGAAGAGAGCTGGTAAGCCGATAGATTGACCCACAACTTTGGGATAGATAAGGTTTCCCTCAATCAGCTGTATAATTTGATAAAGAAGGATAGACAGTAAAGCTTGACTTGGACTGACTGTAAAGATAAAAATCGCTCCTAGCACACAAGCAATCATAGGACCAACATAAGGAATGAAAGACAGCACTCCTGCAAAGATACCTGTCATTACTCCATAGGGTATCCCAAACACGCTGTAACCAACCGCTATCATAACTCCTATGATAACTGCTTCAATCAGCTGACTCATCAAAAATTGGTCATAAGTCTCTAGTGCTACTTGTCCAATGTAAGTCAACTTTATCACCACCTTCTCTGGAAGAAAAACTTTTAGAAGTCGACTCGTCATCGCTGCCAAATGTTCCTTACTGGATAAAAATAAAAAGGTGAAGACTATAATCAAAAAGGCATTCATCAAACTTGAAAAAATATTGCCGATATTACTAGTCAGACCTGATAAAAAACCTATCAAAGCTTGGCTAATAGAGCTAGACTGTCCCTGTATGCCTGATACGATAGTTGACAACATGTCTTTGGTTACAAATTCCGAGCTGCCTAGCAATTTCCCAAGTTGAGTAAGGACTGTTGAAAGGACTGTTCCCAGCTGACTAATAGTCTGGGCTAGGGTTGGCAGCACCAAAACCAAAAGAGCAATCACGATTAAGATAAGAGCTAGGAAAACAAGTACCATGGCAATCGGACGACGCAACTCTGCCTTTACCTTCAATTTAACTAAGTACTGTTCAATTTTTTTCATAGGAACATTAAGCACAAAAGCAATAACAGCACCATAAATCAAGGTTGATATTACATCAAAGAGAGAGATTGCTCCTGATATAAAGCTCGATGCATTCAGAATTACAAGAGCAACCAGCCCTATAAAAAGTATTAACGGGGTGTATTTTTTTACTAAGTTCATAAATTCTCCTTAATAAACATGTTTAGATACGACTATACTATTTGGTTTTTCAAACTCTCGATTAAGGTAGGCTTGGTAAGTTCCTGGAGCGATAAATCCTTTGGGTGAGAGGATATCGGTGCCAGCCTGACCGACTATGGTATCAGCCAAGAGCACACAGTTTGTAGATAAGACAAAGTAGGATTTAAACTTAGATTTGATAAATTTATAAAGTTCCCCATCCGTCTCATGTCTGATTTTATAAGCGTAGGTGTAGTCTTCCTTACCATCTTCCGTTTTAATTTTATCTGCGCTTGGCTCCCAAGGAATCGTTAGTTGTTTTAATTCAGCCAACTTTTTCTGAACTGCTTTTTCCATTTCAGGTGTCAAATCTATTCCGTAACCAAAAAGTGTTTTTTGACTCTCACGTTTACATAGATCAATGTACTTATCGCGGTCACAGAAATATAAGACACCATCTCCTACCATACCAAATAAGGTCTCAGATGACGGATCATAGTTGCCATAAGAAATAACACGGCCCTGATAGCAGATATCCACATGACCAATAGCTGAAAACAGGGAGGTCTCAGCTGTATGAACAAAAATTTCTAGCTCTGCTGTCTTACCAGACTTCACTATTCCAAGATGGATATCTTCTTCCTCATCAGCATTTTCCAGCATAAATTTGTTAATTTTTGCTAAAGTTCTTGCAGGGATGAGAGCGGCTAGGGCAATAGGTAAGCTCATTCTGACACGACGTTTGAGATGGTTTTTCCCAATTTCCTTTTCAAATAAGAAACCGTCACGGATATTGGACACACCATAAAGGCAAAAATAAGCCCCTAAAACAAAGAGTTGAAAGACAGAATTTCCCGTAGAGGACAAAAGACTAGTCCCACCAAGAAAAACTAGTACGAGACCATCTAGTAAGAAACGAAAACGAGGTCGAATTTTGTTTTTGCGGTAGAGAACATAGGTGACAAGGTTGATACTAGCATGAAAAATCTGATAAATTCCAATCACAAGAGCCAAAATATAAATTGGCACATCAGTAGCAAGATTCGAGCCTAGCAAATATCCCATCACTAACAATTTAACCAGTGCAACTCCCAAGGTGTCCGTTGACTGACTTTTTTTGAAAATACGTAATACTAAATCTAAGACCGTTGCTATCCAAGCTAAAAACAGAACCAGTCGAATAACCGTCACTGGCAACCAAGTTCCCGTGACCATCAAGATAAGACCTAGCAGAACAAACAAGAAACCCTGAACAAGTAATTTCTTACCTGTCAGACCTAAAGAAAGAATTTTTTCCATAAAAGACCTTTCAAAAATAATAATTAAGCCCTTTGATCAAATTGACTGGTAAATAGCTGACGGCACAAACAGCCTGTGCCAGCAAGACATGGCGACTGACTGTAGCAATGTCACCATCTTGTCTTTTGCACTTCTGAAATTTGTTTTATTGAGTCGAAATCAGAGCTTTTAAAAACTAGCTAAACTTGAAAGCTAACCACAATTGCTAGATAAAAAAGGTGCAACCAATCCTTCTTGTAAAGGTAGGAAAGAATTATATCCATTCCATTAATTATTTATATATTACCTATTGTGACACAATACTCACTATAATTCAACTTTTTACTTATTTCAATAGTTTTGATTATTTTCAACATGAAAACTCTTCAAAAATTATGCAGGGGCATCTAAACAACAGGAAAAAGTCTTGGAATCAAGGCTTTTTTACTTGTCAAATCAATCTCATCCATACTTTTCACCACTCAAAAAGCGAGCCGTCGATTTGGCTCACTTTTTCTTTTTTCATTCTTAATTTCGGTAAAAATGACTATCTTTGTCGCTTGGTGATTGGCCGATTGCCAAGACGTCTTGGCTGCCATCCGTACCTGTCAATTCATTTGCTACACCTGCTGGTGTAAAGATAAGGCGTGCACCTTCTCCACCATCGACAAGATGGATTCCTGTTGAGTAGTAGTCATCTTTTTCCTCTACTTGGCCCATTTCATACTGGAAGGTTCCTTTTGAACTTTGAATGGTCACGATTCCATCAGCTGTGACTGTAGCAGTTGTTCCAGCATAGTTTTCCCATGTTCCAAGAAATTTTGCGTAAGCTTCTGGCGACTTTTTCTTCTCTTCCTTCTTATCCGTTTGAGTGCTTGCGGAACTTGATGGACTCGTTTCAGACTTCGGCTCCTCTTTTTGACTAGCTTCTGTTTTACTTGATGACTCCTTAGTTACTTTAGAGGAAGAAGCCTCTTTGCTTGAAGATGCTGTAGTTTTTTCAGTATTTCCTCCACAAGCAGCAAGTGTCACCACAGCCAACAAGGCAAGAGCTGAAAGACTGGTGTAGCTCAATGTTTTTTTCATGATAATCTCCTTTTAAAATGATGACCCAGTTTAGTCTGAGTCTAAAATGGCTAGTCCGAAATTACATATATTTTTGACGGCCAAGCCCTAGTCTTCAGTGTATCATTTATTTGTCTATAATTCAATAGTTATTTTGGTAACTTTGTGTAAGATCAAGCAAAAAACTGATCCAAGAATGAATCAGTCTCTCTTTATATCTTCTTTGATTTTTCAAAAGCTTTAATAGATAAACATGGCATCGCCAAAGCTAAAGAAACGGTATTTTTGGTCGATAGCATGTTGGTAGGCTTCTAAGACCAATTCACGGCCTGCAAAGGCAGAAACGAGCATGACCAAGGTAGACTTAGGCAAATGGAAATTCGTAGAAAAAGCATCCACAACCTTCCAGTCATAGCCTGGTTTGATAAAGATATTGGTCCAGCCAGAGTCTGCTTGGATTTGCCCATCAAACTTGCTTCCGATGGTTTCTAGTGTACGGATAGAGGTTGTTCCAACCGCAATGACACGACCCCCATTTTCTTTGACCTGTCGCAAGGTCGCAGCAGCTTCTTCAGACAATTGATAAAACTCTGAGTGCATCTCGTGCTCATCCAGATTATCTACGGAAACAGGTCTAAAGGTCCCAAGTCCAACGTGCAAGGTCAGGTAGACTAGGTGAACCCCTTTTTGCTGGATTTCTTCCAGTAATTCCTTGGTAAAATGCAGGCCTGCAGTTGGGGCAGCCGCTGAGCCGCTCTCCTTGGCATAGACTGTCTGGTAACGTTCACGGTCATCCAACTTTTCATGGATATAAGGAGGCAGTGGCATTTCTCCAAGACTTTCAAGTACTTCTAGGAAAATTCCTTCATATTCAAAACGCACAATACGGCCACCATGGGTCAATTCCTCAGTCACAACTGCGCTTAGCCGACCATCGCCAAAGACAACTCTAGCTCCGACCTTGAGACGTTTAGCAGGTTTTGCCAAGACTTCCCATTCGTCTCCTGCTGTATTTTTCAAGAGCAAGAGTTCAACATGGCCCCCTGTTTCTTCCTTTTGACCATGAAGTCGCGCTGGTAGTACGCGGGTGTCATTCATAACCAGGGCATCACCTGGCTCTAGCATTTCAATAATAGAGTGAAAATGGCGATCTTGAAATTCCCCTGTTTTGCGATTGACTATCAAGAGTTTAGAGGCATCGCGCTTTTCCAGAGGTGTTTGTGCAATCAACTCCTCAGGCAAGTGAAAATCAAAATCATTGGTATTCATTGTAGTCATATTTCCTTTTCTTTTCTAATGTACTTACGATTAGCTATCAAAACGAACTTCTTCAAGCAAATACTCGATGAAGCGTTCACCCATCTTAGATAAGCTAGTTTTCTCATGCTGGATATAAACCAGCTCAATCGGATCATCAATATCAAGTGGAATCGAAACAATATTGTCTCCATTGAGGTTACTATTAAGGATACCAGTCGCGATGGTATAGCCGTCCAAACCAATCAAGAGATTGAACAAGGTCGCACGGTCACTAACAACGATGGATTTCTTGTGGTGTTCCTGAGACAAAATCTCCTCTGAGAAATAGAAGGAATTATGGGTTCCTTGATCATAGCTCAAGTAAGGGAAGTCTTCTAGGTCTGCCAACTGCACCTTGTCTTTTTTAGCAAGAGGATTGGTCTTGCTGACAAAGATATGAGGTTGGGCTGTAAAGAGATGGTGAGCAACTAGATGGTTATCATCCAACATCTTAGAAAGGACATCACGGTTATAGCTATTTAAAAAGAGGACTCCGACTTCACTACGGAAGTTCTTGACGTCGTCGATGATTTCCCAGGTTCTGGTTTCACGCAAAAAAAGCTCGTACTTTTCCATATCGCTCTTCTTGAGCAAGGAAACAAAGGCATTGACTACGAAGGCATAGTGTTGCGAAGACACACTAAAAAGCTCGCGATGAGCGATGGGATTTTTATAACGTTCTTCTAGAAGTTGGGTTTGCTCGACAACCTGACGGGCATAGGATAAAAATTCCATCCCATCACGTGTGAGGGTAATTCCCTTGGGATTTCGAATAAAAATCTCAATCCCCATCTCATTTTCTAGGTCACGAACTGCATTTGACAGACTAGGTTGCGTAATGAAGAGTTGCTTGGCAGCTTCATTCATGGAACCAGTCTCTACAATTTTGATAATATAGTGTAATTGTTGAATTCTCATGCTTTTATTGTACCATACTTGAGGCAATATAAAAAGAACCAGTCACTGAAAGCTCTGTGGCTAAGCTTAGATGAGTGCTTTCAAAGGACTTTATCTAGCGACCTAAAAAGAGAGAGTGGGACAGAAATCGGTAATTCGTTAGAATTCGATTTC